>NZ_CP152276.1:1520000-1820000 GCF_038719015.1 Nguyenibacter vanlangensis
TATCTTGAAGCGATCTTTCTCACCATGACGGTATTTCTGCTGATGCTGCCCGCCGCAACCGAAACCTTGCGCCGCGTTCCCGACGGCCACCCCCTGGTGACCGACCCGCACGCGCCGCTTCTTGTCGGCACGCAATCTGGCCTGCTCATCTGCCTCGTTATTGGTTTGACGGTCCAAATCATCTCTTTGCGCAGACAGGCCAGGGATGTCGCCCACGCAAACCATGAAGCCGTTATCGCGGAATGACATCCGTATTTCCACGTCCCCGTCTGGGGGACGAAAAACTTAAAAGATAAACCGCGCCGGAATTTCCGGAGACCTCAACTCTCAGGAGAGTGGGGTTATGGATGCCTGCCGCATCGCCGCGGGTGCCAGGGCGGACATCCCGCCCCGCGTTCCCTTGACGGTCCCCTTATCGCGGCCGCCAGACGAGGTGGCCGCGATAAGCCTCGCTCATGTAACGCCGCATCATCCGATGGCTGGTAAAGACCGAGCCGCATTTCGACACCGCGCCGGCCATCACCCGGGCCCATCCACCGCGGTCCTTGTAGAACAGCGGCAGGATCACCTGCTGCAGCTTGTCCAGCAGGGCGGCGCCATGCGCCTCGGCCGGCATGTCCGGCGTGCCGATCGCCCAGCCCGTCACGCCTTCCATGCAGCCTTCGATCCACCAGCCGTCCAGGACGCTGAGGCTGGGCACGCCGTTGAGGGCCGCCTTCATGCCGCTGGTCCCCGATGCCTCCATGGGCGGCAGTGGCGTATTCAGCCAAAGATCGGCACCCGCAACCAGCATCCTCGCCTGCGCGAAGCCGTAGTCGGGCAGGAAGACGATCGGCACGCGCCCCGTTGCGCGGCGCGCGGCGTCCGCAATGCGCGCGATCATCCGTTTGCCGTCTCCGTCGCGTGGATGCGCCTTGCCCGCGAACACGATCTGGATTGGGTATTCCCCGGCGAGTTCCATCAGGCGCGGAAGGTTTTCCAAGATCAGGTCCGCCCGTTTATAGGCCGTCATGCGCCTGGCGCAGCCGACGATCAGGACCGACGGATCCAGGGCCTGCCCCGTCGCCCGCTGAATCGCGGCCAGAAGATCCGACTTGGCCGCCTCATGTGCCGCGAACCAGTCCGTGGGCGGCAGGATATCCGCATAGGCCAGGAATTCCGGCTCGTGACGCCAGCGCGGGCATATCCGGTCGTAAAGTCGCGCGAAGGCCGGATGCACCCAGGTTTCCGGATGGACGCCGTTCGTAATCGAACGGATCACATAGCCGGGGAACAATTTCTGCGTCGTTTCGCCATGACGCTCGGCGACGCCATTGATGTAGCCGCACAGATTGACGGCCAGTTGCGTCATGTTCAGCGAGCCGGCGCCGGCCAGTTGCTGCAGCATCGGCAGGTCGATATAACGCCCCAGGATGCGACCGACCAGTTCGTACCCGAACCGGTCGTGCCCTGCCTCGACCGGCGTATGGGTGGTAAAGACGCAGCGTTCCAGCACACGCTCCCGGTCATACGGAAACATATCCGTCGAGACATGGCTGGGCGGTCGCGGATGCTGCCGCAACAGCGCGAGCGGCAACAGGGCGCCATGCCCCTCGTTGAGATGATAGGTCGCGATGGAGAAGCCGAGCGCACGCAGGACCTTCTCGCCGCCGATACCCAGAACGATCTCCTGCGCCAGCCGGTGCGCTTCGTTTCCGCCATAGAGGCGATCCGCGACGTCCCGGTCGCGGCGGTCATTTTCGGTAAGGTGCGTGTCGAGGAGCAAGACCGGAATCGCCCCGCCCGCCCGTTTCAGGACATGGAGCCAGGGCCGGATCCAGACCGCGCGGCCTTCGATGAAGACGGCGACCATCGCCGACAGCGGCCGGGCCACGGCGGAGAGATCCCATGGTTCGGGATGATCGTGCTGGACGCCCCTGGCGTCGATTTCCTGGTGAAGATAGCCCTGGCGGCAGGCAAGGGTCACGAACACCATGGGCAGATCGAGATCGGCCGCCGACCGCGCCGCGTCGCCCGCCAGAATGCCAAGGCCCCCGCTATAGGTCGGGATTGCCGGATCCAGCGCGATTTCCATGCTGAAATAGGCGATCGACGCCGAGCCGACAAAGCGTTCCAGGGGCCCCATCCCGACACCACTCCGGCAAAGATAAAGAAGATAGAGAAGATAGAGAAAATAAACCGGGCAGAGACGAGCGGACTGCCCTGCCAGCCGGCCCATAACGCCGCAGCGACCGGCCATCCCGCAAAAAAGATTCCGTGAAGGACGCATCCGCCGCCGGCCACGGCGCGCTAGTGTCCCGAAGGGCCGATCCCGGACTGATCCTCGGGAGGAAGACCTGCTCATGGCCAGCACGGGCGACGCTTTCCTTGACGAACAGATCGCCCTGGTCGGGGCCGATCGCGGCCGCCTGATGGACGTGCTGCGCGCGGTCCAAACCAGATACGGCCATGTCAGCGATGCCAGTGCATCCGCGATCGCTGCGGGGTTGGGCATGCATGTGGGTGACGTGATCGATGCGTTGTCCTTCTATGCATTCTTCAGCCGCGTCCCGGCCGGCCGGTTTCAGATCCGCCTGTCCCGCACCCCGATTTCGCGCATTCACGGCGCCGATGCCGTCGCCCACGCCTTCTGCCAGGCGCTGGGCATCGCCATGGGCGAGACGTCGCCCGACGGCCTCGTCACCCTGAACTGGACCAGCGATATCGGCATGGCCGATCAGGAGCCCGCGGCCCTGGTCGACGACGTGGTCGTCACCGCGCTGACCCCGGAGGTCGTCCCGGCGATCCTGGCCGCGCTGCGGGCCGCGATCGACGCCTCCACGGGCATCCCGTCGCCGGGTAACCGCGTCCCCCTGCCCCATGCGCGCGTCCATCCCAACGTGATCCAGGCCGGACCATTGCTGTCGCGCGCCGCCCGCCGCGGCGACGGGATTCGCGCCGCCCTGCTGCTGCCCCCGGAACAGGTGGTCGCGCGGATCGCCGCAGCACGCCTGCGCGGCAGGGGCGGCGCAGGCTTCCCGACCGCGCTGAAATGGCGCCTTTGCCGTAACGGTCCGGACGGCGAGCGCCACATCATCTGCAATGCCGACGAAGGCGAGCCGGGGACATTCAAGGACCGGGTGCTTTTGTCGGATTTCGCCGACCTTGTCTTCGACGGCATGACCATCGCCGGCTATGCGCTGGGGGCACCATCCGGGGTGATGTATCTGCGGGCGGAATATGCCTGGATGCTGCCGGCCCTGCACGATGTCCTGGCCGCGCGCCGCCGGCTGGGGCTGCTGGGCGGCGCGATCTGCGGGCATGATGCGTTCGGCTTCGAGATCCGCATCCAGTCCGGTGCCGGGGCCTATATCTGCGGCGAGGAATCGGCGCTGATCGAATCGTTGGAAGGCAAGCGCGGCGCGCCGCGCGACCGTCCCCCTTTCCCGACCGAACATGGATATCGCGACCGGCCGACCGCCGTGAACAATGTCGAGACCCTGGCCTGCGTCGCCCGAATCATGGAGAACGGGCCGGAAACCTTCGCCGCCCTGGGCACCCGCGAATCCACGGGCACGAAATTGATGAGCCTGTCCGGCGATTGTCCGCATCCCGGCCTGTACGAGGTTCCGTTCGGCATCACGCTGAACGGCCTGCTCGATCTGGCCGGTGCGCCGGACGCGGGGTTCGTGCAGGTCGGCGGCCCGTCGGGCCGATCGGTCGCGCCGAAGGATTTCGGCAGGCGCCTGGCCTATGAGGACCTGTCGACCGGCGGGTCGATCATGATCTTCGGGCCGGATCGCGACGTGCTGGACATCGTTCTGCAATTTGCTGAATTCTTCGCCGACGAATCCTGCGGCTGGTGCACGCCGTGCCGCGTCGGCACCGCGCTGCTGCGCGACCAGATGGCGCATGTCGCCGCCGGACGCGCCACCTTGCGCGACATCGGGGCGCTGGAATCCCTGGCGGGCACCGTGGCGCGCACCAGCCGATGCGGACTGGGCCAGACCGCGCCCAATCCGATCCTGAGCACGATGCGCGATTTTCCCGAACGCTATGAGGCGCGATTGCACGCCGCGGATTTCGTCTCGAAGATCGACCTGGTCGCCGCCCAGCGGGAAAGCGCCGCCCTGCAAGGTCGGCACCCTGTCGAGGAGTTGTTCTGAAATGCCGCTTGGGACACTGCAATTCACCATCGACGGGATTACCGTCCAGACGCAGGAAGGCCAGAGTCTGATCGCGGCATGTGATGCGGCGGGGCTTTATATTCCGCGCCTGTGCTATCATCCCGATCTGCGCCCGGCCGGGAATTGCCGCGTCTGCACCTGCCGCATCGACGGACACCAGGCCGCCGCCTGCGTAACCCCGGTGCGCGACGGCATGGTCGTCGAGAACGACACGCCGCAACTGAATGCCGATCGCCTGGCCCTGATCGAGATGATGTTCGTCGAAGGCAATCACCCCTGCCCGTACTGCGTGGCCAGCGGCGATTGCGAACTCCAGGCCCTGGGCTACCGGCTGGGCATGACGGCGCCGGTCTATCCGTTTTTCTGGCCGCGCCACGAGATCGATGCCAGCCATCCGGATATTTTCCTGGACCGCGAACGCTGCATCGCGTGCTCGCGCTGCATCGAGGCCTCCCGCATGCCGGACGGCAAGTCTGTCTTCAGCTACGAGGGGCGCGGCATCGCCATGCATCTGCATGTGGATGGATGGGGCGGACTGGGCGCAACCCAGATGGCGGCGATCGACAAGGCGGCCCATGTCTGTCCGGTGGCCTGCATCGTCATCCGGCGTGACGGCTATCGGATTCCGAACGGGCAGCGCCGCTTCGACAAGACGCCGATCGGAACCGATATCGAGGCGCGCCGCAAGGCGCCGCCGTCGTGATCCGCTGGAGGGCGACATGACCCGGCCGCGCCTCGCCACCTGTTCGCTGACCGGCTGTTTCGGCTGCCACATGTCCCTGCTGGATATCGACGAACGGCTGCTCGACCTGGCCGATCTCGTCGAACTGGACCGCTCTCCGTTCGACGACAAGAAACGGTTCGATCGCCCCGTCGATATCGGATTTATCGAGGGCGGATGCTCGAACACGCACAATGTCCACGTGCTGCGGCAATTCCGTACCCATTGCCGGACCCTGGTTTCAGTGGGGGCCTGCGCCCTGTACGGCGGCGTGCCGGCCATGCGCAACGTCGTCACCCTGCGCGCCTGTCTCGAGGAAGCATACCAGAACGGCCCGACCGTCACATGCGGCGGCCATATCCCCGACGATCCCGAATTGCCCCTTCTGCTGGATCGCGTCTACCCGGCGCACGACATCGTCCGGATCGATCATTTCCTGCCGGGCTGCCCGCCATCGGCGGATGCGATCTGGGAAACATTGCGCGCGCTGCTGACCGGCCAGGCACCGGACCTGCCTTATCCGCTTTTGAAATACGAATGACAATGCGTGACGGACCATGAACGACAAGGATAATGGCAACCGGGATTCGGGCACGCGCCGGATCGTCATCGATCCGGTCACGCGCGTCGAAGGCCACGGCAAGGTCACGCTGCGGCTGGATGACGCGGGAAACATCGCCCAGGCGCGTTTCCACGTCGTCGAATTCCGCGGGTTCGAACGCTTCATCCAGGGACGGATGTATTGGGAAGTCCCCGTCATCGTGCAGAGGCTCTGCGGCATCTGCCCGGTCAGCCATCATCTGGGCGCCGGCAAGGCGATGGATGCGATCGCCGGCGTGGACCGGCTGACGCCCACCGCCGAGAAGATGCGCCGGCTGATGCATTACGGCCAGGTCCTGCAATCCAGCGCCGTCAATTTCTTCCACCTTGCGTCCCCGGACCTGCTGCTGGGCTTCGAGGCCCCCGTCGAGACGCGCACGATCATCGGCGTGATGGAGCGCTATCCCGAGGTCGGGAAATGGGCGATCATGATCCGCAAGTTCGGACAGATGGTGATCGCCGCCACCGGCGGACGCCGGATCCATCCCCGGCTCTGCGTACCGGGTGGGGTCAACCAGAATCTCTCCGTGGAATACCGGGACAATTTGCGGCGCGATGTCGAACCGGTTCTGGCCTGGTGCTGCCAGGCGCTCGAACTCCATCGCGCCTTCATCGACGCCCACCCCGAACTGCACGCGGAATTCGCGCGGATCGAATCGCATTACATGAGCCTTGTCGCCGCCGATGGCGGGCTGGACCTGTATGATGGGCGGTTGCGCGCCATGGACGCAAAGGGCGGCATGATCTTCGACGGAATTCCCGCCGATCGCTATGCCGATCATCTCGGCGAGGAGGTCCGGCCGTGGAGCTACATGAAATTCCCCTATATCCGTGCGCTCGGCCCCGAACAGGGCTGGTACCGTGTCGGCCCCCTGGCGCAGTTGAATTGCTGCGCCTTCATCGGCACCCCCCTGGCGGAACAGGCGCGCCGCGATTTCATGGCCCAAGGCGGCGTCAGGAATGGCGGCGGGCCGATTCATGCGACCCTCGCCTATCACTGGGCGCGGCTTGTCTGCATGATCCATTGCGCCGAGACGATCCGCATCCTGCTCCATGACGACGACCTGCAGGGCAGCGACCTGGTCGTCACGGGCGAGAAGCGCCTGCGCGGCATCTCCGTCCTGGAAGCGCCGCGGGGCACGCTGTTTCATCATTACGAGATCGATGAACAGGACCGCATCGTGCGTGCGAACCTGATCGTCGCGACCACTCACAATAACGAGGCGATCAACCGTTCGATCCGCCAGGTCGCCGAGCGTGATCTCGCCGGCCGCGACATCAGCGAAGGACTGCTCAACCACCTGGAAGTCGCCATCCGGGCCTATGATCCCTGTCTGTCCTGCGCCACCCATGCGCTGGGACAGATGAAGCTGGTCGTGACGCTGGAGGACAGTGACGGCACGCCCATCCTGTCGAAGGCGCGCGGATGATCGCACGAACGCTGGTGATCGGCGTCGGCAATCCGGGGCGCGAGGACGACGGGCTGGGCCCCGCCGCCGCGACGGCGATCGCCGGCCTGCGCCTGCCCAACATCGCGATCCATGATCCGTACCAGCTCGCGATCGAGGATGCCCTCGACATCGCGGAAAACGACGTCGTCTGGTTCATCGACGCCACGCTTCGCGGGCATGCCCCATTCCGTGTGACGCCGGTCTTTCCCGCGCCCGAAATCGGCTTTACCAGCCATGTTCTCTCACCCCCCGCCGTCCTGGCCATCGCACGCGATTATCTCGGCGCGACGCCCCGCGCCTACCAACTGGCAATCCGCGGCTACAGCTTCACCCTTGCCGAGGATCTGACGCCGCGCGCGGCGCGCAATCTCGGCCACGCCGTCCGGGCGCTCGGCGCGCGGCTGCGCGGCGATGCGGGATAAGAAGATCATGGGTAATATCGGGCTTGGCGCGAAACGGCGCACCCTTCTGCTGATCGATACCGACGCGACCGCCCGGGGCGCCCTGCGCGACGCGCTGGAACAGGCCGGCTTCAGCGTCGGCGAGGCCGCCGACAGCCGCGAGGGCCTGCGCACGACACGCCGGGTTCGTCCGGATGCGATCCTGGCCGACCTGATGCTCGAAACCGCCGACGCCGGCGCCCATCTGGCGGAGACGCTGCGCAACGAGGGACTCGCAATCCCGCTTTTCATCATCAGCACCGCGTCGCAATCCCTGTCGGGCACGACGGGCTTTCACGAACTCGGCATTTCGGGCGTGTTCCTTAAACCCGTCGATGCACCGATCGTTATCCAGGCCTTGCGGTCACGGCTGAGCGCCTCCTGAAATATGGACCGCGCAGAAAGCCCGACATGCACGAAATGTCGCTCGCCGAAAATCTTCTGGCATTGATCGAGGAAGAATCCCGCAAACAGGGTTTTCGCTGCGTTCACACGGTCACGGTGGCCATCGGGGTGCTTGGCCCGGTCGAGCCCATGGCGCTGCAATTCTGTTTCGCCGCGGTCGCGCGGGGTACAATCGCCCATAAGGCGCGACTGCAAATCGAGACCGTACCGGCCAACGGTTTCTGTCCCGATTGCGGGTACACAGGCTCCGTAACCGAGTGGCATCAGGATTGTCCGCGCTGCGCCCTGGCCAACCTGGTGGTGACCGGCGGCGACGATTTTTTCCTGACCGGACTGGAGGTGATCTGATGTGCGTGATCTGCGGATGCGGAACGCCGGGTACCGAGCCGGCGGATCATGCCATGGCGCATCGGGAGGGGCATGCCCACCAGCACCATGACGGCGGCTGTCTTGATTTCAGATCCGGGCTTGATTTCGGATCCGGGGATGTCGGGCCCGACAGCGCACATGCGCATGCGCCGGGCGTCGGAAAGGAACGCGCGATACGGATCGAGCGCGATATTCTGGCGGCCAACGATGCCTTCGCGGCGGCCAATCGCGCGCGGCTGCTGCAACAGGGCAGCTTTGCGCTTAATATCGTCTCCAGCCCGGGTGCGGGGAAGACTTCGCTTCTGGTCAGACTTGTCGAACATATACGGACATTCCTGCCGGTCGCGGTCATCGAGGGCGACCAGCAGACGTCACGCGACGCCGAACGGATCCGCGCCACCGGGGCTGCGGCGGTGCAGGTCAATACCGGCAAGGGCTGCCATCTGGATGCGCACATGGTGTCGCACGCGATGGACATGCTGCCCACGCCGCAAAACGGCGTCCTGTTTATCGAGAATGTCGGAAACCTGGTTTGCCCCGCCGCCTTCGACCTGGGGGAAAGATCCCGCATGGTCGTGCTGTCGGTGACCGAGGGAGAGGACAAGCCGCTCAAATATCCGCATATCTTTTCCTCGTCGCATTTGATGGTGCTGAATAAGATCGACCTGCTTCCGCATCTGGATTTCGACCGCGACGCCTGCATCGCGGCGGCGCGCCGGGTGAACCCGCACCTGCAGATCCTGGAGGTTTCCGCCAGGACGGGCGCGGGGCTGAACGAACTGGCCGGCTGGGTCATGCAATGTCGCCCGGCCGCGGTCCCGGACGGGCCGGACCATGCATACCCTGCCCGGCGCTAGGGATACGCGCCGCGCGGCGCGGCGTGTCCAGGTTCGTATCGGCGGGGTCGTACAGGGTGTGGGCTTTCGTCCTTTCATCTACGGGCTTGCGCGGCAACATGGCCTTTCCGGCTACGTCCTGAATGACGGCGACGGCGTGCTGGCCGAAATCGAGGGTGCATCCCTGGACGGGTTTCTTGCCGCCCTTCGCGCCGCACCGCCGCCCCTTGCCCGCATAGAGCGGGTGGATGTGCGCGATATCCCTCCCGACGGCGGCAAAGGGTTCGAAATCCGCGAAACCATCCACCGCCCAGGCCACACCCGTATGGCCACGGATGCGCCACCCTGCCCGTCCTGCCTGCAAGAGCTTTTCGATCCGGCCGGCCGCTTTTACCTCTATCCATTCATCAGTTGCACGCAGTGCGGCCCCCGCCTGACGATCACGCGGGCGCTTCCGTTCGATCGCGCGAACACGACGATGTCTGCCTTCAGTCTCTGCCCCGATTGCCGGCGCGATTATCAGGCACCCGGCAACCGGCGCTTTCATGCCGAAACGATCGCCTGCGCGTCCTGCGGGCCGCGTTTGAGTGCCTCGACGGACCAGATCGCCAGCGCCCTGTGCGATGGCGCCATCGTGGCGCTGAAGGGCGTCGGCGGGTTCCATCTTTATTGCGATGCAGGGAACGAGGCCGCCGTGCGTCGGCTCAGGGTCCGGAAGAACCGGCCGGCCAAGCCCTTCGCCACCCTTGTCGCCGACCTGGCCGCCGCCGGGCTGGTCGCGATCGTCGATCCGCTGTCGCGCCGGATGCTTGAACGGCCCGAACGGCCGATCGTGCTGCTGGCCCGACGCACGATCGTGGCGCCGTCCGTGGCCCCTGGCCTGAGGCAGATCGGCGTCATGCTGCCATCGGCCCCGATCCATCACCTGCTCTTCCACGCACTGGCGCAAGAGGCGCGCCGGCGCGGCACCAGCGCGCCGGCCTGCCTGGTCGCGACCAGCGCGAACCGCGCCGGCATGCCGTTGATTACCGATAACGGGGCGGCGCATGCGCAACTGGCCGGCCTGGCCGACCTGATCGTCACCCATGACCGCGACATCGAAAACGGACTGGACGATTCGGTCATGACGGTCATCGACCGGGCTCCCGCCTGTCTCCGCCGGGCGCGGGGCATCGTCCCCGCGCCGATCGACCTGGCAGAGGACGGACCGCCCGTCCTGGCCGTGGGGGCCTATCTGAAGGCGACGATCTGCATCATCCGGGGGCGCGAAGCCTTTCTTTCCCAGCATATCGGGGATCTGGACAGCCCCCAGGCCATTCGGCGCCATGCGGACGCGATCCGCCGCATGACCGCGTTTCTGGGCGTTGTCCCGCTTGTCGTCGCCTGTGACCTGCACCCGGATTATCCGTCGAGCCGCTATGCGCAGGAAAGCGGAATGCCTGTTCTGCCGGTCCAGCATCACCTGGCCCATCTTGCTGCGGTGGCCGCCGAGCGGATCGTGCGCGGCCCCTATCTGGGCCTGGCCCTGGACGGCCATGGTCATGGTCATGACGGCGGCAATTGGGGTGGCGAACTGCTCCATGTCGACGGATCGACGTGGCACCGGCTTGGCCATCTTGCCCCCGTGCCGCTGCCCGGCGGGGACCGGGCGGCACGCGAACCCTGGCGCATGGGTGTCGCCGTTCTGGCCACGCTGGGGCGGGGGGACGAGGCAGGTCGAAGATTTCATACCGTTCCGCAGGCGGCGCGCCTGGCGGGTCTGGTGGCCGGCGGCGCCTTCCCGGGCACGAGCAGCATGGGCCGGCTGTTCGATGCCGCCGCCGCCCTGCTGGGAATCTGTGTCCGCCAGAGCCATGAAGCCGAAGCCGCCATGGCGCTGGAAGCCCTGGCCACGGCACCGCGGGGTCTGGTGAACGGCTATCGGCTGAATGGCGGCACGCTGGATTTCCTGCCGCTGCTTGCTGCGCTGTCGCAGCCGGGGATGGATGCACGCACAGGTGCGGACCTGTTTCATGGCACCGTCATCGCCGGCCTGTCGGCATTGACCGCCAGCCATGCCGCGCGCCTGGGGGTACGGACTGTGCTTCTGGCCGGAGGATGCCTCGCAAACCGGCTGCTGGCCGACGGGCTGGCAGGCGCATTGCGGAATGCGGGGTTGAATCCGATCATGCCGCGTAGCGTCCCGGCCAATGACGGGGGGCTGTCCCTGGGACAGGCGGCGTGGGCCAGGCTGTGCCTGAAAGACGGTACCCGCGCGGGCATTCCCGGATATGAAAGGACATAGCGATGTGCCTGGCGATTCCCATCCGGGTCGATGCGCTGCTGCCCGACGCCATGGCCCGCGTTACCCTGAACGGCGTCTCGCGCCTGGTCTCCGTCGCACTGCTCGAGGACGTGGCTGTCGGCGACTATGTCATCATCCATGTCGGATATGCCCTGGCCAGGCTCGACCCCGAAGAGGCGGCGCAAACGCTCGCCTTGATGCGCGCCGCCGGCCTGTCTTCGTTCCCGGGCGGGCAGGACGTCCTTCAATGAAAGACGCGTCGTGAAATACATGACGGAATATCGCGACGGGCATCTGGCCCGTGCGCTTGCCGAGACGCTGGCGCGCGAGGCCGATCCGCACCGCGATTATCGGATCATGGAATTCTGCGGTGGTCATACCCACGCCATCGCACGATACGGTATCGAGGATCTGCTGCCACGCAATGTACGGATGGTCCATGGCCCCGGTTGCCCGATCTGCGTCCTGCCCGTCGGCCGGATCGAGGATGCGATCCGGCTGGCCGGGCAACCCGGCATCACGCTATGCACCTATGCCGACCTGATGCGCGTCCCGACCCCGGACGGCGGCAGCCTGCTGCGGGCCCGCGCGGCCGGGGCCGATATCCGGATGGTGTATTCCACGCACGACGCCCTGCAGATTGCCGAGACCGAACCGGAACGCCGGATTGTCTTTCTGGCGGTGGGTTTCGAGACGACGACGCCGCCCACCGCCCTTGCAATCCTTCACTCTAAGGAAAGGAATATTTTTAATTTCAGTATATTGTGCAACCATGTTCTGACACCGCCGGCCATCCGCGCCATTCTCGACAATCAGGACGTGGCGATCGATGGGTTGGTCGGCCCGGCACATGTCAGCACGGTCATCGGCACGTCTCCCTATGAGGACATCGCGGCACGCTTTTCAAAACCCGTTGTCGTGACGGGGTTCGAACCGCTGGACGTGCTGCAGGGGATCGTCATGCTGGTCCGGCAGATGAACGCGGGGCGCTGCGTCGTCGAAAACCAGTATCGCCGTGCGGTGATACGGGGCGGCAATCTCCTTGCCCAGCGGGCCATTGCCGATGTCTTCGAGATTCGCGAATCGTTCGCATGGCGTGGGCTGTGCGAGATTCCATACAGCGCATTGCGCCTGAACGACCGCCATGCCGCATTCGATGCCGAACGGCGATACGGCATTACCACCCTGCCGGCCGCGGACAATCCTGCCTGCGCCTGCGGCGACGTATTGCGCGGCGTACGAAAACCGACCGATTGCCGTCTGTTTGGTACGGTCTGCTCGCCGGAAACGCCGATCGGTTCCTGCATGGTCTCGCCCGAAGGCGCCTGCGCCGCCCATTGGACCTATAAACGATTTCGAGACAGGACGCCGCCAGGTGCGCGGGACCGATGAGCAGGCAGGTCCCCCGCCAACGCCGGCTCGACATCGCCAATGGCCGCGTCGACCTGTCGCACGGGGCCGGCGGCCGGGCCATGGCGCAACTGATCGATGAGATCTTCCGCGCGGCATTTTCCAACCCTTTGCTCGACCAGGCTAATGATTGCGCCGTCTTCCCGGTGACCGGCGGCCATATCGCGCTCTCCACCGATTCATATGTCGTATCGCCGATCTTCTTCCCCGGCGGCGATATCGGATCCCTGGCCGTGCACGGCACGATCAACGACCTGGCGATGGCCGGTTCCGTCCCGGTGTACATGGCCGCGGGATTCGTGATCGAAGAGGGATTTCCGTTGCGTGACCTGCAGCGGATCGCCGCCAGCATGGGAACGGCCAGCCGCGCGTCGGATGTTGCGATCGTAACCGGCGACATCAAGGTCGTCGAACGCGGCAAGGCGGACGGCGTGTTCATCACGACGACCGGGGTCGGACGCATCCCTCCTGGGGTTGCGTTGTCAGGTGATCAGGCCCGGCCGGGGGACAAGGTACTGGTCTCCGGCTTCCTGGGCGATCATGGGGCCGCGATCATGTCCAAACGCGCCGGCCTGGGTTTCGAAACCGACATCCTGTCCGATAGCGCGGCACTTCATACCCTCGTCGCCGAGATGATCCGCGCATCCGGCAGCGCGCTCCGACTGCTGCGCGATCCGACGCGCGGCGGCATCGGCGCGACGCTGAACGAGATCGCGCATCAATCATCCGTCGGCATAATGCTGCGGGAAGAGGCCATACCCGTGCGGGAAAACGTGGCCGCCGCTTGCGAACTTCTTGGCCTGGACCCGCTCTATGTCGCCAGCGAAGGCAAATTGATCGCGATCGTCGCCCCCCAGGAGGCGACGCGCCTGTTGCAGGCGATGCGGAAGCATCCTCTGGGCCGCGATGCCTGCATCATCGGAGACGTGATCGAAGACCCAGACCATTTCGTGCAGATGACGACCGGATTCGGTGGCGGACGGATCGTGGACTGGCTGTTCGGCGAACATCTGCCGCGAATCTGCTGACGCGGCCGGGTCCTCCGTCCTCCATCCCCCGGGCCCGTCATCCCGTGGTCAGCCTTTCGACCTGTCCGCGGCAACACACGGGAAATGTTGCTTCGCCCGCTCGTACAGGCTGCCCGGCCGATGCATCGGCAATTTCAGCACGTAATTCCGAACGGCACGCGGCAGATGCACGACCAGATACGCAATAGCCTGCTGCTCGGAAATATCCGCCAGGGCCAGAAGTTTCCGCATGTCTTCTGGCGGGATCAGGACATGGATCATCCCGGGGGCCGCCTCGGGCGGATGGGGCTGGCACCCCCAGCCGCGCACCTGGTCATAGATCGCCGCGTCGGCGGCCCGGCTCAGCAGCCCGTACACCCCCTGGCCCGGCTTGTCCGCGTCGAGATATTGCTCCAGGGCCGCGGCAAACCTGTGCCGCTGGTCGGGTGTCAGGGCTGCCGCTTCCATGCCGGCGTTGGGTAATCCTTGTTCCATGCTGCGTTTCTCCTTTCCCTTTCCAACCTCATGAAGCGCATGACAGATCTTGGAAAATCCGCGCCGATGCCGACCAAAATCAGGTTTTTTCCCCGGCATGACGGACCAGAAGCAGCGCGATCGCGCATGACCCGAGACGGGCCAGCGTCTTGTCGGCACGACTGGTCAGAATGATCGGTACCCGGGCGCCGAGCGCTATGCCCGCCATCTGGGCATCGGCCAGATATTCCAGTTCCTTGGCCAGCATGTTCCCCGCTTCCAGGTCCGGCACGACGAAGATGTCCGCATGCCCCGCGACGGGCGAGACGATCCCCTTGGCCTTCGCCGCCATGACCGAGACCGCGTTGTCGAACGCGAGCGGACCGTCCAGTATGCCGCCGGTAATCTGGCCACGTTCAGCCATCTTGCATAAGGCGGCCGCATCGAGCGTTGAACGAAGAGCCTCGGTCACCGTTTCCACGGCGGACAGGATCGCAACCCGGGGACACGGAATGCCCAACGCATGGGCCAGCGCGATCGCGTTCTGGACGATATCCCGTTTGTCGGAAAGTGTCGGGTCGATATTGACCGCGGCGTCGGTCAGCAGGATCGGGCGCGGATAGAACGGCGCGTCGATCGCGAACACGTGGCTGAGCCGCCGTTCGGTCCGCAAGCCGTGATCGCGGTCCAGAACGGCGCGAAGCAGCACGTCCGTGTGCAGCGCCCCCTTCATCAGGGCCTCGGCCCGTGCCTCGCGGGCCAAGCGGACCGCGGCTTGCGCTGCCTCCTCGGGCCGATCCGCCGGGACGATTTCGTACCCCGACACATCGACCTGCGCCCGCGCGGCCTCGGCGCGTATCCTGTCTTCCGGACCGATCAGGATAGGCTCTATCAGATTGGCGCGCGCGGCCTCCATGGCACCGAGAAGGGAGATCGTCTCCACCGGATAGATGACGGCCGTCCTGATCGGCGCCAGCCCCCGGGTCAGGGCGATCAGCCGTTCGTACCGGCGCCCCTTGCCCGACGACAATTGATCCGATCGGGTCTCGCGAAGGCGCGATATCTTCTCGGTCGGCGCGATGATCTCGGCACGCCCACGGGCGACGATCTCGCCCCGCTGGTTCGTTGCCAGGCAGTCCATGCCGACGATGCCGTCCCGCGCATCCTTCGCCGTCACCGTCAAGGTCACCGTCATCGTATCGCCCAGCGCGATCGCGCGTTCGAAGTGAAGGCTCTGCGCGGCATATTTGCTGCCCAGGCCGGGAAGCCGGGTCGCGACCAGCGCCGAAACCAATGCGGGCAGCCACATTCCCTGGGCGGCGACATCATAGAACGGCTCGCTGCGGGCGGCCGCTTCGTCGATCGCGGCAGGGCACATATGCCGCGCCATCGTCGAGAATATCTGCATGTCCTTATAGGTCAGCGTGTGGGTCACGCTGGCCGCCTCCCCCGGCGCGATCGCATCGAATACGCGGTTTTCGATCGGCTGCATCCCCTCTCGACCCTTGCCTTGCGCGCGCGTGCGACACCGCGCATCGCCGCTTGCCGCGGCATCCGACAGATAGGGATCCTTCTCCGCGCGGATCAGTGTCCGCCCCTCGATTTTTTCGACACGACACAAAGCACGCAGCCGGTGCTTCGGGTGACAACTTACCGCCGGATCCCGCGTTCCCTAGCCCCAGAGACCAGCTTGCCCCCTGCCTGGTACTCGCAGTGCGAAGACATGGAGATTCCCATGGCAGACCCCAACAAACTCGCGATCAAACCGGAATCCAGGCCCGCAAAACCGCTACGGGCGGCATCCTGGCCGGCGCTCGATACGTTGCGCCGCGAACTGGACCGCAGGTTTGACGAACTCCCGTCGGGGTGGTGGCGCCGTCCCTTTGGCCGTTCATCGGGCCTCGATATGTTCTGGCCGCGGGGCGAGGGCCTCGACATCGCGCCTCCGATCGACATTCTCGACCGGGACAACCGCTATGAAATCACCGTCGAGCTTCCCGGAATGGACGAGACCGACGTCGAGGTCAAAACGACGAATGACACTTTGATCATTCGCGGTGAAAAACATGAAGAAAAAGAAGAGAAGAAGAACAATTATTACCACTCCGAGCGACGCTTCGGCACGTTCCTGCGCTCCTTCCAGATCCCTGACGAGGTGGATGTCGGGGCGATCGAAGCATCCTTCAGCAAGGGCGTGCTGACGGTGACCCTGCCCAAGACGGCCGAGGCCCAGAAGAACGAACAGGTCATCCCCATCAAACATACCTGAACACGACCGCGACGGAGACGCCGGAACCGGCGGCAGGAATGCCGCAACACGGTACGGGATCGTGCCCCCGGCTCAGGCCGCGGAGTGCGGCCCCGTGCCGTGTGACGTCCTGCCCTGGTGCTGGAACAGCAGGCTGCCGACGAATTCCTGGAACGGCTCGTGGGAGATGCCGTCATGCCCGTCCACCACATGGGAACCTGCACGCACGATCCAGAAGGGCGTCCCCGGCCGGTTGGCATTGCCGGTCGGGGTCAATGAAAACATTTCGCCATCGACGGGACCCCTCAACCGGTGCGTGCGAAATGGGCGGATATTTCCGATCGTGCGCCCCAGGCATCTGCGCTCCAGCCGGGACCGGCAGCGTTGCATCATGCGGGCCGCGGCATGTCCCAGCGGAAACAGGATGCGGTCGGGCCAGTCATTGCGCGCCGACACACATACGAAGACCGGTGGCGTGTCATGACCATGCAGAGGGACGCCCGGCCGCCGCAGGATGTCGTAGATCGGCAGATAGCGTGTCGCTTCCAGCACGGGGTTGATCAGCAGGACCAGATCTGCGAACCGGGGCGAATCCTGCGGGTCCGGCGAGGACGCATATTCGATCAGCGACTGGCTCAAGACCGAGTACACGATCATCCCGCCGAAACTATGACCGATGACGGCAAGCAGGGGGCACCCGCCTGCCGCGCGTCTAGCATCACGATACCGCCGCAACAGCCCGAACAATTCGCGTACCGACCCGCCGGCAACCCGCCGCCCTGCCGCCTGGCGCCCCCAGAAAGTGAGATATTCGAGCACGGGATGAAAAAGCGTCCGGCCGCGCCACCCGACGAATATCCCCAGAATGGAGCGGGGACGGGCCGGGTTCAATTGCCGTTCGTGCCGCGCGGCGATCGACAGGACATGCCGAAAACCCAGCAGACCGGCATCCAGGGGATCGGCGTTATGGTTCCAGCCATGAACAAAGACGACGATGACGGCGTCCGTGTCCTGACGGACCAGACGGGCGACCTGGTCCGCCAGGGCGGCCATCTGCGCGCGTTCATAATAGCAGCCCTGGTCGTCGAATTCGACGATGGCCAGTTCGTAATCACCCGAGGCATCGGCGACGAACCCGCGACGATCGGGCTGCCGCGGGCAATTGCCGATCAGCAATCGCCGGCGCCTTTCGGATATCTGCCCCTGCCCGGCCGGACTGTATTGAAGCATGGTGGCCTCCGCACGGATGCGACATGCCCGAAGAAAAGGATGACCCAAAACCGGCGGATCGGCCCGTGCCAATCCACTCTAAGTGTAGCGAGAGGCCCCAGGTTCAAGGGAACACGAAACCGTCACATGATCCGGCTTCGCGGCATCCAACTCTTCAGAACCATCCCAGGACCATCTCGACGGTTGAAACCGCCATCACGAAGGTCGCGATCCATCCAAGCGCCAATATGGTCTTGCTGACCACGAATTTTCCCAATGTCAGGCGCCGCCCCCCGAGCAGAAGCAGGACGGCCATCAGCGGCGCGGCGACGACGCCGTTCAGGACGGCACACCAGAACAGCGCCTTCATGGGGCTGAGGGGGGAGAACTGGATGACCAGCGCCGCCAGGACACTGACGATGATGACACCATAGAAGCCGCGCGCGTCGGTCGCCTTGCGTTCCAGCCCCCATTGCCAGTTCATCGCCTCCGAAAAGCCATAGGCCGCCGATCCGGCCAGGACAGGGACACCGATCAGGCCGACCCCCCAGATACCGACCGCGAACAGGTAATAGGCGAAGTCACCCGCCAGGGGCCGGAGCGCATCGGCGGCCTGTGCCGCCGTTTCGATCCGGGTGACGCCGTGCGCATGCAGCGTCACCGCCGTCGCAAGGATGATGAAATACGCGGTCACATCCGAATAGAACATGCCGCTCCATGTATCCCACGAAATGCGGCGCAGCTCGCCGGCGGCGCCCATGTCATCGGTCAGCAGGGGTTCCGCGTGATGAATCCGCAGATCCTCCACTTCTTCCGAGGCCTGCCAGAAGAACAGATACGGGCTGATCGTCGTGCCGAACACGCCCAGCACCATTTCGGCGGTACGTCCATCCCAGGTCACATGGGGCCGGATCGTCCGCATCGCGACGTCGTGCCAGGGCACATGAACGATCATGGCCACGATGAAATAGGACAACAGGGAAAGCGTAAGCCATTTCAGAAAATATACATATCGGTGATACGGGACGAAGACCTGCAGCACAAGGGTGACGATCACCCAGAATATGGCTGCAAGCTGCTTGTTCAGGCCGGTGACCAAAGAGGTGACGTCGCCCATCGCGGCGATGTCGGCCGCGATGTTGAGCGTATTGGCAAGCAGCAGCAGGCCGGTGACGGCCAGCAGCACCGGGGCGGGAAACGCGGTCTTGATATTGGCCGCCAGGCCACGCCCGGTGACCCGGCCGATGCGCGCGCAGACCAACTGGATCGCCGCCATCAGCGGAAATGCCAGCGGCATCGTCCAGAGCATGTCCAGACCGAAGGTGGCCCCTGCGTGCGAATAGGTGGCAATTCCGCTGGGATCGTCGTCCGCGACCCCGGTAATCAGGCCGGGTCCCACCCGCGTGATGGGACTCTTTCTGATACGGGCCCCGATTTTGGCTAGGCGGCCCTTCATTCCCCGCTGTCCCAGGATCGTCATGTTCTGTTCAGTTTCCGATGTTCCGAACGCCCCCCGGTTACGGTGAACTCGTTCGTAGCGGGCCTCGTCCCTCGCAGCGTACGACAGGCAGACGGCTTCGCAAAGCGCCGCAAACACATAATCTCCCGACAAACACATAATCTTCAGCCAGCCGCTCCGGCAGACGCGCCACCGGCAGGTGATCGGCCGCGCCGGGGGATGGGCGCGCCCTGTCCCCTACCGTTCCCGCTCAAGCAGGCGATAGATTTCCTCCTCCTGCGCGAAATGCAGGCGGGTAATGGCTTCGAGGCCGTAGAGCAGGCGCTGCAGTTCGCGGCGCTGCAGCGCATTCGCGCCATGTTCCGACACGGCGCGGCGCAGCGCGGCCAGATTGTGGATCTGGCGCCGTATCTCCATGTGGGTGCGGCTCATGCCGGCCAGCAGGTCGGGCATGCGCGCCTGCCGCCTGATGCGGGCATAGATCTCCCGGTCATCCTGCCGCTCATGCGGCAGAAGCCGCTGTCGCAGCATCTGATCCAGGATTTCCAGATCCTTGTCGAGATCCGGCCCCGACACGTCATGCGACCGGTCCGCGGTCACGCGAATGCGGTCGACGACGTCGAGCAGCGCCTGGTGTTCGGCATCGAGGGCGCGCAATTCATCCGGTGCGAGGCCGGCATGTCCGGCGCGGCGCCAGAGGCCGCCATGCAGCGCGCGCAGGGCATTGAGAATGACGGCGGCATCGATACCTTCCTGCAGCAGCGCGCCCTCGACCGGGATGAGATACCCCGCGGTGGCGGCCAGCATGGCGCAAATGGACAGGCCCACGCCCGCATAGACGCTTTGCAGCGCGATCCGGCGCGCCCGCCGGGCGATGCGCAGGGCATCCACCAGCCGGTCCAGCCTGTCGACCAGGATGACGATGTCCGCCGCCTCCGACGAGGCCGCGGCACCGCGGGCGCCCATGGCCACGCCCAGGTCGGATGCGGCCAGGGCCGGCGCGTCATTGACCCCGTCCCCGGCCATCAGAACCGGGCCGGCCGATTTCTCCGCGGCGACGATCGCCGTCTTGTCCTGGGGCTTGAGATCCGCCACGACGGCATCGACCTCGAGGAATACGCCGACACTGGCCGCGAGGTCGGCCCGGTCCCCGGTCGCCAGTACGATCCGGCTTATGCCGGCATCCCGCAATTGCCGCAGCACGACCCCGGCCTCGGGCCGGACCTGGTCCGCCAGCAGGAACGCGCCGGCGACATGGCGGTCGATGCCCACCGCGACCGCCACCGCGCCGTCGCGGCGCATCCACTCCGAAATTTCCGCCGCAAACGGCGTGTCGTCGGTGGCGGCGCGCACATAATCCCAACTGCCGACCACAACCAGATGCCCCTCCAGCCTGCCGGTCACGCCGGCGCCGGACTGTTCGTGGGCCGCCTCGGGCAGGGACAGGACGATCCCGCGTTCTCCGGCGCTCAGCACCAGCGAACGCGCGACGACATGGTGCGAAACCTGGTCGAGCGACGCCGCGATGCGCAATAATTCGCGCGGATCGATGGTGTCGCACATCATGTCCAGAATGCGGGCCCGGCCGTCGGTCAGGGTGCCGGTCTTGTCGAAGATGACGGTCCTGATCCGGCTGAGCTGTTCCAGCGCGCCGCCGCCCTTCACGAGGATGCCGCGGCGCGCGCAGCGGGAGATGCCGGACATGATCGCCACCGGCACCGCGAGGATGAGCGGACAGGGTGTTGCCACGACCAGGACCGCCAGGGCCCGGACAGGATCGCGGCTGACGATCCAGGCCGCCCCCGTCACGAAAAGAGTAAGCGCGAAGAAGACCAGCGCATAACGATCGGCCAGGCGCACCATGGGCGCCCTTGCGGCGCCCGCGGCCTCGACCAGACGGACGATCCCGGCATAGGTGCTGTCGGCGGCCGTGCTGGTCGCCTGCATGCCGAAGGCGTCGCCGGCATTGGTCGTGCCGCTGACGATCGCGGCGCCGACCCGGTGCGATACGGGCAGCGCCTCTCCCGTCAGCGCCGATTCATCCAGGACGGCGATCCCCTTGGTCACCAGCCCGTCCACGGGAACGACATCGCCCTGCCGCACCAGGATGCGGTCGCCGGCCAGAAGCGCGGCCAGAGGCACGTCCCGCAATTGTTCCCCGTCATAGCGGGCGGCGCTGCGCGGCACGCGATCGAGCAGCGCGGTCATCTCGCGCCGCGCGCGCCCCTGCGCAAAACCTTCCAGCGCCTCTCCGCCGGCAAACATCAGGGCAATGATGATGCCGGCCAGATTCTGGCCCAGCAGAAGGGCGCCCCCCATGGCGAGGGCGGCGATCAGGTCGAGTCCGAATTCGCCGCGACGCAGCGTCAGGGCGATCTGCAGCAGCAGGAAGCACAGCACGACGGCGGTTCCGGCCATCCAGAACCAGTCGCTCCATGCCCAGCCCAGCAGACGCCCCACACCGCCGATGCACAATGCCCCGGCAACCAGAGGAAGCAGGACACGCCGTGCCGCCCCGTCCAGGATGGCGCCCAGGGTGACGCCCAGGGTGATGGGATGCCGCGTGATGGGATGCCGCGCATCCTCGGCCCGCTGAGGCATGATGAAGGACCCCCTCCGACAAGCGACCGGACCGCATGATCGGGCGCGTATATCGGGAAATCTTGTATCGACGCGAACCTGAAACCAGCCGCGTCGCGAAAGACGTCCGAGGGCGAACCCGACCGTGCGTCGCGCGTTGCGAATGCGATCGGGCCGTCACGCCCTTTCGGTCGCAGGCAGGGCCGCGGCAGGCGGGGCCGGATGTCCAGGGGACGACGCCATGGCCATTCCCGTGCAGATCACCTTCAAGAACATGGATCCCTCGCCGGCGCTCGAGGCGAAAATCCGCGCCAGGGCCGCACAGTTGACGCATTTCGAAAGCGACATCCTGCGTTGCCATGTGACGGTCGAAATCCCGCACCGCCATCATCACCAGGGCGATCTGTACCACGTGCAACTGGTGGTGAGCACCCCGGCGGGCGACATCGTCGTCTCGCGCGAAGGACCGCGAAACCATGCGCATGAGGACGCCTATGTCGCCGTCCGGGACGCGTTCGACGCGGCAGTCCGCCGGCTGGAAGACCATGTGCGCACGCGCGGCGGACAGGTGAAACACCACGAACCCATCTTGCAGGAGGGCCACGTCACCCGCTTCGTCGCCGGACAGGATTACGGCTTCATCGAACTGCCCGATGGGAAAGAGGTCTATTTCCATCGCCACAGCGTGGCCGACGACGGATTCGACCAGTTGCAGGTCGGCAGCCCGGTGCATGTCGCCGTTACCGAGGGGGAAACCGGCCTCCAGGCCGCCATCGTGCGTCCGGGCGAGAAACGCCGGCCGGCGTCCTAAACCTGACGCCGCCATGTCCGACCTCACCCTCCTGCTCGGCGGCGACGTCATGCTCGGGCGCGGCGTGGACCAGATCCTGCGCCATCCCGGCCAACCCGAACTGCATGAGCGCCATGTCGCGTCGGCCCTCGGCTATCTCGACCTGGCCGAGCGGGAAAACGGTCCCATTCCCCGGCATGTCGCGCCGGACTATGTCTGGGGCGATGCCCTGCCCTATTTGCGCGATGCCGGCCTTTCGGCGCGGATCGTCAATCTGGAAACGGCCGTCACCACGTCCGGCGCCTATGTGCCCAAGGGGATCAATTACCGGATGCATCCGGACAATGTCGATTGCCTGACGGCGGCCCGCATCGATTGCTGCGTGCTGGCCAACAATCATACGCTCGACTGGGGGCAGGCCGGCCTGATGCAGACCCTCGATACGTTATGGAAGGCGCATATCCAAACCGCCGGCGCGGGGCGCGACCTGGCCCAGGCCACGGCCCCGGCCGTACTGCCGCTTGCCGGCGGCGACCGGCGCCTGCTGGTCTTCGCCTGCGCCCTGCCGAGCAGCGGCGTGCCGGAGGAATGGAAGGCCGGCGCGCATATGCCGGGCCTGTATCTTCTGCCCGACCTGTCGGCCGGCAGCGCCGAACTGGTCGCGCAAGACATGCAACGCTGGCGCCGGCCGGGCGATATCGTGATCGCCTCCATCCATTGGGGCGGCAATTGGGGCTATCTCATCCCGCAGGCGCACCGACAATTTGCGCAGGCCCTGATCGATCGCGGCGCCGACCTGATCCACGGGCATTCCGCGCATCACCGGCTGGGGCTGGAATGCCATCGGGGGAAACTGATCCTGTATGGCTGCGGCGACCTTATCAACGATTATGAAGGGATCGGAGGGTACGCCGCGTTCCGGCCCGATCTGGCCGCGCTCTATCTCCCCCGCCTGGGCACAGACGGCCGGCTGGCCGCCCTGCGCGTCGTACCGATGCAGATCCGCAATTTCCGCCTCCGAACGCCACGGCAATCCGATATCACGTGGTTCCATCATGTCCTGGCCCGCGAAAGCGCGGCGCTGGAAACATCGCTGACTCCGCTGCCATCGGGAGAGTTCGAGATCCGATAGCCAGGCCAAGAGCCGGGACCAGCGTCTAATACCAATCCACTTGGACATTGACCGTTTGGAAGACAGGTCGGGCTCCGCCCGAACCCGGCAGGGGTCACTGACCCCTGCACCCCATTACCCCCGTTATATTGATAAATAATCGGTTTCCAAAGGCACCGCCTTTGGCGGGGTTCGGGGCAGCGCCCCGAAAAGAGAGAACGGGACGGTCAATCATGACACGCGCTGGTATAATCGGCTTCGTGCCCGGCGGTACAGCATTGGGGGTCGCTGAGGACCATGCCGGTCACCGGATTGGGGCGAAAAGTGGTGCAGCCCTTGAGGCCGCTGTCATAGGCAAGGTCGTAGACGCGCTTGAACGCGTCGAACGGATAGTCCTGCGGCACGTTCACGGTTTTCGAGATCGCGCTGTCCACGAAGGGCTGCAGTGCCGCCTGCATGGCGATGTGATCCTCCGGCCCCAGGTCGCTGGCGGATACGAAAGCGGGCGGCAGGCCCGGCCGCCCGCTTTCGCCCCCGGCCCCGCGCGCCCCGGCCCCCCGAGCCCAGACCTCAACGGCATAGTCGGTCAGCAGAAAATCCCGGGGCGCCGCGGTTTCGTCCAGTATCGTGCGGTGATGGGACGCGGCGAAGATCGGCTCCAGCCCGCTCGAAACATTGCCGGCCAGCAGGCTGATGCTCCCGGTCGGCGCGATCGCCAGCAGATGGCTGTTGCGGATGCCGGACGCGGCGATCGCATCGCGGATATCGCCGGGCAAGGCGCGGATGAACGGCCCCTGCATATAGGCATCACGCACGAAACGCGGGAAAGGCGATTTCTCGCGCGCCAGGGCAACCGAGGCGCGATAGGCCGCGTGGCAGACGACGCGCATCATGTCCGCGGCAACGGCGCGCGCCTGTGCGGAATCGTAGCGCAGGCCCAGCATCAGCAGCATGTCGGCCAGCCCGGTCACGCCCAGGCCGATGCGGCGCGAGGCGCGGGCGTTCTCGGCCTGCTGCGGCAGGGGATAACGCGAGACATCGATCACGTCGTCGAGAAAACGCACGGCGCCTCGCGTGGCCTCCGCCAGGCGCCCGGTATCGAGATCCGCCTGCGGGGTAAAAGGCGCGCGCACGAAACACGCCAGGTTGAGCGAGCCCAGGTCGCACGCCCCGTAAGGGGGCAACGGCATCTCGCCACAGGGATTCGTGGCGCTGATCCGCTCGCAATACCAGAGCGTGTTGGACGCGTTGATCCGGTCGACGAACAGGACCCCGGGCTCGGAAAAATCATAGGTGCTGCGCAGGATGTCATCCCATAGCGCACGGGCGCCGACACGCCGCACGACGCGGCACGGGACCGGAACGGACAACCCCGGCCATCGCCGCGCCACGCTCTCGCCGCCCTGATCGTCCGGCCCGAATGCGGCGGCCGGAAACACCAGCGGCCAGGCCGCGTCGGACCGCACGGCCGCCATGAAGGCGTCGGTCACCTGGACCGACATATTGAACCGCCGCAGCATGCCGGGCCGATGTTTGGCCGAGACGAATTCCGCGATGTCCGGATGATCGCACCGCAGGGTCGCCATCATCGCGCCGCGCCGGGCACCGGTCGACAGCACGGTCCCGCACATCGCGTCCCAGATCTGCATGAACGAGACCGGACCGGATGCGATGGTGCCGGCCGCCCATGCCCGCAGGCCGCGCGGGCGAAGCGTCGAGAAATCCAGCCCGATCCCGCCGCCGGCCTGCATGGTCACCGCCGCTTCCTCCAGAGCCCGGAAGATGCCCGGAATCGAATCCTCTATTTCTCCCATCACGAAACAGTTGAAGAGGGTGACATTGCGCGCGGTTCCGGCCCCGGCCTGAATCCGGCCGCCGGGCAGGAAGGACCGATCCTGCAGGAGATCGAAGAAACGCGCCTCCCATAACGGCGCGCCGGACGGCTCGGCGGCGGCGATGGCACGCGCGACGCGCCGCCAGCTATCGGCAATGCCCGCCTCGCTCCGGCCGGCATCGACCAGCCGATATTTGGCGCGCCATACATAATCGGAAATTTCGGCCGGGTCCATGTCCATTGAACCTGTCCGTGTCGCAAAACGGGCAAAAACGGAATGTGACCCGGCCGCCGCGCGGAAAAAGCCCCCCGCCCCTGGATTCATGGGGGATCATGCCAATGTGCCATCATTATCCTGCGATGCCGATGGAGCAGGCGCATGCCGGTCCAGAATGCCGAGATCGCGGCGATGTTCGACCAGACCGCGGACCTTCTGGAAATCGAGGGCGCGAACCAGTTCCGGGTACGGGCCTATCGTCGCGCGGCCCGCACCATCGACGGCTTGCCCGAAGCGGTCACCGCGATGCTGGAGGCCGGGGAGAACCTTGCGGACCTGCCCGGCATCGGTGAAGACCTGGCCCACAAGATCGCGGATATCGTCGGCTCCGGCCGCTTCGCGCTGCTGGACAAGCTGAAGGCCGAGCTTCCGGGCGAACTCGACGCGCTGGCGACGCTTCCGGGTCTCGGACCGAAGCGCGTGAAAATCCTTTACGACCTGCTCGGGGTCCGCTCGCTGGATGATCTGCGCCGGGCGGTGGCGGCGGGGCATGTCCATGAATTGCCGGGGTTCGGCGACATCACGGAACGCAAGCTCGGCGAGGCGCTCGGAAGACCGGTGGGCCCCAGGCGCTTCAAGCTTGCGGTCGCCGAGGCCGAAGCCCAGGCGCTGACCGGCTATCTGGGCGAAAGCGGGGGACGCGTGGCGGTGGCCGGCAGCTATCGCCGCCGCCGCGACACCATCGGCGATCTCGACATCCTGGCGAGCAGCGCACAGGCCGCGACGGCCGGCGACAGGCTGGCCGCCTATGAGAATACCGCAGAAATCCTGGCCCACGGCCCGACGCGCACCACCGTGGTCCTGCGTTCGGGCATCCAGGTCGATTTGCGCGCGGTTCCGGAAGAAAGCTACGGCGCCGCCCTGCTCTATTTCACCGGCTCCAAGCCGCACAACATCGCCCTGCGCGCGATCGCCGCCAGGCATGGGTGGAAACTCAACGAATACGGCCTGTTCGCCGGCGAACGCCGCATCGCCGGCACCACCGAGGAGGAGATCTATGACAGGCTGGGCCTTGCCTATATCCCCCCTGAAATGCGCGAGGACCGCGGCGAGATCGCATTGGCGCAGGCCGGAAGGCTGCCGCGCCTGATCGCACTGGCGGATATGCGGGGCGACCTGCATGTCCATTCCGACTGGACCGACGGCACGGCCACGATCGCCGACATGGCGGCGGCGGCCCGTGCCTGCGGCCATCGCTACATGGCGCTGACCGACCATAGCCGGCGCGTCGCCATGGCGCACGGGCTGGACCCCGACAGGGTCGCCCGCCAGGGCGCGGAAATCGACGCGCTGAATGCCGGCCTCAAGGGCTTCACGATCCTCAAGGGGATCGAGGTCGATATCCTCAAGGATGGTACCCTGGACCTGCCGGATACGACGCTTGCGCGGCTCGATATCGTCGTGGCCGCCATCCATTCCTTCTTCGACCTGCCGCGCGACGCGCAGACCGCACGGATGCTGCGGGCGATGGAAAACCCGCACGTGTCGATCATCGCCCACCCGACCGGCCGCCTGCTGGGCGAACGCGCGCCCTACGCGATCGATATGGACCGCGTCACGTCGGCCGCGCGCGACCTTGGCTGTGCCCTGGAAATCAATGCCCAGCCCGATCGGCTCGATTTGAATGACGCCCATGCCCACATGGCCAGAAGCAAGGGCGTCAAACTCGCCATTTCCACCGACGCGCATTCCGTCAACGCGTTTCAATATATGCGCTTCGGCATCGACCAGGCACGGCGCGCATGGCTCGGCCCCGACGACGTGCTCAATACCCGCCCGCTGGCCGGGCTTCGCGCCCTGCTGGGACGGCGTGCCGCGCGCGCGGCATAGGCGGCAGCGGTCCGCGCGCCTATCGGAAATCCGTCTCGGTGTTCAAGGGCGAAGCGGGGTTCATGGGCGAAGCGGGGTTCTGAAATCCGGCGGCAGGGACGGCGAACGGGTCCGCCGGCCATGCCAGCATCCCGATCCGCCCGATTTCCAGCAATTTTTCGCGCGACGCGCCGTCGCGCGCCTGCACCGCCATCCCGCGGAACAGCGCGCTGAAGAACGCCGCAAGCCCTTCGGCATCCGTATGCGCCGGCAGGTCCGCGTCCGCGATCCCCTTGCGCAGGCGCTCCACCAGCGCAGCCTCCGACAGCGCGCGCTGCCGCGCCATCAGGTCGCGCAACCGCGCCTGTTCCGGCCCCCCCTGGGTGCCCGACACCGAGATCATGCACCCGGCCGGCAGATCCTCGCGGGTGAACTCCATGGCCGCCGCCAGCATGAGTTTCTCGAACGCCGTCCTCGTATCCGCGTTTTCATGCAGGATGCGCAGGAACCAGGTGCCGGCCGCCTCGAGATAAGCGTCGATCGCCTCCTGATAGAGCCGCTCCTTGCTGCCGAACGCGTTGTAGAAGCTCGACGGGCTGATCCCCATCGCGGCGATCAGGTCGTCGAAACGCGCGCCCTCATAGCCCCGGTCCCAGAACAGCCGCATCGCGGCGCACAGGGCCTTCGACCGGTCGAAGGATTGCGGGCGGCCGCGGCCGCGCTTCTCTCCACACGGTTTCTCCTCGCGGATATTTTTTGATGCCATCGCTCCATAAATCCTTGAACGCCGGATCTCCGATCCTCATGTGGCTGATGTTGGAGCGGCCACTCCAAATTTTAAGCCCGTGGCCGCTCGACCCCGACAGGACGTCACGAAACAAGGCACCATGCCGTGCCGGATGAAGCAGGAGCAAGAACCATGAGCAGACTTTCAGGAAAAGTGGCGGTCGTGACCGGCGCCTCCAAGGGCATCGGTGCCGGCATCGCCAAGGCGCTGGCGGCTGAAGGGGCCGCCGTCGTCGTTAATTACGCCTCCAGCAAGGCGGGCGCCGACGCCGTCGTCGCGGCGATCACGGCGGCCGGCGGCAAGGCCGTCGCCGTACGGGGCGACGTGTCGCGCAAGGAGGACGCCGAGGCGATCATCGGCGCCGCCATCACGCAGTACGGGCGGCTCGACATCCTGGTCAACAATTCCGGCGTCTATGAATTCGCGCCGCTGGAACAGGTGACCGAGGAACAGTTCCACAGGCTCTTCAACATCAACGTGCTGGGTGTCCTGCTGACCACCCAGGCGGCCGCCAGGCATGTCGGCGCGGGCGGCAGTATCATCAATATCAGTTCCGTCGTCAGCAGCATCACCCCGCCGCATACCGCAATCTATACCGGCACCAAGGGCGCCCTGGATGCGATCACCCGCGTGCTGGCCCTCGAACTCGCGCCGCGGCAGATCCGGGTGAACAGCATCAATCCGGGCCTGATCGAAACCGAAGGCACGCAGAGCAAGGGCATCATCGGTTCCGATTTCGAGAAGAACGCCCTCGCCCAGACCCCGCTCGGACGCGTCGGCCAGGTCGGTGACATCGCGCCGGTCGCGGTTTTCCTGGCGTCCGAGGACTCCGCCTGGCTCACCGGCGAAGAAATCATCGCCGCCGGCGGGGTTCGCTGAACCCGGTCCTTTCGGCCTGAAACGATCATGACATCCCGGCCCGGGGAGTTTACTCCCCCGGGCCGGACTGGTCGGCCATATATCCCGAGCTTCGCTCACGCGTCACGAATGCGCAAATTCTTGTAGACGGCATCTCTGATCTCATTCGGAAACAAGCCGTCACTGCCCTCCAACCCCGTGTTCGTCATTGAAACCGCGCTAAGTTGGGCCACCTGGTCGATGAACCAGCTGTGCCCGAAAACTCCTCCCCAGCGGGCGGTCCCCGCCGACGCCGGCGACCCGGCCAGCGCAGGATGATCAAGCCATGCGCCGATAAGGCAAAATTGCCATCCGGGTGCAACCGCATGTGGTAGATGGGGCGTCTGATTCGATAACGCCTCCGCTGCACCGGATTTTCCGAAAGGCGTTCTGCCACGCCAAAGAGATTCGAGCAGCAACATGTAATCCGACGCGGTCCCGATCATTCCATCACTACCGGACAAGAAGGCCTGACCGTCGAAGATCCTGTCGGGGTGAAATATAGTTTGACCGCCCCATGGATCAGGAAGCACGTGCGGGTCACGCATGCGAACCGGTTGCGTGGCGCCGTCGGCATAGGCGGTGGCCAACCGGGAACGGTCCGTCACGCGAAATCCCGTATCGCGCATGCCCAATGGCCGAGTCACGAATTTTTCCACGGCGCCTTCGAGTGTGTCATCGGCAAGCAATGCCGCAATCGCCCCGAGCACGTCATAGGATCGGGAATAAGCCCAGGCCATCCCCGGCGTGAAGCGCAGCGTGCTGCCGCCATGAAGCCTTACGACCTGCTCCAGAGACCGATGATAATAAGCCATTTCGATTCGTCCAGGATCTTGTCCGTCGCTTGCGAGTCGCGACACGTCCAGACCAAGACCGGACGTGTGGGTCAAGAGATGCCGGACAGTGATCGGCGGCATGCTTCCGTCGGGCATGCATGGCGTGAAGGCTGGGAAAAAATCCGACACCGCATGATCGAGGTGGAGAAGCCCGCATTTCACCTGCGCCAGGATACATGCTGCGATGATCGGCTTTGTCAGAGACGACAGCCGAAACATCGTATCGATATTCATCGGCCTCCCATTCTCGCGATCGGCCCATCCATGGGCGGCCTGATAGATCGACGCTCCACGATGGCAAACGATCACCACCGAGCCGACAATGCGCCCGCCATCGATTGCAGTTCTGGCTATGCGGTCAAGGTCGTCGCGAAGGCTCATCGCGTTCTCCGTTTTAAACCCACCAATCGATGGCGAAGCTGCGCATGACCGCCGTCCCCCTGGTAATCCCGCCAAATTACCGCTCATCGCGCATTTGGCATGTTGCCTTCGGCCTACGCAAGTTTCTCTTTTCCCAGATCCGCACGCCCTCACCCACCAAACGGCAGACGTCACGATGCCCCCCTCAGCGCGGCATCGCTTTCATCGCGACAGGCGAATATCCGGTTCGACAAGGACCGGCGATGCCGGAAGAAGCGTCGTTCCGGCCAGATACAGGATCGACGCGATCCCACTTCCCGCAAACCATGAAAAATTGCGCAGCGGCGCAAGAGCCGCACAGAATTCGGGCAGCAACGCCATCGCGACGGCGCACAGCATCGCCCCGATGGCCACGGGATTACACCCCCACCAGTCGCGATAGGGGCCTTGCGCGGCATCGGCGTAAAGTGCGCGCACATCGCGCCACCCGCGCCGTATCAGGCAGAAATCCGTCAGGACGATCCCGAAAAACGGGCCGATGAAGGCCGAGAGCACGTCGAGCGTCATATGCATCCGCGCAGGGTCGTCGTAGAGGTTCCAGGGCGTGATCGCCACCGCGCCCACGCCGCACAGCCACCCGGCGCGCGCCCAGTTCATGCGCCCGGGCGCCAGCGCGCACAGATCCAGCGCGCCGGAGACAAAATTCGCGGCGATATTGATCCCCGCGGTGGCCACGGCGAAGGTGATGATCGCCAGCAGCGTGGCGGTCACGCTGTCCACCCGCGCGATGATCGCCACCGGATCGATCAGTTGCGCGCCGAAGACCGGCAACGTCAGCGCGGTCGTGGCGACGGACAGAAGCGAAAACAGCACGAAATTGACGGGCAGCCCCAGCAGGTTGCCCCAGATGATCTGGCGCATGGACCGGCCGTTCCGGGCGAAATCGCCGAAATTGAGCATCGGTCCGGAAAAATACGAGACGACCAGCGCCACCGCGTTCACCGCCGCCAACGCCCCGCCATGCGCCTCGGAATGCCACAGCGCGGGCCAACGCCATCCGTTGCGCCGCGCCAGATAGAGCAGCAGCAACAGCATGACGCCATAGACCGCCGGCCCCGCCAGGTCGAAGAAGCGGCGGATCGCCGCGACCCCGCGCTGAAAGATCAGCATCTGCACGGCCCAGAGGATGACGAAACACCCCCACCCCACCGCCGAGAGACCCAGGAAGCCATGGCGGCGTACGTCGTCCCACGCGGCCAGCCCGGGCAGCAGGCGGACCAGCAGCAGGCAGATGGCGTTCGATGCCAGCCATGTCTGGATTCCGTACCAGGCCATCGCGACGACGGCCCGCACCGCCGCGGGCAGCAGCGCGCCGCGCCGGCCGAATGAGGCACGGACGACGATGGCGAAGGGCACGCCGTGACGCTGGCTGGGCATCGCCATGAGCGTGCAGAACACGCACACCAGCAGGCTGCCGGCGACCAGCGCCCCGAGGACCTGGAGCGCCGACAGGCCAAGGGAAAACAGCGTCCCCGCCATGACATAGCCGCCGATGCTGTGGACATCCGACATCCAGAAGGAGAGATAGGCGAACCATCCCCAGTCCTTCACCGCCACCGGCGCGAGTTCGTCATGCGGCATCCCCGTCCCGGCGGCCCGTTCCATTCCGTCAGAACCCCGTCCGGAAGGTCACGATCGCATAAAAATGGCTGAGCGTATTGTAGGTCGGTGCCTGCCCGGCGATTTCCGTGCCGAAGATGCCGCGCGTCGTCCTGGCGTTCAGGCGGGGACTGTTGATCGCGGAATAGGCCTTGGTATCGGCGAGATTATTGATCCACAGCATGATTTCCGGCGACTTGAAGACCGATGACGTCCTGCGGCCCAGCCAGCCCGTCTTGGGCAGGCGTGCGCCGACGGTCAGGTTCATGGTCACGAGGCTCGGCAGCGCCTCATCGTTCATGAAGGTCGAATATTGCTTGGAAAAATAGGTCAGGCCGTAATTCCAGAAGAACGTCCCGTTATCCCAGTCGATCCCCAGCGACGTCGTCCATTCGGGGCTGTTGATCGCCGTCTTGCCCTTCGTCGGAAGGTAGTCGTTGCCCGCCCGGATGTTGTTGTCGATGGTCGAATGGAGATATTGCGCCGACACATAGGGCCGGAAATGATGGATCGGCCTGGTCCCGATCTCGGCGTCGAAACCGTCGCTCGTCTGCCCGCCGCCGTTCAGGTTCTCGGCGATCTGCTCGTTGCCCAGATAGCCATAGGTCGAAATCTGACGGTTGGTGAAATTATAATGAAAATACGTCAGCGATCCGACCAGCAGCGTCCCGTCATAGCGAAGCCCCGCTTCCTCCGAGATCGAATATTCCTGCTTGACCGCGGCATTGCCGCGATAGGCATATTGCCCGGTATTCGGATTCAGGGTCGAGATCAGATAGGAATCCGGCGGCGCCTTCGCCCCGGTCGCCACGCCCGCGAACACCTGCCAGTTCCGATCGATCTGGTAATGCGCGCCGAGCTGCGGCAGAAGCTGCAGCTCGTTCAGGCCATATTTATAGGGCAGCCCCGGCAGGCGCTGCGTCGCATCGCGGTTGATCATCGTCACGCGCATGCCGCCCTCGGCGACGAACCGCCCCTGCAGAAGGCTGAGCGTATCACCCGCATACAAGGCGTTGGTCTGCGTGATGTCGCTATAGTCCGTGGTATAATAAGGCCGGCCATCGGGCATCCGCAGGGTCTTGCTGAGATAACCCCAGGGCGTATAGGGCGAACCGTCCTGATAGACGCCGGTAAAGCCGGTCAGGTCCGTCGCATTGTCATAATCGTACCAATATCCGATGAACGGCTTGTTGGCGCCGAGATCGACAATCGTCCTGGCGCTGAACCCGCCACGCATCTCGTTCAGGCTGGAATAGGATTCCGCGATGCCGGACGTCGTGCCGGGATGCTGCCCCGGGATGACCATGCCGGTGACGAACTGGTTCCCGTAATACAGGTCGTTGTTCAGGTCGGTACCCGATCCATAGACCTTGTCGTTATAGGCCGTATAGGGCGTGAAGTCGAAGCTGACGCGCCCGGCCTTGAAATGCATCGGCGCGACGATGTTATAGGTTCGCGAATGCAGCCAGTTCAGCTTCCAGTAATCGGTATTCTGCGTGCCGGGGTCGTAATAGCGCGCGAGTTGATTGCTCCAGCCGTAGCGTCTCCAATTGGCCATCGTCGTGTTCCAGTACGGCTCGTTCCCCGCCAGGCCGCGCATGAATCCGCCGATCAGCGCAATCCGGTTGTTCTCGTCCCATTCCTTCAGGATCTTGAAATCGACGTGCTGGAAACTCTCCTGCCCTGGTCCGCGATAGAACGAATCATGCTGGTTCGAGACCGAGATGAACGAGCGGATGCCCGAATGCCCCCATTCGCCCGTATCCACGCGGAAGAACTGGCGCGTATAGTCCCGGCTGCCCGCGCCGACATCCGCCAGGCCGCCGAATGTCCGCGACGGATCGCGCATCGACAGGGAAAACAGGCCGCCCGACCCGTTGATCGCGGGAGAATCCAGGCCGGCCGAGCCAGGCTGGACGGAAATGCTGCCGATATTCTCGGTATCGATCACCCAGGCCAGGTCGAGGTTATATCCGCCCACGCTTGAAAGCGGCATCCCCTCATAGACGTTCGCGATCTCGTCCTGGGTCAGGCCACGCATGCTCAGCGCCGATTTCTCGTGCCCGGCCGGGTCGGTATTCGCCACAACGACGCCCGGCGCCATCTTCACCAGGTTATAGGCGTTCTGCGCCGGGGCCTGCTTGGCGATATAATCCTGCGAAATCGTGCTGCGGGCCTTGGGCGCCGTCTGCGGGCGGATCAATCCCCCGCCCGGCGCGCGGCCGTTGACGCCATCGGCACCCAGGGTCGCGCCCTGCACGGTGATGGCCTCCGCCTGCGGCGGCAGGGCGGCACGGCGCCGTCCGGCCGGCGGCACCGTTGCGCCGGCCCGGGGACGATGGCTGGCGGCGGCCCGGCCTTTCGCCGGCACGGCCTGCGCCGGCTGACGCGCCACCGCCGCCGAAAGCAGCAGCATCGCCGGCAGAAGCGCGCTTCCGCCCGCCAGGGAGAGCCGTAGCGGCAATTCCCGCAATTTTCCTCTGCTGGCCATCTCGTCCCTCTCCATCCTGCACGTGCCCGGCCCACCGCCCGGAACCCGACCACTCGCGAAACATTCCGAATGGAGAATGACGATCCGTCACAATATGTCAACGATTATTGTTCACAATATTTGAGAGCAAATCAGCCCCGTGCTGCCATATGGGACACCACCGCCCGCAAGGTTTCGGTGAGGCTGCAATGCACGGGCACCGCCAGCCGCGCGGCCAGCGCATCCCGAAATCCCGCCAGCCCCGTCCCGCCGAGCAGGATCCGCTCCGCACCGGTCCGTTCGATCGCAATCAGGGCTTCAGCGGCCAATGCCCCAAGCGTGCCGTGCGGATCGGCCTGCGCCGCCCGGCCGAAATGGGGAATCGCCCGCACGTCGGCCAGGCTCCGGCCATATCCCGTCCGGTCGGCCAGGTCGCGGATCAGCGGGGGCCAGTCCGCTCCTCCCGTCACGACGGCGAACCGCCCCCCGGGCGCCGCGCAGGCGGCGAAGCCGCTCTCGGCCATGCCGAAGACCGGCGCCGAAAGCGCCCGGCGCAGCGCGTCGAGCGCCGGGTCGCCGAAACATGCCAGCAGGACGGCGTCGCACCCCGCCAGGTCCAGGCCGGCAAGGCAGTCCATGGCGACCATGCCCGCCATGCGCAAGGCCTTGGGCGATGCGATATACCGCGCCCCGCGCGGCGCCGTCATGCCGCGCACCGCCCAATCCGGCAATTGGCGCCGCGCGATCGCCACCAGTCGGGCGGTCAGCGCGGCATCGGTATTGGGATTGAAAAGCAGAAGCCGCGGCACGGCGTCCCCCTTGCGACCAGGGCGGAAGCGGAAGAGCCTCGCCGCTCGCCATCCTATTGTTCATCTTTTTTGTTTACAATCTATAAGTGGCAGCCCTTTCACTGGACAGGGATGCGGCGGCCATGCATGACGTTCACAATCGATCATGCGCCTCCTGCTCCCGAGACAGCCAGAACCGCCATGTCCATGACGCTTTCGTTTTTCGACCCGACCGATTCCAATGGCCTCGCGCCGGAAGAAGCCACGATCGCGAACCGGATCCGCGACGCGATCCTCGAGCGGCGCCTGCCGCCGGGCAGCAAGCTGCCCGAGGAGCATCTTGCGGAGACCTTCGCGACGACGCGCGCGCGCGTCCGCCGCGTCCTGCTGGCATTGTCACGCGAACATATCATCGTGCTGCAACCGGCCCGCGGCGCCTCGGTGGCCCGGCCGACGCCCGAGGACGCGATGCATATCCTCGCAGCGCGCCGCGTGCTCGAAATCGGCACCGTCGAACATCCCTGCCGGAAACTGACGGACGAGGCGTACGAAACGCTGCGCGCGACGATCGAGCGCGAGCGCGAAAGCCATCGCCAGAATGATTCGGTGAACATGATCCGGCTGTCCGGCCAGTTCCATCTCGAACTCGCCCTGGCCGTCGGCAACCCCGTCATCGCGGCGATGCTGCGCGACCTCATCCTGCGGACGTCCCTGATCATCGCCCTGTTCGAGCGGCGCAAGGCAACCTGCTGCCTGACCATGGATCACGGGCAAATTCTGGCGGCGATCCACGAAGGGGCGACCATGGAGGCGGCACGCCTCATGGCGCGGCACCTGCTGGAAATCGAGGGCAACATGGATTTCTCCCTCGCCCCCCCGCCCGTCACCTCGCTCAGCTTCCTTCTCGCCCCGTCATAACGATCCGCATCCGCCGCCACGCCCCGGCGGCAAGCCGGTGCCACCTGCCCGGGCCTTGGGGGATGGCATGATGGGATAGACCCGTCACGACATGGTCCACGTCACCGTTTTGCAGAAAATCCCACGACACTGCGTGGTTCCGACCGACCGCGAGAGGCCCCGGAAAACAAAACGCATGTCCGATGAACACCGGTTCACCGGACATGCGCCATGCCATGGTTTCGCCCGACGGCCCTGCCTGCTCGGATGCGCGCATCCGAGCAGAACCTGCATCAGCCGTGCTTCATGTCTTCCAGGATGGCGTCGCCGGCACGCAGCGACAGCGCCGCCATCGTCAGGGTGGAATTGACCGTTCCCGACGCCGCCATCGTCGCCCCCGTCGCCAGGAACAGGTTCGGATGGTCATGCGTCCTCAGCCATTGGTCGACAACGGAATCCTTGGGGTCATGCCCCATGATGGCCCCGCCGGTGATATGGTTGTTCGGCGTGAAATAGGGCGTCATCTCGATTTCCGTACCCCCCATGGCCTGGGCGATCTTCATCAGATGCTGGCGTGACAGAACCGCCGACTTGCGGACATAGTCGCCGACATCGTACGTCACTTCCGGATGCGGAATCCCCAGCGCGTCGCGATGATCCTTCGACAGAACCAGGCGGTTTTCCGGATTCGGCAGGATCTCGTGATTGGCGTAGATATCCACGCCATGCGCCGAACGGCGGCGGATCTCCTCGTCCAGCTTCTTGCCGACCAGCCCCAGGGAAAGGGCCTTCATCCCGGCGCGGGAATTCTGCGCCGTGTTGTTGTAGCCGATCTGGATGGCGGCACGCTCCGAACGGAATGCGCCGTCGCGGAAATTGGTGATCGAACTCATCTGCACCGACCCGCCGCCGGCCCAGACGGGCTCCGCCGCCTGGAAGCTCATCCCGATCCCCGGGTGATCCATCATGTTGCGGCCGACCTGGTCGGACGAATTGGCGATCCCGTTGGGGTTGCGGTCATTGGCCGCCAGCAGCAGCAGCTTGGGCGTCTCGATGCCGTTGGCCGCGATGACGAACGTCCTGGCGACGACGCGGTGCGTCCCCTTGTCCGGATCGTAATAATTCATCGCGACGATGTTGTTTTTCGCGTCCGTCTCGATCGCGTAGACGACGGCGTTGGCGATGATCCTGGCACCGTGGCGCTCGGCCTTCCACGCCCCGTAGACACCGTGATACATCGCGCCGATCGGACAGATCGGCATGCAGTTGTTGTTGCCGCAGCACTGGGGACGGCCGTCATAGGGACGGCTGTTGCGGGCCTGGGGCACCGGCGTATTGTCATAGCCCAGCGGCTTGACGATTTCCGTGAAGAGACGATCCCCCGGGCCATAGGGCATCGAATCCATCGGCCACGGATTTTTCCTCGGCGCCGACGGAATGATCTCCTGTCCGTTGGGGCCCTTCACGCCCATTTCCAGTTCCGCCGCGTAGTAATACGGCTCCAGCTCGTCATAGCTCATGGCGTAGTCGCGGCCGACGCCATACGTCGATTTCAGGCGGAAATCGTTCGGCAGGTAACGCCAGCTCGACGCGGCCCAATGCCAGGTCGTGCCGCCCACGCCCTTGATGATGCCCTGACGATACGCGCTGGCGTCCGGCCCCTTGACGATCAGATAGCCATTGTCCGGAAAATAATTGGTATGCGGCGCCCACGGGACCGACGGGTACGGCGTGGCGTAGTCGTACAGGGACTTGTTGTTGGGCGGCATGTTCCGCCAGTTCTCGACGATCTGGTCGCGATCCCTGTGCGGACCCGCGTCGAGCAGCAGCACGGACAGGCCGTTGCGCGCAAGCTTGTGCGCCAGCATGGAGCCGCAAATACCCGCGCCGACGATGACGACATCCGCCGTCTGCGTATCTTGTGCCATGACTGAAATTTCTCCTGTTTCCCGGCGGCTCAGGCGGCGCGTCTGGACTTGAGGGCAAAACGAAGCACCAGAGCGAGGACGCCCAGGATCACGAGAACGACGACAGCCAGGACCGCGATGACCGAAGGGTCGGCAAGCTTCGCAATAGGGACCTGCTTGCCGCCCGCGCGGACCGTGGCGACGGTCTCGGCGGTCACCGAAGCCTGCGCGTTGCCGAAATGCGCCAGGACGTAATTGGCGATCGCGGCGACCTGCTGATCGGACAGCGACTGCACCAGGGAATGTCCGTCGAAACCGGGCATCAGGATTTCACGGCCACCGACCGTCCGGTCGACGCCGAAAAGGATGCTCGCGACCAGGTCGTTCGGGTTCAACTGACCCGTGGTCGTGTTGCCGACCAGCGAGGGATAATATCCGTCGGCACTGCCCCTGCCATCCGACTGGTGGCAGCTTGCGCAGACCGATTCATACAGGACATTGCCGGCCGCCATGGTCGTGATGGTGCTGTCGCCGCGCCGCGCGTTGGCTGCGGCGTAATCGAACGGCGCCGCCTTGCCGCCATGCGCGAAATTCGCGACGCTCTGGCCCGGCTCGCCGATCGCCGGCACCGATTTCACATAGACCGCGATCGCCGCCAGGTCATCCGGCGTCAGATACTGGAAACTATGCTCGACGGCTTCGGCCATCGGTCCCGCGGCACGGGCATGGGCGGTTTTGCCCGTCTGCAGATAGGTCTGAAGCGCCTGGTTGGACCAGCCGCCGACCCCGGCCACGGCATCGCTGGTGATGTTGGGCGCCCGCCACGATCCGACATCTCCTCCCGCGAGATAGGCCGATGTTTTCGGTGCCAGAAGGATATTCCTCGGCGTATGGCATTCTCCGCAATGCGCGAGGCCATCGACGAGATATTTGCCGCGATTCCACGCGGCGCTCTGCGCGGGATCGGCAACATAGGGCTTGCCGACGACGCCGCTGAGCAGCTTCCAGCCCCAAAGGGACGCCCGGATCGAAAACGGGAACGGAAGCCGGGTTTCCGGCGCGGGCCGATCCACCGGCTTGACCTCGTGCATGAGGTAATCGTACAGCGCCGCAACGTCGTCGTCCGTCAGCAGGCTATACGACCCGTAAGGCATCGCCGGATAAAGCTGGGCGCCATCCGCCCGCACACCATGCCGAATGGCGCGGGAGAATTGCTCGAGCGTATAATTGCCGATGCCGTATGTCCTGGACGGCGTGATATTCGTCGAATAGATCGCCCCCATCGGCGATGCGATGGCATATCCGCCCGCCAGGAACGCGCCGTCACGGCCATTGGTGTGGCAGGCCGCGCAATCGGCAGCAACCGCGAGATAATGGCCGCGGCTCATCGGTTCTCCCTGCGATGCTTGCGCATGCGACGGCGCCGCATACCCCGCCAGGACCAACGGAGCCGCCAGCCAGAAACGCCGAAGCAGCGTTCCGGACGTCGAGACAGAATTCTTCAATGTTTTCGCTCCCGTTCAGAATTGCGGCATTTGCGCGACGGGAGCAGGCTCGGCGACCCAGTAATTCGGGCCGTTATGCGCATAGGTCGGAATCACCACGACATCGCGCGCCGGCTGATACATCAGGGCATTTTCGAACGCATAGACCTTGGCATCGGTGCCGTCTTCTATCACGCCGGAATACCAGCCGCGAATGATCTGCAGCAGCGTGTCATGCAGCGGATTGCCGCGCAGCGATTCTTCCAGCGCCTCGACGTCCGCCGGCTTGCTGTCAGCAACCGTCTTGATCAATGCGGCAAGCTGATCCGGAAAAGCCGTGCTCTGGGCACGCAGGGCCGCCAGAAGGGACCGCCCGACCAATGGGTCGAGATTATCGTGTCCGGTTGCGAAACGGGAAAAGGCGACGAATTCCGCCGTGTCGTCCCCCGCCGCGCCGCCGATCCCCTGGGCCATGGCCGACCGGAAGGACGGTGCGAACAAGCCGAGAGCCGACGCGCCGGACACCATCAGCATATTGCGGCGGGACACCATACGGCCGCGCGCGCGCGGCGTCCCCCGCATTTCAGTATTTTCCATATCTTTTCCGATTTATCGAAAGCGTGAATTTAAAAATTCAAGAAATACGCAAAATCTTCTTCCCAGCGTCAGCGGACTTTACCAGAAGGGTGGACAATCCATAATCGCGGAAATTTGTGAGCGCAATGCGCCGGGACCGCGGACGGGAGGGCGAACAGGTAACTTTTTTTTGACCACGAAAAGGAGAGCCGTTCATTTGGAAAAACAGCCCGTCAATTACATGATATCAGAAGAATAATTCCATAATTCACAGTTAATTATAAATATTTGAATGTTATTTCAAGTAAATACCGATCAAGACCGGCATATTGCCGGGATTTTACGAAATATTAACATAATTTTTATATAATATCAATTTTATTATATGATTTCTTAGGCAGGAATAAATAATTATTTATGTTATTTTATTTTCCCAGAAGCATTCACGGCACATATTAAACAGATATTTAATTTAGTAACCTAAGTATAAATTATTATTTAATCAGACGATACTTCCACGATTTTACGTTCTGTAGATTTTACACCGTATATTTTTTTAAACGGACCTTTCCGAAAGAACAATTTTCCGTCTCGTGACCGGCGGCTCTCCTTGGACAACACGGACATCCATGGAGCGCAATAACGGAATCGAACAGTCTATGCTAAGCCGGGTCCCAGTGATCCATGCCCCGATACGAAAGAAGACTTGATGCCCCCATTCCCCTCATGAATCGAATGCCTCTTTTTCACAGATAAAAAATTTCGCTGTTTCCCATAGGACTCCAATGGTTGGACGCAAGAAATGTCACCATTTACGTCACTTCATTGAAAGTGCCGCATGGTTCCTTGTCGCTTTTGTTCTGACGTCTTTCTGTCATTCGCACGGGGCGCATGCCCAGGCCCATGCCCAGACCCAGGCCGTCCCGCATGAGCTGATCGACCAGGGCGCGCCGCCGCCGGAATATCAGGGGATCGCCTATCCCATGGATAATGTCGGGGAATTCAATGTCGGCCCCATCATCCCGACGCTGGCGGGCGCGCCGCATCTGTTCGGCGACTGGCATGGCATCCAGCCCTGGCTGGTCAAGCGCGGCATTTTCCTGAATTTCTCTTTGAACGAGGAATATATGGGCAACATCACCGGCGGCAAGACCCGGGCGAACGTCCTGGCCGGCCAGGTCGCCGGAGAGCTGGATATCGACTGGCAACGCCTTGCCGGGGTGAACGGCTTCTGGACCCATATGCTCGTCGTCAATGGACACGGCCGGAGCTTCAGCCAGGCCGTCGGCGATTCCGTTACCAACCCCGAACAGATCTACGGCGCGCGCGGCAACGTGGTCGCCCATCTCGTCGAACTCTATGCGGACAAGACCTTTTTCAACAAACACGTCATCCTGTCCCTGGGCGACATCCCGACCGGCAGCTTCTTCTCCTTCGATTATACGGCCTGTTTCTTCATGAACGTCTCGGTCTGCAGCAATTTCGCACCCGGGAAATACAATCCCGGAGGCCGCGACTGGCCCTCGGGGAATCTGGGCGGCGTTCTCAGGATCCGTCCGACCGATCAGACCTATATCATGGGCGGCGTCTTCGCCGTCAGCCCGCACGCCTATAATGGCGGCATTTCGGGTTGGGCCATGGCGCAAAGCGGCCTTGGCAAGGTGACGTCGCAGTTCGAAATCGGATGGATGCCCGAATTCGGCCGGGACAAGCTGCGCGGCAACTACAAGATCGGCTATTGGTACGACAATTCGCGCTATCCGAACCTGTACGAGGACATCAACGGCAATTCCTTCCAGGCCACGGGTCAGTCGCGCCGCTATGAAGCCGGCATGAACGTCGCCTGGCTGATGTTCGACCAGATGCTTATGCGCAACGGACCGGGGCTGACCAACGGCCTGATCATCGAAGGCGGCGCAGGCTATGCGCAGGGCAACGAGGTCGCCATGCGCGACCGCGAATGGGTCGGCTTCGTGGACAGCGGCACATCCTGGCGCCGGCCGGGCGATTTCGTGGGCATCCTGTTCCAGCATGTCGACATGAGCCGTACCGTCAGCCTCCAGCAGGAATCCTCTCAAGCCCTCGGACAGCCCTTCCTGTCCAACCAGTGGGGCCCGGTTTACGGAATCCAGAACTGGGAAAACATGTACGAGGCGTTCTACAGCATCAACCTGGCACCGGCGACGAACCTTCAGGCCGATTTCCAGTATATGCAGCATCCCGGCGCCACGACGACCTTCAAGGACGTCGCCGTGCTCGGCGGTCAGTTCACGACGAATTTCTGATGCGTCCCGCCGGGCCGAAGATGCCCTTCACACGACCCCCGGCGGCCTGCTTTATATGAAGCCTGCTTATATAAGCCCTGCTTGTATAAGCCCTGCCCGATCGGGACGGCATGCCGTCCCGCCCCTTTCCCACTCTCCCATCGACGGCGAACCATCATGCGCTTTCTCTCCGGCCTGTCCCTCTCATTCGCGGCCTCTCCCGACGCGCGGCGCACGCCGGCGCGCGGCGCGCTGGCTGCGGCCTGCATGCTCGCCACGGGGCTGGTCCTTTCGCATCCTGCCCTGTCCCAGGAGCGTGCCATGGACCTCGGCACATCGCTTGCCTTCATCGCGCACGCGGAGCACGCCGCCGAGGCCCGGCATGCGCATGTCGCGATCGCCATCGTCGATGCCGGCGGCAATCTCGTGGCGTTCCAGAAAATGGACGGCACGCAGCTCGGAAGCGTCAGGCTCGCGATCCTGAAGGCCAAGACCGCCGTGAACTATCTCCGCCCGACGGCGGACATGGAACACGCCTTGAACGCCGGCAACTACATGATCGCCACCCTGCCGGACACGCTCCCCGCGGGCGGCGGATATCCGATCATGGTGAACGGCAAGCTGATCGGCGCCCTCGGCCTCAGCGGCGGCGAAGGCGAAACGGATGCGACTCTGGCCAAAGAGGCCGTCACCCGGGGCGTCCAGACCATCAAGTGATGCAAACCGCCATGCCGCGTCGTCCCGAACGGGTGATGCGGCATGGCGGTCGCCGATGTCAGTGAAAATCCCTCGACCTGACGGAAATGGTCGCGGCCGCGCTCTCGAAACGCCCGGCCCCGGCGACGTCCCGGTTCCCGACATCGGCGAACAAGGGGGAAAGATCGGTCAGTTCCAGGGTGACCAGGTGGACGACGTCGCCCTCCCGCTGAACGCGCCCCTTCGCGGCCAGCATGGTCGCGGACAGGATGACCCGGCGATATTTCTCGAAAATATCCGGCCAGATGAGCAGATTGGCGATTCCCGTCTCGTCCTCCAGGGTCACGAAGCACACGCCCTCGCCTGACCCGGGGCGCTGGCGCACCAGCACCACGCCGGCGGCCTCCGCCCGGCATCCGTCGCGCATCGCCATGGCGGCGCGGCAGGAGACGAATCCCCGCTGCCGCAGATCCTCCCGCAGGAAAAATACCGGATGGGCGCGCAGGCTCAGCCCCACCATGTTGTAATCGTCCACGACCTCTGCCCCGGCCGGCAGCGGCGCCAGCGCGATCTCCGGCTCGAGGGTTTCCCGCTGCCGGTCCGCCGCCGCGAACAGCGGCAGCGGCGCGTCCCGCAGGCCCCGGATGGCCCAAAGCGCCTCCCGCCGCGCCAGCCCCAGGCCGGGGCGGAACGCATCGGCCCCGGCCAGTTTCACCAGGGCGGCCTGGGGAACCCCGGCCCGGCGCCACACGTCATCCACCGAGCCGAACGGCCGTTCGCCGCGCGCGCCGACGATGGCGGCGGCATGGGCGTTGGACAGCCCCTTGACCAGGCTCATGCCCAACCGCACCGCGCAGATCCCGTCCGCGCGCTCAGGCTCCTCCAGCGTGCTGTCCCAGCGCGAGGCATTGACGCAGACCGGCCGCACCGTGACCCCATGCTCCCGGGCATCCCGCACCAGTTGCGCGGGCGCGTAGAACCCCATCGGCTGGGAATTCAGCAGCGCGGCCAGGAACACATCCGGATGGCGGCATTTCAGCCATGAGGACGAATAGGCCAGGATGGCGAAACTCGCGGCGTGACTTTCCGGAAAGCCATAGGCGCCGAATCCTTCGAGCTGCCGATAGATCCGCTGGGCGAACTCTTCGGAATAATTGTTCCGCTTCATCCCTTCGATCAGCCGGGTCTGGAATTGCGACACGGTGCCCGTGTTCTTGAAGGTCGCCATGGCGCGGCGAAGCTGGTCGGCCTCCGAGGCGGTGAAATCGGCGCAGACCATCGCCACCTGCATCGCCTGCTCCTGGAACAGCGGCACGCCGAGGGTCTTTTTCAGCACCTTCTCCAGCGCGGGCGTCGGATAATCCTCGGGCTCCAGCCTCTCCCGCCGCCGCAGATAGGGGTGCACCATGTCGCCCTGGATGGGGCCGGGACGCACGATCGCGACTTCGATGACCAGGTCATAGAACGCCTGCGGCTTGAGCCGCGGCAGCATCGACATCTGGGCCCGGGATTCGATCTGGAACACGCCGATCGTGTCGGCCTTGCGGATCATCGCATATGTAGGCGGATCCTCGGCCGGAATGGTGGCCAGCGTATAATGCTGTCCCTTGTGCGCGGCAAGCAGCTCCAGCCCCTTGCGCATGCAGGTCAGCATGCCCAGGGCCAGCACATCGACCTTCATGAATTTCAGGACGTCGATATCGTCCTTGTCCCATTCGATGATCTGCCGGTCGTCCATCGCCGCAGGCTCGATCGGCACCAGTTCGTCCAGCCGGTCGCGCGTCAGCACGAACCCGCCCGGATGCTGCGAGAGATGGCGCGGCACGCCGATCAGGCCCTGCGCCAGTTCCAGGGTCAGGCGGATCCGCCGGTCGTCCAGATTGATCCCGGTCCCGGAAAAATTCTCCGGATCGACAGTGCGCGACCATCCCCGGATCTGCCCCGCAAGCTGCCCGATCAGATCCTCGGGCAGCCCCATGACCTTGCCGACATCGCGCAGCGCGCCCTTGGCGCGATAGCGGATCACCACGGCGGTCAGGGCCGCGCGGTCGCGGCCATAATGTTCATAGACCCACTGGATGATTTCCTCGCGCCGCTCATGCTCGAAATCGACGTCGATATCCGGCGGCTCTCCACGCGCCTCGGACACGAACCGCTCGAACAGCAGGGCATTGCGCGTCGGATCGATCGCGGTGATGCCGGTCACGTAGCAGACCGCCGAATTGGCCGCCGAGCCCCGCCCCTGGCAGAGGATCCCCCGCCGCCGCGCCTCCCGCACGATCGCATGCACCGTCAGGAAATAGGGCGCATAACGCATGCGGCCGATCAGGCCGAGTTCATGCCGCAGGGTATTGCGCACAGTCTCGGGAACACCATCCGGATAGACCGATCGCGCGCTCCGCCAGGTCAGCGCCTCCAGCGCCTGCTGCGGGGTCTGGCCCGGCACGACGCTCTCGTCCGGATATTGATACGCCAGATCGTCCAGGCTGAACGCGCACCGCTCGACGATCTCCATGGTGCGGTCGATGGCCTCGGGATACCGGCCGAACAGCCGCGCCATCTCTTCCGGCGGTTTCAGGTAACGATCGGCATGGCGCTCCCGCGCGAAGCCCGCCGCGTCGATGGTGGTGTTGTGCCGGATGCAGGTGACGACATCCTGCAGGATACGCCGGTCATGGCTGTGGAACAGCACGTCATTCGTGACGACGGTCTTCACCCGGGCCTGCTGCGCAAGGCCGGCCAGTTCATAAAGCCGCATCTGGTCGTTCGGACGGCGGCGCAGGGTCAACGCCACATAGGCCCGCTCCCCGAATGCCGCGCGCAGCCTGCGCAGATGCAGCGCGCACGCATCATCGGCCCCACCCGGTGCCATTTCCGGCGCCAGTTCCGGCGCCAATTCCGGCACCAGTACGGCCAGCAGCCCCTCGTTCGATTCCGCCAGATCCCGCCAGGCGAGACTGCATTTCCCCTTCCCCGCCCGCGCCTTGCCCACAGAGAGCAGGCGGCATAACCGGCCATAGGCGGCGCGATCGGCGGGATAGACCAGGACGGGGGCGCAATCCGTCAGGTCCAGCCGGCAGCCGACCACCAGCCGCAACCCGCTTTCCCGTGCCGCGACATGGGCCTGCACCATGCCGGCCAGCGTGTTGCGGTCGGTGATGCCGAGCGCCCGGATGCCCAGCGCCTTGGCGCGTTCGAACAGCTCGCGCGGGGACGACGCCCCGCGCAGGAAGGAAAAATGGCTGGTGACCTGCAATTCGGCATAGCGCGTCATCCGAAGATCCCATGCAGGAACCAGCGCTGCGAACCGCTCTCGCCATGCTCGCCGTCGCCGGCGCGATAGATCCAGAACCGCGCGCCGGACGTGTCTTCCACGCGGAAATAATCCCGCACCGTGGCCAGTTCGGCGTCGCCCTGCCACCATTCGCCGAACACCCGCTCCGGACCGTCGGCGCATGCGACGCGCCGCCGCACGCCCCGCCAGACGAAGAACGCCGGCGGGTGATCCGGCAGCATCGCCATGGTCCCGATCGGCTCGGGATGCGGCAGCAGCCGGATCGGGCGCGGCCAATAACCGGGCCATTCCGCACGGGCGTCGGGCGCCAGAGCCGGGACGCGCGTGACCGACCGCTCGGGCACGTCGCTTTCCACCGGGGCGAGGCGATAGAGCGCCCGCATCCCCACCCGGTTGGCCAGGATATCGATCAGGCCGGAAAGATCGGCGTCCTCCTGCTCCACCAGCGCGGAGACATGCTGGCGGGTTTCGATCGGCTCGGTCAGCGTGGCGGTCAGCACCATGCGCTCGATGCCGAAGCCCGGATCGATGGTTTCGATCTTCTCGCACAGCAACCGGGCCAGGCGTTCTGCGTCGCGGACGGGCCGGCCCGTCGCGATCCGGACGGCTTCGGCCCGACGATCCACCCGATGCAGCAGCAGGTCGAGCCGCCGCACCCCCAGCCCCCGCGCTTCCAGCCCGGAGCAGAGCGGCGGCACCAGCGTGCCGATCGCGCGCGCGATGGTCTCGGCCGCCGCAATCGGCTCGGCAAAGGCGCGGGCGGCCGAAACGGGATCGACCGGACGGACCGGCAGGATGGGTTCGTCGACGCGGCCGAGGGCCTGGTCCAGGCGCAGGGCGACCTCCGGCCCGAAACGCAGGGCCAGCGGCGCGCGGGGCGCATGGTCCAGGTCGCCGATCCGGCGCAGCCCCAGCTTGTCCAGGCCCGCAACGATGTTCTCGGGCAGGCGCAACGCCGCGATCGGCAGATCGGCGATCCTGTCGCGCAGGCCGCCGGCCGGCACCACCACCGCCATATCCCGGGTCGTGCGGGCCACCGCATGGGCCGCGCCGAGCGTTCCGGCCGCCACGGCGCGGGCATGCACGCCCGAGGCGGCCAGCCGCCGGACGATATCGCGCAGCATGACCGTCTCGCCGCCATGCAGGTGATCGGCGCCGGTGGTGTCCAGCACCAGCCCGTCCGGCCGATCGAGGGCGACGATCGGCGCGATGCGCTGCTGCAGCCACAGCGCCAGCCGCTCCAGCGCGGCCAGGTCGGCCTCGGGCCGGGCGTCCATCACGGTCAGGCCGGGCACCAGCGCCTGGGCCTGGGCCACCGGCATGCCGGCGCGCAGGCCGAGCTTCCGGGCGGCGAGATCGGCGGCCAGCACGACGCGCCGGCTTCTCTCCCGTCCGGCCAGGACCAGCGGGACATCATGCGGAAGCGCGGCCTCGCCCAGATGCCGCCGCACCCGGTCGGTCGCCCAGAGCGGCAGGTACAGCGAGACGATCCGCCGCCCCGGGCAAAGCCAGTCTTCCCCGCTCATCGCAGGCCTCCACTTCGAAAGCGGCGGACTCGCCGGCCCGCGCCCGCATCAGTTCCAGCAGCCAGCGTCCCCGCCCTACCCCGGGCACCGGCAACGGCCCGGAAGGCAGGACCGACACCCGCCAGCGCGTCACCGCCGCCGTCGGCTGGCCGAAATCCGCCGCGTCCGCCTGGCGGCGCCAGCGGCGGATCGCGATGCCCAGCGCCCCGGATGTCTCGGCGGCCAGTTGCAGGCGGCGCGAGGCGGGCATGGTCAGCCGCGCCACGTCCGCCACCACCGCCCCCGGTCCGCCATGGCGCAGCCCTTCCTCGAAACAGGCCAGCCCGTCACGATCGGTGCCGGCCTCCACGAAGATCACCCGCGCACTGGACAGGCCGGCCTGCTGCAGGGCCGGGGCGAACAGATCGGCACGGGTGACGATCCACAGCACCTTGCCCGTGGCGCGCGCGGCGATGCCGGCGGCGAACTGCCCGGCGGCGGCACAATGCAGGGCATCGGCGCCGCCGCCCGCGACCTCATGCAGCGCGCCCAGCGCCAGCCCGCCGCCGGGCAGCCGGCGATCGATCTCCCCGACGCCGAAGGGCAGCACGGCGCGCTCGCGCCCCGACCGGCCTTCGAGGCGGCTGATCTGCGCACGTAGCGCCTCCAGTGCCGGGCGCGTGTCGGGTTGCGTCATGTCGCGGGTCCGTCAGGGCTCCCGGACAAGGCCGGGCGCGTTCATGTTCCCTTTTTGTTCCTGATCGGACCGTGGAGTCAAGCCGCGGAGTCAATCCGCGGCGTCCCGCCTTGAAGGCTACCCCTTGTCGTAGGACGCGCGCGCGGCGTCGACAGCATTGCCTTGCGGGAGGGAGAAGCCCTCGGCGCGAAGGGAGGCCTCGAGTGCGGCGAGGGTGATGAGCACCTTGTGCTTCATGGCGTTGTAGCCCATGGCGCCGATGCGCCAGATCTTCCCCGCCAGGGGGCCGAAGGCGGTGCCGATCTCGATTTCGAATTCCGCGCGCATGCGGGTGCGCACCGCCTCGCCGTCGATGCAATCGGGGATGTGCACGCCGGTGACGTTGGTCATGCGATGCGCGTCCTGGCCATACAGGGCCAGCCCCATGGCGCGCAGCCCGGCGCCCATCGCCGCCCCGGCCGCGCGGTGCCGGGCGAAGCGGGCCTCCAGCCCCTCTTCCACCATGATCCGCGCCGCCTCGCGCGCCGCATAGAGCATGGAGGTCGCCTCGGTATGGTGGTTCAGCCGCTGCTCGGACCAGTAATCCATGACCATCGCCAGGTCGAAATAGTTCGAGCCGATGCGCGGCCGCGCGCCGTCGCGGCTGCCGGCGGTGCGGATCCCGGCCTCGACATGGCGGCGGGCCATGATGTGCGCCGCCGCGCGGTCCGAGATCGTGATCGGCGCCGAGCCCGGCGGGCCGCCCATGCATTTCTGCAGGCCGCCCGTCACCACATCCACCCCCCAGGCATCGGTCGCCACCGCCATGCCGCCCAAGGTGGCGGTGGCGTCGACATAGGACAGCACGCCGTGGCGGCGGCAGATGTCCCCCACCCCGTCCAGCGGCTGCGCCATGGTGGTGGAGGTGTCGCCGTGGATGGCCGCGAAGATTTGCGGCTGGTGCTCGACGATCGCGGCCTCGATCTGCCCGCGGGTCGCGACTTCGCCCCAGGGGATGTCGAGGGTGCGGATGTCGGCGCCGATGCGCCCGGCGATTTCCGACAGCAGCAGGCCGAAGCGACCGGCGCGCAGCACCAGCAGCCGCGCCCCCGGTTCGACCAGCGAGACCAGCGCCGCCTCGATCCCCGCCCGCGCCGTGCCGTCAACCAGGAAGGTCCAGCGGTTTTCCGTCATGAACACATGACGATACAGCGCCATCGTCTGGTTCATATACCCCGTCATCTCCGGGTCGAACTGCCCCAGCATGTCCGCCGCCATCGCGCGCAGCACCCGCGGATGCACGTTCACCGGCCCCGGGCCCATCAGCAGCCGGTGCGGCGGGTCAATCTGTCCGAACATCATGTCATTCCCTACCATGGGAGGATTGAATGCAAGGGGGCGGCTTCGCCCCGTCCTGAGTCCTACAGGGTGAAATTGACGCGCCCGTAGTAATATCCGCCGGTCATCGGCACTTGCGACGAGAACGTATCGTACGGGTTCCCGCCGAGCTGGTTCAGTTCGCCCGGAAGCTTGCGCGGACGCACGTTGAAGATATTGTTCGCCCCGACCGCGACGTGCCAGCGCGGGCTGATCCGATACCCGACCTCCAGATCCGTCAGCCAGCGCGGCGTATTCTTGAACTGCGCGAAGCAGACGCTGGACTGTTCCAACTGGCCACCGCCCGGGCACGTCGCGGCCGAAGGCGTCCAGTCCTGATAGGTCATCATGTCGGTCGTTTCGCCATAGCGGGTCTGGCGCAGATTGACGTCCCACGCGCCGACGGTCCAGTAGGCATTCAGGATGAGCTTGCTGCGCGGGAAACCCGTCGTCAGGTAACCGATGTTCTGCGCATTGAGAAGCGGCGATCCCGTGCCGGACAGGCCATTATGCGTCAGGCGGGTACGGTTCAGGTCCAGCGCCATCGACAGGGACAGATTGCCGTAGCGGTGCAGATGCACCAGGTAATCCGCCTTGATATCCAGGCCCTGCGTCCGGGTGCTGGCGCCGTTCGTAAAGTAGTAGGTCTGAACGGCGTTCTCGGACTGCTGGGTCAGCGCCGGCAGCGAGACCCCCATCTGCTCGAGCGCCGAGACGGCCGCCGGGCCGGTGACGTTGCCGCCCTGCACCACGCGGTCGCGGATATTGATCTGGTAGACGTCGGCCTCGACATGGAATCCATTGACCGGTTCAAGGACGATGCCGCCGCTGGCGCTGGTGGACCGTTCCGGCTTCAGCGGCGAGGCGCCGGTCGCCGCCGCTTCCGGCGACGAGACGGGCAGCAGCCCCAGCACGGATGTCGGACCGACATTGATCGCGCTGTAATGCTGCTCGGCCATGGTCGGGGCGCGGAAGCCGTTGCTGATGGTCGCACGCACCCCGACGCGGCGGGTGAAATCATAGCGCGTCGAGACCTTGCCGTTCTCGGTGTTGCCCACGTCCGTGTAATGTTCGAAACGCCCGGCGAAATCGAGGTCCCATTTCCGCGTGGGATGGAAATCCCCGTCCAGATAGGCGGCCCAGATGTCGCGGTTCCATTTCCCCGCATCCTGCGGCGTCAGGCCCGCCAGGGCGGACGTGCCGCCATATTCATAGGACGCGGGTTCGCCCGCAAGCACGGTATATTGTTCCAACCGCTGCTCGCCGCCGAAGGCCAGCGTCATCGGCACCGTGTTGAAGATCTTGAAATTTCTTCTGAAATCCAGGTTGTTCGTCCATTGCGCCAGGCGGAAATTCTCATTGCGGACGGTCGTCGGCGTATAGCCGGTCGCCGCGTACATGTTGGGGTTGGTCGTATGCCGGGTGGAGACCTTGTCCAGATCCTCGCCCCAGGTCGAACTCAGGTCCCAGTCGAAGCCGAAGACATGGCTCCCCTTCAGGCCCAGCGTGGCGGCATAGTCGTTCTCGTCGATCGTCTCGAGCGGCGAGTACCCGTAGGGAAAGAGTTCGGGATTGCTGGCGCTGGTGCCCGACGGCAGGCGATAATTCTCATACGCCTCGGCATGGCGATGCGCATAGGTGACCTGCCCGTAGAACTGGACGTCGTCCGTAATCGACTTGCCGAAATCGATGCCGAGATTCTCGCGCGTCTCCTCCGGCGTGCTCATGATCTTGTTCGAATTTTTGGGAACGTTCAGAGATCCCGTATACAGCTCGTTCGCCACGCCGGGCGGCGTGTATCCCGACAGGCGATGATCGACCGTGTCCGTCACGAAATGGTCGGTATGATAGGTCTGGGCGGCGATATGCATATAGCCGTCATCGCCCAGCCTGAAGCCCCCATCGGCATTGAGCTGATACTGCCAGCCGTCGCCGTTATAGGCATTCGCGCCGGTCTGGGTGCTGATGTCCAGGCCGTGATCGCGCTTCTTGGTGATGATGTTCACCACGCCCGCGATCGCGTCGGACCCGTACATCGCCGCGGCCCCGTCCTCCATTACCTCGATATGGTCGATCATGTTGGAGGGGATCATGTTCAGATCGACCGGCGTCGATCCGAAATTCGGCCCTGCGTCGGCATTGATGTTCGCCGTCGTGTGGCGACGCTTGCCGTCGACCAGGACCAGGACCTCGTTCGGGTTCAGGCCGCGCATGCGGATGGCGGCCGTCAGTGCGCCCGCGTCATTGCCCATCGTGCTGACATTGATCGACGGATAGGTCCGGGTCAGGGCGTCCGAGAGGTTCAGCATGCCCGACCGGCGCAGCGTCGCGGCGGAAATAACCGTGATCGGGCTGGTGCTCTGGCGCGCCTGCCGGTGCGACGCGTGCGTTCCGGTCACGATCACGGCTTCCTCGCCGCCGGCGAAATGCACCGGGGCCGGTCCGGGCTTTTTCGCGTGCGCCGGTTTCCTGGGTGCCTGCCTTTTGGACGCCTGCGCGGACCGGGTCGCATCGGCAGTCGCCGCGACGGCCGCCCCGTTCCAGAGTCCGAAGGACAGAATGGTCGAAAAAAGCGCAAGCTTTCTGATGTTCATGTCGGCTCCATCGGTCCGCCCCGGTGGGGGACCCGCGTTCCAGGCGGAGGGCACCGGTTCAATGCGGCGCCGTCCGCAGAAGGATGTTTTCAGATCGTTGTTCGTTTCGTTGTTCGTTACGGCGTAAGCCCCTGGCGGCTCAGCAGCCGCCACAGGGCCAGCGCCACCACTTTCGTCGCCCGGCGCATGTCTTCCAGGACCACGTGTTCGTCCGCCCTGTGGCCGTTGGCATCCTGAAGGCGGCGCGGCCCCGCGCCGTACAGGACGGTCGGGCATCCGGCATTGCTGTAGAGGCGGGCATCGGTGAACAGGGCCATGCCCTGCGCCGGGATCCGCTCGCCGATGACGGCTTCGGCCGCGTCCTGCAGCGCGGCGACCAGAGGGGCCTGGCGGGCCTCGGGCACCAGGGGAAGCGCCAGAAGATGGCGGCGCACGGCGCAGGTCACGCCGTCGACCGTCGCGGCCCGGGCGATGATGTCGCGCAGTTCGCGCTCCACCTCTTCCGGATTCTCGTGCGGCAGGATCCGCCGCTCCACCCGAAAGGCGGCCTGTTCCGGCACGACGTTCGCCGCCACGCCGCCGCCCATGGTGCCGATCACCAGGGTGGGCGCGTCGATACCGGGAACCGGAGACGTCCGAAGCGCCAGTTCCTCCCGGTGGGCATACAGCGCCGCCATCACACGGCAGGCCGCCTGGATGGCGTCGCAGCCCGTGCCGGGCCACGCGGAATGCGCGGATTTTCCCGTGAACGCCACGTCGAGCTGAAGGCTGCCGTTATGGGCGATCATCACCCCATAGGTGAAACCGGCGCTGATGACGTAATCCGGCCGCGTCAGCCCCTGGTCCAGCAGCCAGCCCGGCCCCGCGCTTCCGCCCGTTTCCTCGTCATAGGTGAAATGCAGCTCCACCTGCCCCTGCAGGCCGGCGGCGTGGGCGTTCAGGGCCCGCAGGGCAAAGGCATAGGTCGCGAAATCGGATTTCGAGACCGCGGCACCCCGTCCATACAGCCGACCGTCCTCGATCACCCCCCCATAGGGATCGTGCGTCCATCCGCCGCCGGGCGGCACCACGTCGCCATGGGCGTTCAGGGCGATGACGGGGCCGTCCCCGCTTCCGAAACGCCGGCGCACGATCAGGTTGATAACGCTGCGCAGCCCGCTGCGCGCCAGGACGTCCGCCGGCACCGCGTGCCGTTCGACCGCGAATCCCAGTTCCTGCAGGTGATCGGCGGCAAAGCGGCCATGCAGCGCGCAATCCCCCGGGGGATTGTCCGAGGGAACACGCACCAGTTCGCGCAGGAAGGCGACCTGCAGCGTATCGAAATCGCGATCGACGACATGTTCGATCCCGTCGCGCGGGATTTTTTCGTCACTCACAGTCTGAACTCACAGTCTGAGGCATCGGCAGGTCTTTCGCTCGGATCCGCGTCACGGTCTTCTTTGTATATTCGATTTGTATACCGTACGAATTCAGTCGTAAAGCGGAACAATGACGCAGCACCGTTTTTGTGTGTCCCATTTTGGATGCCCCCCTTTGCGTGCCACTGCCGGCCCGGGGACGTGGTCAGCAGACGCTGTTCAGGAACGCCTGCGCGCGCGGGCCGCACCTTCCCGCGAAGAAATCCACCGAGGAACAATCATCGACGATCTCGCCCCGGTCCACGAACAGGATCCGGTCCGCGACCTGGCGGGCAAACCCCATTTCATGGGTCACGCACATCATGGTCATGCCCTCGCGCGCCAGTTCGCCCATGACGGCCAGGACCTCGCCGACCATCTCGGGATCCAGGGCCGAAGTCGGCTCGTCGAACAGCATGATGGAGGGACGCATCGCCAGGGCCCGCGCGATCGCCACGCGCTGCTGCTGCCCGCCGGACAGGGCGATCGGATATTTCATCGCATGCTGCGCCAGCCCGACGCGCGCCAGCAGGCGCATGCCGTCGTCGCGCACCATCCTGGCGGGGCGCTTCTGCACCAGGCGCGGGGCCAGCATGACATTGTCCAGGATCGTCAGGTGGGAAAACAGCTCGAAGCTCTGGAACACCATGCCCGCCTTCGCGCGCAGGGCCGGCAGGCTGACATCCGGCGAACGGACGGCCATGCCGTCGACCGTGATCTGTCCGCCCTCGAAGGGTTCGAGCGCGTTGATGCATTTGATCAGCGTCGATTTCCCCGAGCCCGACGGCCCGCAGACCACGACGACCTCTCCCTGCCGGATGGTCGCCGAGCAGCCATTGAGGACACGAAAGCCGCCATAGGATTTCGTCACGTTGTCCAGGACGATCATGCCGAGCCTCCCTGAAAGCGCAGAGGGGAAAAGATGTCGAGATCCGCGCGCCGCCCGGTGCCGAGCACCATGTCGGCGACGCCGCGCCCCATGGCCGGCGCCAGCGTGACGCCATTGGCCGTGACGGCGTTGTAGAATCCGGGGACATCCGGGCTTTCGCCCAGGATCGGCGCCCCGTCGATATCGATGTTCATGGCCGCCCAGCTCCGCACCACGTGCACGTTTCCCAACGCCGGGATCAACCTGCGGGCCACCCAGAGATTGCCTTCCAGACTCTCCCGCACCGGCCGCGGATGGCGGTGCACCGCATCCAGCCCGGCGCTCCAGCCCCCGCCGATCAGCAGCGTGCCGTTGGCGGCCTGCTTGAGCGTCAGATGGCGGCTGGCATGGGCCAGCAGCGACCCGACCAGCGGGGCCACCGGTTCGGTCACGATCATCTGCAGCGGCGCGCCGAAGACCGGCAGGCGCCGGCCGACCAGGCCGGCGATTTCGCCGGCATAGGCACCGGCCGCGTTCACGACCGCGCCCGCCGACCAGGCCTGTCCGCCCGCGACGATCCGGAATCCGTTGGTCTCCCGCGTGATCGCCGTGACGGGCGTCAGGGGCCGGATCGCAACGCCTGCCTCCCTGGCCCGCGCCATGACCGCCAGCGTGGCCGCCATCGGGTTGATCTTGCCTTCCTCCGCGCAATGGGCGCCTCCGAGGAATCCGGCCCCCAGCGCCGGCTCGATCGCCCGCAATTCGCGGCTGTCCACCATGCGGGACGCCACGCCCAGCGACTGCTCGACGGCCACCTTCGCCCGCAGGCGCGCCATGTCGGCTTCGCTTTCGGCCACGGCCAGGCCGCCGCAGATCCTGATCTCCAGGTCGCGGTCGAAGAACGGCGCCATGGACTGCCACATCCGGATGGAATCCCGCTGCAGGGCGAGCGTCCGTGCCGGCAGCGACGGACCGTCCGCCCCCGCGCTGTCGTCGAAGGCCATGAGCTGGGCATGAAGACTGCCGGCATTGCCGCCCGACGCCAGGGCGCCCGGGCGCCCGCGTTCCAGCACGACGACGCGGCGCCCGGCCTGCGCCAGGAACAGCGCCGCGAACAGCCCGACGATTCCCCCGCCGATCACGACCACGTCCGTCACCTGGACGCCGGCCGAAACCAGGGGCACGGCCCCCTGCCCCGCCAGGGCGGACGGGATGTCCACACGCCGGTGCCCGCGCCATTCGGGCTTTTCCACCGCCAGGGCGGCCAGCGGGATCGGGCGCAGGGGCATCTGCGGCGCGGCGAAATCCATCTCGCCGGTCGGGGCGGGCACCAGGGCGGCCAGCGCGGCCTGGCAGAACCGCCCCTGGCATCGCCCCATCCCGGCCCGGGTCGCCCGCTTCAGCGTTGCGATGTCCTGCACCGCGTCGCGGGCGCAATGCTGGCGGATCCCGCCGGCCGACAGGGCCTCGCAACGGCAGAGTATCGTGTCGTCCGCCGGCGCCGGCAGGTCCGCGACCGGCGCGTAGAGACGCCAGAGCAAATCCTGAAAGCGTCGCCCCTGCCGGAAGCGCCGCCGTGCCGCGCGGCCCGCCGCCACCGGGACCGTCTTCCCGAACAGGGCCAGAAGACGCCCGGCGCACAGCGCGCCCTGCGCCTGCGCGATGGCGGCGCCGCCGAACCGTCCGGCCTCGCCGATGATCGAGACGTCCGCCCGGTCGGTCCCCCCGTCCGCCGTCCGCCCCGCCTCGGGATGCGGCACGGGCCAGCCGGACACGTGATGCCTGCAGCCGAGAAGACGCGCCAGTTCGTTGGCCGGCACGAAACCGTCCCCCAGGCACACGGTCTCCGCGTCCAGGCGGCGCTCGCGCCCGTCCGGTCCGGCGACGATCGCGGCCTGTGCCTGCCCCGCCCCTTCGATACGGACCAGGCGGCTGCTCCAGAGCACGGGCACGCCGGCAACCCGCAGCCGGGACAAATGCCGTCCCCCCGTCGCGGCGAGCGACGGGCCGGCGGCGGTCAGGCGGGCGGCCAGCGCGGGCCGCGTCCAGGGGGGCGGGGCGGCCTCGACCAACGCCGCGACCGCAGCACCCCGTTTGGCGAGTTCGTCGGCCAGTTGCAGGTTCAACGGCCCGTTCCCCGCGATCACGATCCTGCCCGGCAGGGGACTGTCATAGGCCCGCAGCATGGTCTGCGCCGCGCCGGTCGTCATGACGCCGGGCAACGTCCAGCCGGGGCGCGGACGCGGCGCCTCCTGCGCCCCGGTCGCGATCACGACGTGACGGGGAATGACATAGCCGACCCGCCCCCGCCGAAGAACGCCGACGCGCAGCTCCACCCCTTCGCGGAAAGCCCCCCAGACCAGCGTATCGGTCCAGATCCGCGCACCGCTGTCCTTCAGCGCCGCGATCGCGTCCCGTCCGTCGCGCGCCTGCGCGTCGGGGGGGCGGGTCCCGACCGCATCCTGCTTGAAATATTGCCCGCCGGGCCCGTGCCGCTCATCCACCAGCAGCACGTCCAGTCCCCCGGCCGCCATCAGGCGGGCCGCCACGATCCCGGCCGGCCCGCCCCCGACGACCAGCACGTCGCACCGCTCCACGCCGATCGCGTCGGGCATGTTGCCCAGCGGCGCGGCGGCCCCGGCATCCGGCAGGGCCCCGGCGCGCCGGACCTCCATGCCCGCGCGCACCGCCGTCATGCAGCCGCGCTGGGACAGCCGGCCATCGATCTCCAGCAGGCATTCGTGGCAGGCGCCGATCCCGCAGAGCGGCCCGCGCCGCGTGCCGTCGCGCGCCGTGCGATGGGCGACGACACCCTGCGCCAGCAGCGCGGCCGTCACGCTCTGCCCCGGCCGGGCCGTCAGGGTGCGCCCTTCGAAACGGAAGGCGATTGCGTCGCCCATCACCGCGCGTCCCGGCTGGCGGCGGCCAGATCCGGCAGGTCGGCCGAACCGGGCGCGGACAGGCGGCGGTACGGCCGTTCGGCATGGCGCTCGATATGGCGCTGCAGGAAATCCCACGCCGTGGTCATGAAAAGATAATACAGCGCGGCGACCGAGAAGAGTTCGAGCACCATGAACTGGTCCTGTACCAGGATCTGGCTGCGCTGCATCAGCTCTTCCATCGAGATGACCGAGGTCACGCTGGTCGTCTTCAGAAGGCCGTTCACCGAATTGCCCAGCGGCGGAATAATCAGGCGAAAGGCCTGCGGGAACGCGATGCGGCTGGAAATCTGCCATTCATCCATGCCCAGCGCGCGCGCGGCGGCGATCTGGCCCGGCGGCACGGCGTTCAGCCCGGCCCGGATGATTTCGGCCAGATAGGCGGCCTCGTTGAGGCTGAGGCCGATCACCGCGCAGGCCGTGACGCTGAGCCGGATATCCAGTTTCGGAAGCCCGGCATAGATCACGACCAACTGCACCAGCAGCGGCGTGCCGCGGAACAGCCAGACATAGAACCGCGCCGGAACCGACAGCACGCGCCGCCGCGACCGTTTCATGACCGCCAGCGCCAGCCCGAGAAGACAGCCGAACACCATTGCCGCGAAGGTCATCCACAACGTGACCAGCGCGCCGCGAAAGATATAGGGGCTGGTAAGATAGGTGAAGAACCCGTGCCAGTTCCAGACCTGCATGTCGGATACCCTGTCGTTCAGTAGCGGTCGGAGAGGCGGCCCGGGCCGGACGCCTCGATCCTGCCGGGAAGCGGGGAGACGCCATAGGGCGCCATGATCCGCGCGAGCGTGCCGTCGTCCTTCATCGCGTTCAGGACCGCGGCGACCCGGTCGGCCAGCGCGGCGTCGCGCAGGGCCAGCGCCACGGGCGTCGGGTAGAGGCCGCGCAGGTCCTGGCGCACGCCGCCCTGCGCCGCGCCGCGCCTCGCCACGGCGTCGATCGAGAAGACGGCGAACACCTGGTGCGCGCGCAATGCCGCGAAGGCGATGCCGACATTCTGGAACGTCTTGATGTCCAGGCCGGGCTTTCCGGCCGCCCGCAGGGTCCGGTCGATGTCGCGGGCATGGCGTTCCTCGATCCCGCCCATCTCGACGCCGACCGACCGGCCGGCCAGGTCGCCGACGCCGCGAACGGCGATGGGCGCGTCGTCCGCCACGCTGACGCTGATGGCCTGGATTTCATAAGGCACCATCTCCATCAGCGTCGCCCGCTGGCGGGTGTAGAACATGCCGGTATCGATGACGTCCCACCGCCGCTCCAGCAGGCCCAGCGTCAACTGGGCGAAGGACGTGGAGAGGAAGGCGGGTTCCAGGCAGAGCCTGCGCGCGATCTCCCGCCCCAGCACGATCCGCATGCCCGACAGCTTTCCGTCCACGCTCATATATTGCAGCGGCGGAAGGGTCGGATTCGTCGCCATCGTCAGGCGGCCCGGCGCGATGAGGCCCGGCGCGATAAGGCCGGGCACCGCGGGACACGATGCCGCGCAGCAGGGGGCCGCGCGGCAGGGGGCGATCGCCGCCAGCAGCGGCACCGCCATCCAGGCGCGGGCACGGGCGGATCGCGCCGCCTTCATGCCCCGGTGAAACGCAAGTCGAGATCGCGCACGATCTCAAGCGCCTGCGCATCCTGTGCGGGCGGCAGCGGCAGGCGCGGCGGACGGGGCATCCCCACATCGAGCCCCATATGCTTCAGCAGCGCCTTCGTGCCCGCGACATAGCCGCCGCCGCCCACGAAGCGGATCAGCGGCACGTGGCGCCGATAGATCTCGCGCGCCGCGCCGATATCGCGAAAACCGTCGCACAGTTCGAAGATCCGGCTCATGGCGCCGGGCGCGACGTTCGAGGCCACGGCGACCCACCCCACGGCGCCCTCCAGGAAGCTTTCGAAACCCATGATGCCGCCGAACACGGCCATCCGGTCGCCGCACAGGCGGATGATGTCCCGCACCCGCGTGACATCCATGGTGGATTCCTTGATCAGGCGGCAATTCTCGATCGCGCTCAGCCGCGCCACCAGCTCGGGCAGCAGGTCCACGTTGGCGGTCGCCGGATTGTTGTAGAGCATGATCGGCAGGCCGATCGCATCCGAAACGCGGCGATAATGGACGAACAATTCGTCATCGGTCGGCGTCGAATAGAAAGGCGGGATGATCATCACGCCGTCCGCGCCCAGCGCCTCGGCCTGGCGGCTGTAGCGGATGACGTCATCCGTATTCTCGGCGCCCGTTCCGATGAAAACCGGAACCCGCCCCCCGGCCTGCCCGATCACCGTTTCGGCCACCAGCGCGCGCTCGTCGTCGGTCAGGGACAGGAACTCGCCCGTCGAGCCCAGGGGGATCAGCCCGCGGATGCCCTGCGCGATCTGCCAGTCGGTGAAGCGCCGCAGCGCCGCCACGTCGACGCGCCCCCGCCCGTCGAAGGGCGTGATCATGACGGTGTACGTTCCTCGGAATTCCACGATATTTTCCTTTGCTAGGCTGGCGGCGCGGCGGCCTAGAGTCGTATCCATTCACACTGGTTCACGGATACGGCTCTAGATCATTGTTTTGGCGAGCATCTTTATCCGATCAGATGATTCCATCTGATCGGATGATGCTCTAGCCATGGGCGTTCATGAAAGCGGCGATCAGGGGCTCGGCCGCGGCCTGCGGCCCGGCGCCGACGGCGCGGACCTGTCCCTCTTCCAGCAGCACGATGCGGTCGGACAGGGCGGCGACGGCGTCCATCCCGTGCGAGACCTGGATGATCGTCATGCCGCCACGCGCCAGGTCCCGCAGCAGGGCCGTCACCTCAGACACCAGGCGGGGATCGAGGGCCGACGTCGGCTCGTCCAGCAGCAGCAGGCGGGGCCGGGTCATAAGCGCGCGCGCGATCGCCACGCGCTGTTTCTGGCCGCCCGAAAGCCGCGACGGCAGGGTATCGGCCTTGTCCGCCAGACCCAGCGTCCGCAGCAGCCGGCGCGCCGCCTCCCCGGCCTCGGCGCGGGAGCGCCCGGCGACGACGGTCGGCGCCAGCGTCAGGTTGCGCAGGACCGACATATGGTCGAACAGGCCGAATTGCTGGAACACGATCGCCGCATGGGCGCGCAAGGCGCAGCCGGCCGAAGCGGCGGTCATATCGATCACCGCGCCATCCAGCGTCAGCGACCCGCCGACGACCGGCTGCAACCCGATCAGCGCCCGCAGCAGCGTGCTTTTCCCCGAACCGGACGGCCCGATCAGGCTGACGATCTCGCCCCGCCCGACCTGCAGCCCGACATCGCGCAGGATGTCGTGCGCGCCATGGCGAACCGTCACGCCCCGCAGGTCAAGATATGGCAAGGCGTTTCTCCAGCATGCGGCTGAGGCGGGTCAGCGGATAGGAAATGGCGAAATACAGGCCCAGCACGGCCAGAAAGACCTGCACCGTCGGCAGCCCGCGGTTCGAGAGAATGACCCCCGCCTGATTCAGTTCCAGGACGCCGACCTGCGACGCCAGGGCCGTATCCTTGATGAACAGCACCAGATAGCCGACGGCCGGCGGCACGATCACCGGCAACGCCCGCGGCACGATCACGTAGCGCCAGCGCGCCAGCAGGGGCAGGTTGAGCGTGACGGCGGCCTCGATCTGGTCGGCCGGAACGGAATTGAGACCGCCATGGACGATCTCGGCGATATATCCCGCCGCGATCAGCCCGATGGCCCAGAGCGCCACGGTCGTTCCCGACACGTCCAGCCCGGCCATGCCCGTCAGGAAGAACACGATATACAGCGTCACGATGAACGGGACGCGCCGCACCACCTGCACATAGCCCGCGGCCAGCCAGCGCAGGGGGGCGAGAAGCCGTCCGCGCGCCATCCGCAGGCAGGCCAGCGCGACCCCGCCGGCCAGGCCGGCCACGCCGCCCGCGACGGACAGGACCAGCGTCATCCACAGGGCGCGCGACAGCAGCGCGACGTCATAGTGGGAAAAGGCGATCATGCCGCGCCCTCGAACATCCTGCGCCCCAGCGCGAACGCTCCCGTCAGGGCGACGGACAGCAGGGCGTACAGCGCCCCGGCCACCAGCATCACCTCGAGGATACGGAAGGTGGTCGCGCCGACGTCGTAGGCGCGGCCGGTCAGGTCCTCGACCCCGAAGATGGACGCCATCGAACTGCCCAGGATCATGATCTGGAAATGATTGGCCAATGCCGGCGCCATCGTCTGCAGCGCATGGGGAAAGAGGACGCGCAGATAGGCCTGCCGGCGCGTCAGCCCCAGCGCCGCCGCCGCGTCGTGATAGAGCGGCGGAACCCGCCCCAGCCCCGCAGCCAGGATATCGGCGAGATAGGCCGCCGCATTCAGCGCCATGCCGATGAAGACCGATGCGAACGGCGAGACCATGACCCCCAGCAGCGGCAGGCAGTAGAAGATCGCGAAGATCTGCGAAAGCTGCGGCGTATTGGTCATGATCGTGCTGTAGGCCATGCCGAGCCGCCGTCCCGCCCCCCGCCCTTCCGCGCGCAGGACCGCCAGGCCGGCGGCCAGGACCAGGCCGGCGGCGAAGGACGCGACGGACAGCAGGACGGTCGTCGCGGCGCCCCCCAGCAGGAACGGCAGGCGCTGCAGGACCGGCTGGAAATGCAGCGCCGTCATGGCGCCGTCTCCGTCGTCTCCGCCGTTCCCGTTGGGGCCGCCGGGGGCACGCCGAACCAGCGGCGATAGATGCGCCCGATCGTCCCGTCCCGCCTCATGGCGGCCAGCGTGGCGTCGACCTGGCGCAGCAGGTCCGCGTCGGACTGGGCCACCCCCACGCAATCCGCGCCGGCGGCGGGGGCGAAGCCGCGCAGGATCGTCCAGTCGGCCTGGGGCTCGGCGGCCAGGAAGCGCCCGACATATTCGATGACGTCCACCATCGCGTCGCCCCGCCCCTGCGCCAGGGCACGCACCGCGTCCGGATAGCTGCCCAGCAGCAGGACCGGCGCCCGCGGCGCGTGCGCGCGCAGGAACGCCACCGCCGTGGAGCCCCGGACCTCGACCATCCGGACACGGCCGGACACCAGGTCGTCGAACCCGCGCACCCGCGCCGCCGCCGGCGCGACGATGGCGAACGTTTCGGCATAGAGCGGCGTGGAAAACGCGATGGCGGCCGCGCGCTCGGGCGTGCGGGTCAGGCCGCCCAGCACCACGTCCACCTTGCCGGCCATCAGATAGGGAATCCGCCCGCTCGACGAAACCGGGACGAAACGCGGCGCCACCCCCAGGCGCGCCGCGAGCACGGTCCCGACATCGACGTCGAATCCTTCGAGCGCATTACGGGAATCGTAGTCCGCCAGCGGCGGAAGGGCCGGATTGACGCCGATATTCAGATGGCCGCCGGCGCGGATGTCGGCAAGCGCGCGCGCCCGGGCCGCCGGGCCGGCGAACACGGCCGGGGCCGGCAGGACGGTCGCGGCCAGGACCATGCAAATCGCGCGCCGTTTCAAGTCTCGGGCTTTCCTCATCTTGGATATTGCGATCCCCGCGGCACTGCTCTAATGAACATATACGCTCTGTATACGATCAAAAACCCTTTCAAGGAAGAGTTTCTTGCCCGAACCGATCCCGTGCGAAAACGAAGGCCGTTCCGTCCGCTTCGTCTTCGAAGGCCGCGCGGTGCAGGGGGCCGAGGGCGAGCCTCTTGCCGCCGTGCTGCGGCGTGCGGGAATCGTGGCCCTGGGCACCTCCCCGCGCGACGGCGCGCCGCGCGGCGCCTTCTGCTTCATGGGCAGTTGCCAGGAATGCCGCGTGCTGATCGACGGCATCCTGTCCTATGCCTGCAGCACCCCGGTGCGGCCGGACATGACGGTCACGCCCTATGTCGCGTCCTGAGCGCGGCGGCGTGGTCGTGGTCGGCGGCGGCGTGGCCGGCGCGACCGCGGCCCTGGCCATCAGCCGCCACGGCCTGCCCGTCACCCTGGTCGACGAGCAGCCGCAGGCCGGGGGGCAGATCTATCGCGCGCCGACGCCGTACGCGCGGCGGCATGTGCCGCCCAATCACGAATTTTCCGGCGGCGACCGCCTGCGCGCCCTGCTGGCGGCCTCCAGCGTCCGGACACGCTTTTCCACCCGCGTCTGGGGCGCCTGGGGCGCGTCGCCCGGAATGGAACTGGACCTGCTCGGCCCGGACGGGATCGACCGGATCGGCGCCCGGGCCCTGGTCGTGGCGAATGGCGCGACGGAACGCTTCCTGCCCTTCCCGGGCTGGACCGATCCGCGCGTCATCGGGCTGGCGGGCGCCAGCATCCTGATGCGCAACGGCGGGACGCTGCCCGGCCGGCGCGTCGTCGTCGCGGGCGCCGGGCCGCTGCTCTTTTCCGTCGCCCATCAGGTGATGGAACTGGGCGGCCGGGTCGTGGCCGTCATCGATTCGGGGCGGCGCGGCGACTGGCTGCGGCTGGCCGCCACCCTGGCATGGGACCCGGCACGCCTGCGCCTGGCCGCGCAGTGGATGACCCGCCTGCGCCTGGCCGGAATCCCGATCCATCATCAGGCCCGCATCGCCGCCGTCCATCCGGAGGAAGACGGACTGTCCATCACGATTTCGGGCACGATTGCGGGCACGGTCGCGGGGACCGGACGGCAGGGAACGCCGGTCCGCCACTACGGCGCGGATTCCGTGGCCTGCGGTCACGGCCTGAAGCCCGCAACCCTGCTGACCCGCACCCTGGGCGCGCGTCACCGCTTCGATGCGGCCGGCGGCTATTGGGAGCCGGAAACGGACCCGTCGGGCCGCACCAGCCGGACGGGCCTCTATGCGACCGGAGACGCCGCGGGCATTCGCGGGGCGGCAGTCGCCCGGCTGCGGGGCCTGATCACCGGCCACGCCGTCGCGCTGGACCAGGGGGCCATCGCCGAGCGGGATTTCGCGTCCCTGACGCGCCGGCCGCGCATGCTGCTGCGCCGGCAGGAGCATGTGTCGCGCAGGATGCTGCCGCTTCTCAACGCCTCCGCATCGCTGTCCCGCGCCATCGCGGACGACGCCATCGTCTGCCGCTGCGAGCGGGTGGAGGCGGCGGCGCTGCGTGCGGCCGTGGCCGCGGGCGCGCGCGACCTCAACCAGCTCAAGGCCTGGACCCGCTGCGGCATGGGCCCGTGCCAGGGCCGCATGTGCGAGGACGGCGCGCGTGGCCTGCTGGCCGCGTCGTGCGGCCTGCCGCCCGAAGAGGCCGGCAGCTTTACGCCCCGGATGCCCTTCTTTCCCCTGCCCCTCGCGGCGCTGACCGGCACGTTCGCCTATTCGGACATACCGCTGCCGAAGGCTGCCCCGCTGTGACCGCGCTTCAGGACTGGCCCGACGGCTCCGTGGACGTCGCGGTCATCGGCGGCGGCGTCATGGGCGCGACCACCGCGCTGTTCCTGGCGCGCGGGGGCATGCGCGTCGCCCTTCTGGACCGGCAGGACCTGTTCCGGGCCGCGTCCGGCGTCAATGCCGGCACGCTGACCCTGCATATGACGCGCGCGCAACTGATCCCCCATGCCATGCGCGGCCGCGAAATGTGGCTGGCCAGCCGGGACTGGCTGGGGGCGGATGTCGGCGCGCTGGCCGCCCCGGGCCTGTCCCTGGCCTTCACGGAAGCCGAGGAGGATTTGCTGCGCGCCCGCGCGCGGATCCGGCGGCAGGCGGGCGCGCCGATCGACATCGTCCCGCCGTCTCGCGCCGCGGCGATCGAACCCGGCCTCAACCCCTCGGTCCGGGCCGCGGCCTATTGCGCGCTGGACGGGCACATCCCCGCCTACCGCGTCGGGCGGGCCTATGCGCAGGCGCTGGCCCAGGCGGGCGTGATGCTGTTCGCGCACCGCGCGGTCGAGGCGATCGTCCCGGACGGCGCGGCCGGCGGATATGCCGTCCACTGCGCGGGACATGCGCGCCCGCTGGCTGCCAGGCGCATCGTGCTGGCGGGCGGCGTGTGGCTGGAGAAGATGCTGGGCTGGTTCGGCCACGCCATCCCCATCCGGTGCCTGGTCAACCAGCTCGCCGTGACCGAAACGATGCCGCGCGTCATGGGCAGCGTCGTCAGCATCGCCAACGGCCTGCTGTCGCTCAAGCAATTCGCGAACGGCAGCGTCCTGATCGGCGGCGGATGGCAGGGCGAGGGCAATATCCATGAAGGCGGCACCCGCGTCATTCCCGAGAACCTGCGCGGCAATCTGCGCCTGGCGCAGCATGTCGTTCCGCGCCTGGCCCAGGCGCAGATCCTGCGGGTGTGGCTCGGCCTCGAATCCGAAACGCCCGATGCCATGCCGCTGATCGGCGCCCTGACCGCCCGCGACGACGCGTTCGTGATCGGATGCGTCCATTCCGGCTTCACCAGCGGCCCGTATATGGGCCGCCTGCTGGCCGAACGCATCCTTGGCGGCGCGCCCGACCTGGGCGCATTCGATCCCCGCCGGTTTTCCCCCTCGCCCAGCCTTCCGGAACACACGCCATGATCCCTGCTTCCGCGACCCCCTTCCGGGGCGTCTACGCCGCGACGCTGCTCCCCCTGCGCGAGGACGGGACCATCGACGCGCCCGGCCTGGCCCGGCACCTGAAGGACTGCACGTCCACGCCGGACATCGTGGGAATCCTCTGCAACGGCCATGCCGGAGAGAACCACCTGCTGGACCGCGAAGAGAAACGTCTCGTCGTCGAGACCGCCCGGCGCGCGATCGGCGCGGAGAAGATCATCGTCTCGGGGGTGCTGTCCGAGGACGTCGCCGAAGCCTGCCGGCATGCCCGGGACGCGGTCGCGGCGGGGGCGGACGCCCTTCTGGTCTTTCCTCCCTTCTCCTGGGCCGTCTCGCAGGATGCCGAGGCGATCGTCGCCCATCACCGCGCCATCTGCGATGCCGTGGACGCGCCGGTCATGCTCTACCAGTCCTCGGTCGGCAGCGGCGGCATGGCCTATTCCCTGCCCATCCTGGAACAATTGCTGCGGCTGCCCCGGATCGTGGCGGTCAAGGAAGGAAGCTGGGAGACCAACGCCTATGACCGCCACCGCACGCTGGCGGCGCGCGTGGCGCCCCATGTCGAGGTCATGGCCTCGGGCGACGAGCATCTGCTGCCCTGCTTCGCCATCGGGACGACCGGCAGCCTCGTCAGCCTCGCGGCCATCCTGCCCGGCAGCATCGGCAGATTGTGGGCCGCCGTCCAGGCCGGGGACCTCGGCACCGCCCGCCGGATTCATGCCGCCATCCAGCCCCTGGCGAACCTGATTTACGGCCGCCCGCCCGCCGGCCGGGCCACGCTGCGCCTGAAGGCCTGCCTGGTCATGCGCAAGAAATGGTCCTCCTGCCGCACGAAGAAGGCCGCGGACGTCCTGTCCGAACAGGAATGGCGGGAATTGTCGCAGGCACTAGAATGCGCGCTGGCAATGGAACTGGAATGTGACTGACAGCATGGTAGCCGAACGCGAACTCAATCTGGCCGAACTGGCCTACGGGCAGATACGGCGCATGATCCTGGAACGGGAACTGCCCGGCGGCATGTCGGTCGTCGAGGGGCGGCTGGCCGACCATCTCGAAATTTCCCGCACCCCGGTCCGCGAAGCCCTGATGCGCCTGGCCGCCGAGGGGCTTCTGACCAAGCAGGGATCACGCTCGTTCGCCGTCCGCCGCGTCTCGGCCGCCGAGTTCTTCCAGAGCATGCATATCCGCGAGGTCCTGGAAAGCGAGGCGATCCACCTGGCCTTCGGGAAGATCGACCGCAGCCGTATCGTCGATCTGCGCGGCAAGGTCATCGCCCTGGGGGAATGCCCCGACCAGACGGCCGCGCATTGGCAACTGGATGACCAGATCCATCTGATGTTCGCCCGCGCCTCGGGCAACATCGTCCTGACCAAGACCATAGACGAGCTGCGGACGCTGACGCGCCTGTGCGAGGTCACCTATCCGCTGGGGCGCGTACCGGCCTCGACCGTCGAGCATCTGGCCATCCTCGACATGCTGCTGGAAGGCGATGCCGAAGCCACCAGGACCGCCATGCTGACCCATCTGCGCAACGTCGCGACGGACTGCATGGACATTCTTCGCGGCGGCTAGAGCATCATCCGACCGGATGGGCGCATCCGGTCGGATAAAGATGCTCGCCCAAAACAATAAGCTAGAGCCATATCCGTGAACCGGTGTGAACGGATATGGCTCTAGTGTCCTGATCCTGATCCAGTGTCCTGCCCCGACTTTCCAATGCCAGGAGCCTTCTCATGACTTTCGACGTGGTCATCCGCAACGGCACCATCGTGACGGCCGGCGATGTCTTCACCGCCGATATCGGCATCACCGGCGAGACGATCAGCACGATCGGGCAAGGCCTGTCCGGGCGCCAGGTCATTGACGCCACCGGTCTGCTGGTCATGCCCGGCGGCATCGACGGCCATTGCCATATCGAGCAGGAAGAGGCCGACGGTACCGTTCACGAGGACGATTTCGCGTCCGCCAGCGCGTCCGCCCTGCTGGGCGGGACGACAAGCGTGGTATGTTTCGCCTCGCATGTGCCCGGACGCGGCATGGTCGAGCAATTCGAGGCCTACCGCCGGCGCGGAGGCCGTTCGCGCGTCGATTTCGCCATCCACCAGATCGTCACCCGCACCGATGCCGGCACGATCGAACAGGATATTCCCGAAATCGCCCGCCAGGGCGCCGCGGGGCTGAAGGTCTTCATGACCTATGACGATTTCCACCTCACGGACGGACAGTTCCTGCGCGTTCTCGACGCGGCGAAGGCCGGCGGCCTGATCGTTTCGGTACATTGCGAGAATTACGACGCGATCCGTCACGTGATCGACGCCCACCTTGCGGCCGGACGGACCGACGCCCATGCCCATGCCACCTCCCGTCCACCCGGACTGGAGCGCGAGGCAACCTATCGCGCCATGGCCCTGGGCGAACTGGTGGACCATCCCATCCAGATCTTTCACGTCTCCTGCCCCGAGGTCGCGGAGGAGATTGCGCGCGCCCGCCACCGCGGCGTCAAGGTTTCCGCCGAAACCTGCCCGCATTACCTTGCATTGACGGAAAACGATCTGAAGCGGGACGGCTTCGAAGGATCGAAATATATCTGCAGCCCGCCGCTCCGGACGCAGGCCGATCAGGACGGCATGTGGAAATATCTGCGCGAGGGCGTGATCGGCATCGTCTCGTCCGACCATTGCGGCTACACGTTCGAAGGATCGAACGGCAAGGCGCGCCATGGCCGCGACGCGGATTTTTCCCTGATCCCGAATGGAATGCCGGGGCTTGGAACACGTATGCCGGTTCTGTTCCATACCGGTGTCAATAGCGGCCGAATCAGCTTGACCGATTTCGTACGCCTGACCGCGACGGCGCCTGCCCGGCGCTACGGCCTCTATCCCCGCAAGGGCACGATCGCCCCGGGCAGCGACGCGGACCTGGTGCTGTGGGACCCGGCACGACAGGTCAGGATCACCAACGATTTGTTCCAGGGCAATATCGACTATACGCCCTATGAAGGCCTTCACGTCACGGGCTGGCCCGTCATGGTCATGGCGCGCGGCGCAGTCGCGGTCCAGCACGGCCAGTTGCTCCGCGCGCCAACGGCAGGCCGTTTTCTTCGCCCCGAACACCCCACAGCGCATCCTGCCAACGATTGACGCAATAAAACGAGATCCCTCTTTCTTGTTGATACCATCTGATCATAATCGAGGATTGTTTCGACGAGAAAAAGAAACATTATTGTTTTTGATATCGATGCCACGTTGACGGACAGCGTAAGCGCACATCAGCTTGCATTCGAATCCGCTTTGCGGAACTTCCAGTTTCCTGATCTTCGAACCGAATGGAGCAGCTATAGGCATCATTCCGATAGTGCGTGAGCCTGTGGCCGCCGCCGAGAACGCAAGCGCCGGCCGCGCGAGATGGTCGCATGCATCCAGCGCGGCGACGTCCGTCATAAGATGCGTCAGGATATCAAAGGCTTCCTGATGCGCCTCCCATTGCTGGAGAGCGAGCCCGTCCGACCCGAGCCGTTCGAAGATGGCCTGGATTCGGTCCGCATGATCGGGGTGGTTGGACAGGCTGGTGATCCAGGCCCGGATGCACCAGAGCACGGTCCGTTCCAGCTCGGGCAGATCGGCCTTATGGGCAGTTGTGCCGGATCCCGTCATGACGGCACGCCGCACCGGGCATCCCCCGCCCATCTGACACCCCTATTGTCCGAAACCGGCCAGGCGACCGTCAGACCGGCCGGATCGGCGCCGCGCAGACGCATGAGGCGCAAGGCCGGGGCCGGCAGCGGCGGCGCCGACAGCCAGTGTCCGCACCCCGCAAGACTGCTCGCCAGCGTCGTGACGGCTTGCGCCAGGACCGTGCGCACGCGCGGATGAGGGGCAAGCTTGCACAGGAAATTATCCACCAGCCCGTCCTCTTCATCCTGCGCCGCGCCCGTCGCCTGCAGCAGGCGACGCTCATGGCGCGTGGTTTCGACTGCGCCAGGTTGCGCCACGACCAGCCCCGCGCCCTGCCATTCCAGCATTGCCGCATGAGCGCTGCGGAAGCGCGCGCCGATCACTGCCAGCTCGCTCTCCCAGACGGTGATTTTCCGCTCCGACAGGAGGCAGGTCCGCGACCCATGGAAAGCATGCCGGACCGCACCGACGGTTTTGGCGGCAGCCTCGTTGGCGAACGGATCATATGCGAGCGTGATGGTCATCGGCCTGCTCCTTTGCGGGTGCCTTGCTTCTCGACCTCAATATTAAGAATGACTCTCAATTGCAATAAGGAACATGATCATGCCATCGTGATGGTGCGGTGCGGGAGGCCGATGATCGCCGGTTCCTGCAGCGCCCTGTCCCATACCGAGGTGGTTGATGACCTAATCTGTTTCGTGTTCCCGGCCGCGTATGGCGAACTGCAAACCCGCGCTGCTCACGACGACGACGACCACCTTTGGTGGATCGTGCATTGGTCGTATGCGGTAGATATCGCCATCACCGAAACAGGGCCCCGCCGGAAACGGACGGGACTTTTTTTGTGATTCCCCGTTTGTCTCCGGCCTTAAGAATTATTGGCGGGCGATTACATCTCTGGCATCTGCAAGAAGATGCGCCCGGAATGGTCTTTTGGCACGAACGCGGTTATGTAATCTACCGCGTTCTGGAGGACTATATTCGTCGGGAAATGCGTCGTTTAGGATATAAAGAAGTCTAAATCTGCCTTTCGAAAGCTGCCATACTCACACGCAACCACGCGGCAAAATGGATGCGAATGAATATTTCAGATGGCACTTTATTTGTCCGCATTTAACCGCATGCGCGCGTGCTGGAGCAGCCCAAGATCTTTTCATCATCATGCGATGATGATTTTGCGGTGCTGTGAAATGCTCCGACCGCCTTCACCACACCATAAAGGAGCAGTGCGATGCCCAGAACTTCAAACGGCTCCGGCCATCTTAAATGGACCAGCAAGCCGAAGCAGGTAGCGAACACCATCTCGGTTGTCAGTAGTTGGCCCGCAAGCGCCATGGGTAGCCGCTGTGAAGCAACAGTCCAAGCCCAAGCGCCTCCGATTGATGCAATAATTGCCAACATGAACGCAGGTAGATATAGATGAGCAATTGCCACTGAGCCGAAGCCAAGATTTTGAGCATTGAAGAGGCCGAGACCATGGCCGATTGGCAGGAAGAGCAGGGTTTCAATGCTCCCACCAATCATCATCATTGCCGTCCAAACCCACGCATTCATACTTGGTCGCTTGCTCAATGCTCGTTGATTGGCGATGCCAAACCATGTCCATAGTGCGACCGCTCCTATAGCGGAGCACGTTCCTATGACGTGCGACGCATTCCACTCACCGTTGAATTGGATCAGACTACTTGCGTTGACGAGCAACAGACCTATTACAGCCAGCGTGAAGGGAAGCCGCAACGCGGTCCATGAAATGCTTGAACTATAGGCATTCCCGGCGATAGCGAGGACTATCGGGACCAGCCCCAGGAACGCTGGTGGAATGATCGGTCCAGCATACACTGCCGCAACCATCACCGTAATGAAATAGCCGACATATCCGATAAAACCTAAACCGGCCGTTGCGATCCAGTCTCCTTTTGTCAGCCCGCGACACAGGTCACGATGCAGAAAAAGAACTATGGCGCCTATCATTCCAGAGAATACGAATCGCGTAGCTGCCAAATCTCCAAGCGAGTAATCTCCGATAAAAAATGGTGCGACGAAGTTGAGCGACCAAGTGAAAGCTGCCGCTACAGCGGCTATCACTCCAACCTTTAAGTACTTATTCATTTTTTTCCTTCGGCCGAGTTCACCATGCTATGGAGGAGCTGAACACCAGGCGGCAATTCATAGTGCGGCATATCCGTATGAAGGGAAGATAGAACGAGGTATAGGCGTTGCTATTGGGATCTGCCTTCGATTGGACGTCGAAGATGTAGCCGAAGTTACTCGCCCGCACGACGCCGATTCGTTTGTAGTAGAACGCTTCGTCCGAGCCGATCAGTTCATCCCAGGACGCGTCCGGCATAGTGAGATATGCAGGCTGGATTGTCGCGACATTTTCGGCCGAGCTTGGGGGCGCTGGCGTGTACGTATAGCAATGCGCGCGCAGCCACCCCGGATGAAAACGGCTCTGATGGTGCGCGGCCGAATCGGACTTGTCGGCCTCGTCCCACGTAACCAGCAGCGCACCGCTTCCATCGATTGCGATTTCCAACGGCCGGATAGATTCCGGTATCGAGAGCGGTCGGACAATACGTTCCCGGGCTCTGACATGCCGGGAGGAAGGATGGGGGCAATTTTCTCGCAACCATCCGTAGTGGAAGCGGCTGACGTGGCCATCCTCCCAGGTGATGACGACTTCGCTATCGTCAGCCGTCGCCTCAACGATCTGATGCCGATTGCCATAGGGGCGAAGGTCGCTCATGTCGGCCGGCTCGATGGTCGCCGGACAGGAGAGCCTCTCATTGATAGCTTGAATGCCGGTGCAATTCGATTTCGTCACGCTTTGATTGAGCATGATCATCTCCTCGTATGGTTGCATCGGGAAGCTGCTTCGCGATCTTCACTTAGGTTGAAATCAAATGGTATTCGTGATCTTTTTCCAGCTATTGTGAATTCCAGGAACAAGTGGAGATGCACATGGACCACCACTCCGACATGGCAATCTATGTGAAGGTGGTCGCGACCGGCGGCTTCTCCGCTGCCGCACGAGATCTCAAGATGACTCACTCCGCGATCAGCAAGAGAGTAAAGCGCCTGGAAGAGCGTTTAAAAACACAGCTCATAATAAGAACGACACGCGGCATGACTCTTACTGAGGCTGGGGAGCAATATTTTCATGAGGCAAAGCGAATAATTGAAAATATAGAAAGCCTTGAGGATGCTGTTGTTAATTCGTCCGGTACGCCGCGGGGGCAACTCCGCGTCTCGGTTTCGAACGCATTTGGAAGACAGCAAATCGTTCCGGCGGTCGTTGACTTTATGAAACTCTTTCCTGACGTAGCTGTCGATTTGACGCTCACGGACAGAGTTGTCGACCTAAAGGAGGAACGTGTCGACGTCGCTGTCAGAAGCGGCGTTTTGAACGATTCCGGCCTGATCGCCAGAAAATTGGCGTCAAATGACCGCATCATCTGTGCGTCTCCTGCATATCTCATGCAGTATGCTCGTCCGGCGCAGCCACAGGATCTGGCGAACCATGTGTGCCTGAAGTTGAATTTTCCTAGTAAGTTCGACGAATGGGAGTTTCGCGGAACGAAGAATAGAAAAATGAAACCGGGTGGTTCGTTCGTATGTAACAGCGTCGAAGCTTTGCATATGGCATGTCTCGCCGGGATTGGGATTGCCAGACTGCCCGAATTCCTGCTTGGAGCGGATCTCTCCAGTGGGCGGTTGATCTCGTTGCTGGACGATGTGAGGCTTCCAACAGGATCGAACATCTATGCCGTTAGACCAGCCGGAACTATCGTACCGGCAAAGTCCAGAGCATTTATTGATTTCTTGGTTGCACGCTTCATGCCGAGGCCCCCGTGGTATGTTGGCGAGGGGTGAAGCGCTGCGACCACAGATAACTTTAACATCTTTGACAGGATCAGAAATGTCAGCCCAGCGGCCCGGCACCCGGTTGCGTGCCGGAAGAATGCGGCCTTTACCTTGTAGCATTGCCGACCATAGCGCCTGGAGCTGCCGATCGGTCTATTTTGCTGTTCGGCTATCAAAGTCCGGGTCACGCCGGCGGACAGCATTATACATCCTGCCTGTTAATTTCTACTGAGAATTAACCTGGGCTTTTCATCGAGAACTGACCCGGCCTTTGGTTACCCCTGGAGGGTATTATGCACATTGGATCATCTGTGTGGCGTGTTTGGACATGTATCCGACGAGTGCGATGACGTGGAAGCCAGCGAGCGTGGTTGCGTATCTTTCGTCGTCCTTGACCAGTCTGCGGCACGCGTTGGTGGCGTCGGGAATGCTGATCCGCAGTTGCGCGGCGAACAGATAGATCTTTTCCAATGGATTGATGCCGCGCAGATCAGCGGGAAGGCTATCAGGATCGAACTGGCGCATGGCTCTCTCCTGTGATGGCGCGCAGCCGGGGTCGCGCGCCATCCCTGTTGCTTATGATGTGATTCAGGCGCCGCCGGGCAGCGGTGCGAGCGGATTGACCAGACCGGCCTTGCGCAATTCGCGCCAGAAATCCTTGGGCACCTGTTCCGCCAGCGCTGCGGTGTCCTCGGCGATGCGGCCCGGGCGGCTGGCGCCGGGGATCACCGCCGCCACTGCCGGATTGGCCAGCGCGAATTGCAGTCCGGCGGCCTTCATGCTGATGCCATGGACATCGGCCAGCGCCTTGATCGCCGCCACCTTGGCCAGGATTTCGGGCGTGGCGGGCGCATATTCGAAGTTGGGGCCGCCCGCCACGATCCCCAGACCGCGCTCTGCCACCATCGGCATCAGCCGTTGCAGCGCGCGATCATGGTCGAGCAGCGTGTAGCGCCCTGCCAGCAGGAAACCGTCGGGGCGTGGCTCGTCGAGCTCCAGCAGCAGCTCGATGGGCTCCACGCGGTTGACGCCCAGGCCCCAGCCCTTGATGACGCCCTCGTCGCGCAGCCGGTCGAGCACCTTGAAGGCGCCTTTGCGCGCGCTTTCGAACATGCCGAGCCAGGCATCGCCATAGAAATCCTGCGCGACGTCATGGACCCAGACGATGTCGATATGATCGGTGCGCAGGCGCTTCAGACTGTCCTCGATCGAGCGCAGCGTGGCGTCTTCTGAATAGTCGTTGACGATGCGGTTAGGGCGACCGTAGCGGAAGACATCGCCCTTCTCGCCCAGATCGCGCGCACTGACATCCTCGATCTCGTCGAGGATCAGACGGCCCACCTTGGTGCTGATGACATAATCGCCGCGCGGCTTGTCGGCCAGCGCCTCGCCCATGCGGATTTCGGCCAGGCCGGCGCCATAGAAGGGGGCGTTGTCGAAATAGCGGATGCCGTTGTTCCACGCCGCTTCCACCGTGGCTTGCGCCTCGGCCTCAGGAATGTCGCGGAACATGTTGCCGAGGGGCGCGGCGCCGAAACCGAGCTTGCTCGGCAGAATATCCTTGAGAGCCATGGGTGTTGTCCTTTCTTCAGGCCACGAGCAGCGGAGTGAGGGCTACAGCCACGCGATCGGCCAGATCGCCGACGCGTGAGAGATAATGCTGGAAATGCGGCGTTGCGCGATGGGCGTCATTGGCCTTCGCATCGACATAAAGTTCGTCCAGCACGAAGCGGGCCGGGTCATTCTGGTCGATCCACAGGTCGTAGCGCAGATTGCCGCTTTCGGCCCGACTGGGGGTGATGAGCCCTTCGAGCAGGGCGCGCAGCTCAGCCGCCTTGCCCTCGCGGGCGCTAAGAATCGCCATGACTTTGACGTGACTGGACATGATGCCTGCTCCTTTGTTCTGCGGATTATCGCCGGGGCGCTGTCGTAGCGCCCCGCCGGTCATTCTGGTGGTCATGCGGTGGCCAGATGCCGGTTGAGCGCTGCCACGAAGCGAGCGGCGATCTGATGGTCAGAAGCCGGGTTCTGTCCGGTGATCAGCTCGCGGTCCTCGACCACATGGGGTGCGAAATCGGTGCTGTTGGTGATCACCTCGCCGCCTGCTGCCTCAAGCGCCGAGGGCATGTCGAAATGCATCTTGGCATGCAGGATATGGTCCTCGACCACCTTCTCCTCGCTCGCCGAAAAGACGGTCATGCGGTAACCGGCATAGGGCCAGCCCTTGGCGAGGTCCCGTGCCTTCGCCTTGTCCCCGACGATCAGTGAGGCACGGAAGGCCGGGGCCTGGTCCATGGCGGCGGTGATGGCGATCGGGCCGTGGCAGAGCAGGGCTGTGGGCTTGGCTTGCCCATGGGCATGGCGCAGAATCGTGCCCAAGTCGGCGTCCTGCATCAGATCGACCACCGGGGCTTGACCGCCCGGCACGAAGATCCCGGCGTAACTCTCCAGCCCTTCCTCGATCACCGAGCGAAGGCTGCGCACCGCATTCATCGCGGGATGTTCGGCCCAGAAGGCTTTGGCCGCGGCATAAGCAACTTCGTCACCCCCGAAATGCTGGGAGGAATCGGAGGCCGGATCGATGTGCGGCTTGGTGCCCTGCGGTGTGGCCAGTACGATCTCATAGCCCGCAGCCAGAATGGCCATGGCGGGCACCACGGTTTCGTTGAGATACTGGCCGGTGTTGCCCCAGCCGCCCTGGACTTCGATCCGCGTGGCGTTGGACCCGACGACGAGAACTTTACCCTTGGTCATGTCAGCCTCCGATGCTGCGTGTCATTGTTGACGCAGCCAGAATGCTCGCTTCCAACACATTCCAGAACTTTATTTCTGTTATTTCAGATATCATCATGGCATTATAAGTGATGCGCTATGACCTGAACTTGCTGCCGATCTTCGTCGCCCTCTTCGAGGAAAAGAGCGTCACCCGCGCCGCCGAAAGGCTGGGCATGACTCAACCGGCGATCTCCAACGCGCTCGCCCGGCTGCGCGCCATGCTGCAGGACCCGCTGTTTATCCGCGAGCGCTATGGCATCCAGCCCACGCCGATCGCGCTGGAACTGGCCCCGGTGATCGCCGAGGCGCTGGCAAGGCTGGACGATGCCGTGTTGGGCCAGCAGGAGTTCGACCCCGCCACCGCTGAGCGGCATTTCACCATCGCCCCCAACGGCTATGCCGAATTCGTGCTGGTGCCCGCGATCGTGGCGCGTTTGCAGAGCATCGCCCCGGGCATCCGTTTGCGGCTGACACCCTATGGCAGCGATCTGGCCGAGACCGGCGTCACCTCGGGCACCACGGCGATGGTGCTGGGGCGCATCACCGATCCGCCCGACAATCTGGTGGTGCAGCATCTGATGGATGAGGGGCTGGCCTGCGTTGTGCGTACCGGCCACCCAGGCATTGGCGAGACCATGTCGCGGGCCCAGTTCGAGGCGCTGCGTCATGTCAATGTTGTGCCGCCGGGACGCCTGCGCGCAGGGCTGTTTCAGGCCCTGGCGCAGCAGCGACTGAAGCGCGACGTGGCATTGTCTGTCACCAATTTCTTTGCCGTGGCCGAAATGGTGGCCGTCACCGATTACTGCGCCACACTGCCCGCGTTGATCTGCCGCAGGCTGGCACATGATCCAAGGCTGCGGGTGTTGCCCGCGCCGGTCGATCTGGGCAGCTTTCCGGTCGAGATGGCTTGGCATGTGCGTTATCGCCATGATCCGGCCCATCGTTGGCTGCGCGCCACCGTCGCGGGGATCATCGCTGAGATCCAGGCCGGGGCGCGCAAGACCGACGTTTGAAGCCATGGTGGGAAAGCCGGCCGGGCGCCGGGCCCGGCCTGTGCCCTTTACTTCTTCGCCGTGGCGGCGGCTTCGATAAAGGCGGCTACTTCCTATCGCCGCGTAATTTGCCCAAACCGGTCCCCGCCAATCCCGGGGCGGTTCAGTCTGGGGTGCCGGAGGCGTCCGGCACGGCAGTTACCCGGGCCGGGCGGGCGGCGGCGCGGCGGCGCATGTCCCACATGACGCCGCCGGAGAGCGAGAAGAAGAACAGGGCGGCGCCGGCGAGGCCGACGGCGGTGCGCCACAGGCCGGCGATGACGGCGGGGCCGGCCAGTTTGGCCTCGTGTAGCCTGTGCAGCCACATGAAGGTCAGTTCGCCCGTGCGCTGCCGGCCAGGATCGCGGATGAAGCGCACCGTGTCGGCATCGGCATCATAGCGCACGGTGGCCGGGCGGTTGGGGCCGTAGAGGGGCAGGATGATAGTGAAGGATTGCTCGGCCGGGCGGGCGCCCAGGCGGGCCGAGGTCAGTATTGCGTCGGGCATCTGGGCCCGCACGGCGGCCATGGCGGTGTCCAGCCCCTGCTCGCCGGGGGCGGCGGGCGTGTGGTCGGCATGGTGCGTGCGCGTGTGGGCCGGACGGTCGCCGCCCTGGACGCCGAAGAGGGGGCGGGCGAAGGGGAAGGCCAGGATCGTGCCGCTGAGGGCCAGGAACAGCGTCATCCCCAACGTCCAGAAGCCCAGGCTGAGATGAGTTTCGCGCCACAGGCGATACCCCCTGGCCCGGGGGGAGACGGTGATCGTGCGGCGCCATTTGCCCGATGCCCACAAGGCCGGATGCGGCCACCACAGGACCAGCCCGGTAATGGCCATCACGCTCAGCAGCACGCCCATCACGCCGGTCGCCTGCTGGCCGTAGGGCAGCAGCAGCAGGTCGGCGTGCAGATCGTGCAGCACGCGCAGGATATGCGGCACGATGCGGGTGCGCAGGATTGCGGCGTGGGTTGGGTCGACCATCACCTCGAATTCAGGGTGGCGCTCGCCGGCCCGACCGAAGGCGACGACCGCGCTGTCACCCGGCCAGCGTGGCGGGTCGAAACGCAGGGGCAGCGTGCCGGCGGGGGACGCGGTGCGAGCGGCGGCGATCATGGCCTCGGCGCCGACACCCGCCGGCGCGGTCGTCGCCCCGGGGGCCGGAACGGCGGGACGGCCTGCCAGCAACAGCGGCAGGACCACCAGCAGGAACCCGGTCAGACCCTGCAACGCGAACGGCAGGATCAGGGCCAGCCCGATCCAGCGATGAATTTTCCGAAGCATGCACCACCATGATAATGCGAATCATTCGCATATAATCGGACAGACAAGATTCACGCAAGATGTGCGGCCCGCCGGCGTCCATTCGGATATGACGTCGGCAAGCCCATGGCGGTGGATGCGGGTAAAGCCCATGGCGGACCTGATGGCCGCATGGCCTTCAGGTCCGGGCGCCAGGGCCGGGTGATCCGGCGTGGTTCACTGGTGGGTGTGTCTGACCGGACGTCATAAGGGCCGATGGCGGCCGGCGGGTCCCTGCCCTGGTCTGCACCGTTTCGACGGCTTAGCCGCTGGCATAACCGGTATCGGCCAGGATGGTTCATGGCAGGCAAGCGGCGTGACGAGGGCATCGATTCCGTGCTGACCGTTCCGGTCGGGGCCGAGGTGACACGGGCCTTTCAACACGGGCTTGCATACACACCGTCACCGCCGTTCGATATCGGCCCGAGACGGCTCCGGCGGCGATCCTGGTGTGCTGTCGTGCGGGACTTGCGCTACGTCCCGCCAGGCGCGAAACGCAGGCACGCGGCGCCACAGCCTGCCTGTTCGTCAGGTTCTGAACCCGAAGGTCCGCCAATGTCCCGCCCGCCGTTTCCGCCCCTCGAGACTGAAACCGCTGCGCTGAAGGCGCGTCTGGCCGAAGATGCGGTACGCTGCACCTATAATGGTACGACAAGACGGGCCAGTAGTTCCGTTCCCACGGCCTGAAAACTGGGAGCGGCGACGTGCTTGCCGAACCACTCTGCGGGAGTCCAAAGGACTGGTATTTATGAATTATATTGCAGCTTGGAATGAATGGGGAATCGGCGCTCGCAAAATTTCTCAACTATAGTTTAAATATTGATCTCACATATATAGTTTATGTTGAAATAAATAATCCCTTGATGCAACAAAAATTTTGTTTCATTCTACACCCCTTGGTAGTGGGGGGTGTCCTGTGGCAGATTTTTACCGTATGCCGGCGTTTGCTACGTTGGCTGTGAGTGACATCGAGAAGTCGGTTAAGTGGTATCAGACAGCTCTCGGCTTTAGTCTTGTATTCACGATGCCTAGTGCTGATGGAGGAAAACACCTTTGTCATCTTAGGTTATCAAAATATGCCGATATTATGCTAGTTAGTCGTCCGACTTCGGTTTCTGGAAGCGTTCCCAACGGGGTAATATTTCTTACTTTCGCGCTGTTCAATGAAAGTGTTGATGAGGTCGCTGAACGACTGTTGCGCCTAGGTGACACTCGGTTCGAAGGTCCCTTCGATCGACCTTGGAATGCAAGAGAGATTATCATTACAGATCCTGATGGATTCAAGATTGTGATGACGGCTCCGATCGACAGCACTAGCACTATAGATGATGTCGTAGCCTCGGTTCAGGCGCTCACCACCCATCAGTTTTTATGGAGTCTGGATTGACGTGCTGAATCTGGCTGTGATTCAAGGATTCTGCCCTTGTGAGGAGCGGATTTGGCATGACCCCGGCTATTGTGGAAATGGCGGCTGGCATTGCGGCGGATTTGCAGCGTCGGTTGCCTGGACAGCGCAAGACCCAGCGTGACAAACTCGCGCTGCTTGTCGCCACCATGCTGGACGTTCGCAGCGCCAATCTGATGGTGTTGGCGGCTTCGTTGCCGCGCGCGGCAGAACGAGCGGACATGCGTTACCAGTGGATCGCTCGGTTCATCGACAACCCCCTCGTGGTCTGTGATGAAGTCATGGAACCGTTTGCGCGCGAGGTGCTCACCAAGGCCGCCGAAGACGGGCGTGTGGTGCTGATCATGGACCAGACCAAGGCCAATGACCGCCATCAGATCCTGATGCTCTCGCTGCGTTTTGGCGAGCGCGCGTTGCCGCTGGCCTGGCGGGTCGAGGCGACGGAAGGGGCGATCGGGTTCGCTGTTCAGAAGGACCTGCTCCAAGCGGTTGCCGGCTGGCTGCCTTCCCAGGCCGAGATTTGCCTGATGGCGGATCGGTTCTACGGCACGCCGGATCTGATCGCGTTCGCCATCGCCCGAGGCTGGGGTTATCGGCTGCGCGTGAGGTCCAATCTGCGGGTCGCCGCGGGCGGCCACAAAACCTCCCTGGCCGAACATGTCACTGACAAGCGTCCCTATCTGACCGACGTCGCGCTCACCCATCGGCGTATTGTCACCAATATCGGCATCATCAACGCGCCCGGCCATGCCGAGCCGTGGATCATTGCGATGTCCGACACCCCCAGCTACCTGACAACACTGGATTACAGCGCACGATGGGGCATCGAGCCCATGTTCTCCGACTTCAAATCGCGCGGCTTCGGTCTCGAACACAGTCAGTTGCGTTCCCCCGAACGTCTCGGCCGGTTGGTGCTGGTGATGAGTATCGCTTTGTATTTCGCCGTCTCCACCGGCCTGTGCGACGCACAAACCAATCCATCAGCGGACGAAAAAAAGCCCCAGACGTCAACCCGCGAACATGAGCCGCAGCAGGCTCTCCTGGTTCACGCGCGGCGTCCGGCGCATTGTCAGGCTCCTCCAGTTCCGCAAACCAATGCCGCCATTATGGGCATCCGGATGAAACTGATGGGTGGTGAGGTTCAGGCGTCTAATTCAACTGGTTCAACAAGCACGTAGCTAATTCGGAAGGGTGCACGGCAAATCTTACGAACGACGTATATGAGCAAAGGTGGAGAGTTCGGAAAATCCAGTACTTGTGAATGCATTTCTGTAATTTCACGCTTCACTACCTGACTGGGGAGGGTGGAATGAGACAGCCTGGGTTCTTTGAGGTTGATGAATGACTTGCCCGTTTGTGCGGGCCGGGTGAGCAGGCACGAAGCGTTCTCCCGAACAGTGGATTTTGAGGTGTTCCGGCCTGATCACCCTGTCCGATTTTCCGGGGCCACCTCTGTGGGGAGCGGGTCGGTGCCCTCGCTCAGGATAGCGAGATACCTCCGATAACTGAATACGCGGCCCCGTTTGCGGCCGGTGACTTCTTCGACGATGTCGAACCGCTCCAGATCAGCGAGCGCCGCATTGACCGTAGGGGCCGACAGGCCCGTCTGGTGAACGAGCTGGGTGGCCGTTAGATACGTAAGCGTGAGCTGATCCCCACATAGCATTTGTTCGGTTGCTGGGCGGATGATGCTGTCGATTTCCGCAGGGTGGGCGACGGTCATGACACACGATGATTTTGGCAACGACGGTTTCGAGCCAGATATTTCAACTACCACTGGTATTATTGATAGTCATATGACGGGTCGTAATGACGGTCATATGACCAGTTCTTACGGGGCTGGACCGCGCGAGGAAATTGAAATCCGGCGCCGCGTCATCCGTCGTCGTCGCTGGAGCGATCAGGAAAAGGTTCGCATCCTCGAAGAGGCCTTTGCGCCGGGAGCAAGCCGCAGGGCTGTCGCGGAACAGTATGGGATCGCGCAAGCCCAGCTTTATATATGGCGCAAGCAGTTGATGATGTTTCCTGCCGCCGAGGGATTTATGCCGGTTCATGTCGGGGGCTTGGCGATGACGGCACGGCAGCCGGGCGCGTCGTCGCCTGTGGCGGCTGTCGAGATTGTTCTGCCGAACGGCATCAGCATCCGGACGGGCACGACGTTTGATCCCGACGCGGTGTGTCGGCTGGTTCTTGGCCTGGGACGGCCATGATCTGGCCATCGGGAGAGGTCAGGATCTGGCTGGCCTGCGGGGTGACAGACATGAGACGCGGGATCAACTCCCTGGCGTTGCAGGTGCAGACTACATTGGGCCGGGATCCTCACGATGGATCGATCTACATTTTCCGTGGGCGCAAAGGCGACACGATAAAAGTTTTGTTTTGGGATCGGCAGGGCATGTGCCTTGCGATGAAACGCCTTGAATCCGGGAAGTTCGTGTGGCCCCAGGCCAAAGATGGCTCGGTGTCCCTGACGACGGGTCAGATGGCGATGCTCGTTGAAGCCATCGACTGGCGCGCCACGGCCTGGACGGCAAGGCCGCAAGTGGTGGGGTGATGATGCGGTTTTTCTTGTACTGATCCCTTGCCTCCCTTACGATCGGGTCATGTCCGACCCCACGACAGATCCTGCTGAGGAATTGGCTGCGTTACGTGCCGAACTTGCGGCGACCCGTGAGGCTCTGGCCCGCGCGGAGGACAAATGCACGGCCCTGCAGTTACAGATCGAGCGCACACGGGAGCAGCTGGCCCTGATGCGGCGGCAGAAATACGGGCAGAAATCCGAGCGTCACCAGAAGGAGATGGACCAGCTCGAACTGGTGCTCGACGAATTCGAGGAGACGCTGGCCGAGGCCAGTGCCGAACGGGCGGCCCGGGAACGCGAAAAGGGCGAGACATCCACGCCACGCCGCAAGGCCATCCGCCGCCCGCTGCCCGAGCACCTGCCGCGCGAAGTGATCGAACTGGCGCCGGCGGTCGTGTGCGACTGTAGACGATGCGACCCCGAGCGCCTGGTGCGCATCGGCGAGGACGTGACGGAAGTGCTGGAGAAGATCACGGCGCCGCTGAAGGTTTTGCGCTATGTCCGCCCCCGCGTGGCCTGCCGCTCGTGCGAAAAGATTTTCCAGGCGCCTGTGCCGGATTTACCGATCGAGAAAGGGCGCGCCTCCGCCAGCCTGATTGCAAGCGTGATTGTCGCGAAATACTGGGACGGCCTGCCGTTGCATCGTCAGTCGGCGATCCTCGCACGCGACGGCGTGGAGATCGATCGCAGCACGCTCGCCGACTGGATCGGACACGGCGCGTGGTGGCTGGAACCGCTGCGGGATCGCATCCAGGCCTACGTCATGAACCGCGATGTCCTGTGGACGGACGACACCCCCATCAAGGTGCTGGCGCCGGGGCGCGGAAAGACGAAAGAAGCGCGGATCTGGTGCTATGGCCACGATCCCGCCACCTGGGGAAGCAACGAGCCGCCGGCGATGTTGTATTGTTACAGCGCCGACCGCAAAGGTGAGCGGCCTCGAACCCATCTTGAGCATTATGCCGGCTGGCTGCACTCGGACGCCTATGTGGGATACGAAAAACTGTTTGGCAACAAGGGCGGCAAGCCGTCACCGATCCGGCCGGTGGCCTGCATGGCCCATGCGCGCCGCTACTTTTTCGATGTCTACGCCACACAGCCGGCCCCTTGGCCGAAGAGGCTGTGGCCCGGATCGGTCTGCTCTATGACATCGAACGTGAGATCGGAGGACTGCCGCCGGAACAGCGCCTGGCCGTCCGGCAGGCCCGGGCAGTTCCCATCCTGAAGGATTTCCATACCTGGGCAACGGCCCAGAAAGCACGGGTCTCCGGCAAATATGCTCTGGGCAAGGCGTTCCGTTACGCTCTGACGCGCTGGGATCGCCTGTGCGCCTATACGCTCGACGGCCGCCTCTCCATCGACAATAATTTCTCCGAACGTTGTCTCAGAAATATTGCGGTGACACGGAAGAATTTTCTGTTTCTGGGATCGGACCGGGGTGGAGAGCGAGCCGCGATCTTCTATACTCTCCTGACCACGGCAGCCCTCAACGGGCTGAATCCGGAACGCTGGATGGCTGATGTAATCGACCGCCTCGCGCGTGGGCATCCGATCAACCGGATCGACGAACTTTTACCCTGGAACTGGTCGCCACAGGCAAAGCAGAAACCCGCCTGAAAAGGCTTGATCCTGGCTGCCGGGAATGCTGCGCTACTACGCAGCATGCCGCCACAGACAAGACTCCCTCCCTATCTGCGTCAACTCGAACGCGTCCTCGCACGGCTCGAGACAGCCATGCTGTTGAGCGAACTGGACGGGTTCCTCGCCGGCGTCATCGTCTGTCCTGAGATGATCCTGCCCTCCGAATGGCTGCCCGTGGCGCTCGATCCCGACGAGGAGGGGGATCCTGTTCTCGAACACGAGAACGATGCTCGGTTGATCCTGCGCCATTACAACGCCGTGCTAAGGGATCTCGATCGCGGGCGTTATGCGCCTCTGTTCGATATCGACACAAGGCATGACGAAATACTCTGGGAACTGTGGATCGAGGGGTTCGAGCGCGCCATGACGCTGCGGCCTGAAGCGTGGGACAGCTTTTTGCTCGATCCCGACGAGGCGGTGCTCCGGGCCCTTGTCGGTCTACGCAAGCTCGTCGCCATGACCGATGCCCCAGCCGACAGCAGCGATGAACTCGGCGCCCTGCTGACGGAGACCGCGCCGGATCTCATCCCCGACTGGGTGCAGACACTCCATGCCGAGCGCCTGTCAAATTCCATGGACCACTTCTCGAACGCACCAGCCCTGTCGACAAAGGTCGGCAGAAACGAGCCCTGCCCCTGTGGCTCCGGCAAAAAATACAAGAAATGCTGCGGCATGAACTGAGCCAATCCAGCCCATAGAATGATGGAATGCAAGCGTGGGGATCAGCTCACGCTTACTTAGATACGGGTTCTGCTGAAACAGATCGTGGATGCGCAGCGCCGAGCCGGCCCGGTCGCTCTCCACCGTGATGCGCTCGCGGTCTTGCTTGAACAGTTCGACGATCCGGGTGGCCGCGTCGAACGCCCGATTGGCAGTGTCCGCGACGCCCGTCAGGAAGAAGTCGAGCCAAGCTTCCCACGCGCCACGTTCGCGCACTTCCTGTAGCAGGCGATAATAGTCGGTGCGATGGGTTTTGAGATAGAGGCTCAGATAGAGCAGCGGCTTGCGCAGTACGCCGTTGACGCAAAGATACAGCGTGACCAGCAGGCGGCCGTGTGCCGCCGATTCAGCCGGCCAGTGTCGCCAGAACTGGGCCATGCCGAAGATGATCATGGTCGACCAGATCCTCATAACCCAGCGCAATCCCCGCAACGCGCGGTAGCACCAGTGAATGAACATCATGCTCGACAAGGTGGGAGGCGCGGGCATCCGTGAAACACCGGGCGAAACGCTCCGTCAAGCCGAGCGCCCGGTCCGCCGCCCCGAGCAACTGCGCGCCCGCGTCCGAGATGATCGTCCCACCCCCAAAATCCGCAACAACCTTGCGTCCGGAGACCTCTCCATATTTCATACGGCCTGCGCTACACTCGGTTTGCATCGGGTCTCCGATCTCGTTCGAATATTTTCCTTTTCTAACAATAACTTTCTCCGATTTCAGAGCCCGGCGCCTATCCGTGTGAGATATCCGGGTTAGAACGCTTCGTCCTGCACCACGCGCGCAGCGTGCGCCAGAAAACCGGACCATTGGAGCGCGCCAGCGGACTCAGTGATCAGGTCCTGGCGAATTTCCACCAGACAGGCCGGAATGCCGCGCGCATCACCATGCACCGGCACGGCATAGTCTTCGTCCACCTTGATCTGATAGGGATTGTTTTCCGCTACCTCGCTCCCGGAACTGGCGGAAAGCGCACGAATGAACGCCCGCCCATACGCGCCCGCCTGGCCGAAGAGAATACCCGCCGGCCATGGCCTACGCTCACCCTTGAAGACAGGCGTGAAGCTGTGAATCCCCACAAGCAACGTCCGTTGCCCAGTCGCCGCGCGACGATTGAGACATTCGCCGACCAGATCATGGAATGGATGGAACCAGCGCCTTTGCCGCTCCTGCCGCGCGTGGGGCGAGAGCGCCATATTGCCCGGAATCTCCGTCACCTCGCTGGATACGGGGATGGAACTGTCGCTATGCAGGGGCCGATTGAGGTCGATCACCAACCGGGACACCTTGCCCAGCACGAGGGGGGCGTCCAGATGCTCGGCAAGGGACAACGCGACCTCCCGCGCACCGATATCCCAGGCAATATGGCGTAGCCGCTCATCAGGCGGCAGACCCAGCTCACCATATTCCGCCGGAATGAATGACGAGGCATGTTCGCACAGAAGCAGATAGGGTGAGCGTCCCGCGGGATTGACGATCTGTACGGCCTCGGCCGCCGACTGGTCATGCGTTTCCGCCGGGTATTTCTTGCCCATTTTTGTCCTTACGATCTTTTTCAGGTGACCGGATGCACGATGCCACTCGGCGGCATCAGAATATCCCGTACCTGTCGCGCGTCTTCTCGATGTCTTCCAGCCGTTCACGCACTCCGAACTCCGGGTCGGCCATCATGGCGGCCAGCAGCGTTTCGATCTGCACCAGCCCAGGGATCAGTGTGTCGAACGGCGAAACCGTCTCGATCGGCGCACTCAGCGTCACGTCAGCGAAATGCGCGATCGGCGATTGCCACATGTCGGTAAAGAGAACGATCCGCACCTTGCGGTCTCGCGCAGCCTTGGCGAACTCCACCACATCGGTCTGGTAGCGCCGATAATCGAAGACGGCGAGCGTGTCGTTCTCCGTAAAATCAGCCAGCAGGTCGACCAGATCGGCCGGCCCGCCATCTATATGAAAGACACCCGACCGGGCCTGGATCAGGTGGCCACGCAACAGCGCGGCCAGATGTTTGCTCGACCGGCCCCCCAGACAATGGATATAGCGCCGCCGCCGCCCCAGCAGGTCCATCGCCGCGCGAAAGGTCGGCGGCAGATAGCTGTCGCGCATGGCGGTCAGGTTGGCGACAATCCCGTCGATGAACAGATTATGCACATTATCGGAGCGAAACGCCTCCGCATCCTTGCTCCGCAGCATGTGCAACGGGGACAGGCGGCTGGTATCCAACTCGCCCAGCATCGCCTGCTTCATCTCCTGGTAGCTGTCGAAGCCAAGCTTGGCCACCGCGCGCATCACCGTCGGATCGCTGACATGCGCCTGCCGCGCCAGGGCCGACATCGGTCCCATCACCGCCAGCGGATAATTATCGATCAGAATCTGAACGACTTTCAGTTCGGAGCGTGTAAGGTCGGCGCTCCGGGCGATCAACTGGTCCCGAATTGACATGTTCTCGTCCGCTCATTTATCCTGAAGACCACATAGTTCCATGATACTGTAAGCCAGAACTTTAGTCGTCTCAGTAATACTTTCGACAATGACGTGTTCGTCTATGCCATGTGCATTGTCGCCCGAACACCCGTAAATCGCGCAGGGAACACCATGGGCCGCGTAATGGGCCGCATCCGACACCGCGATAAAGCCGGTCACGTCCGTTTCCAGCCCCAGTGCACTTCTTCCCCCGGCCAGCGCACGTACCAGCAGGTGGTCGACTGGCGTATTCATCGGTTCGAAATGCAGGCCACCGAGTTCCCAGATCACCTGCGGGGGATGCGCGCGCAACCAGTCATGGCTCTGGGCGAAACGATGGATGAACGCCTCAAACGCGGCCCGTATATCGGCCGTCCGCTCGTGGGGCAGGAATTTCAGGTCGATATCGATGGCGCAGCAATCGGGCGTGATCGCCGGGTTCTCCATCATCGTCGGCACGCCGTTCGGACCGGGAAAGGCCCCCCCGCGAATGACACCGGCATGCAGCGTATTCATGCCCGGCGGCATCAGCGGATGGCTCTTCGTCATCGCCCAGTCACGTTCCAGTTCTCCCAGTGCCATCAGGAAGCGCGCCGCCAGGTCAACCGCATTGACGCCCGGCGTGCGCAACGCCCGGTCCGCCTGCGGATAGAGCGAGGTATAACGCCAGGCAGAGTGGGCAGCCCGGCCGGGAATGACAACCCGCACCCATTCCAGTCCGCCTTCGGCCGGCATGATGCGGCCGAAGCTCGTCTCGGTGATGATACCGGCACGGCATTTCGGGAAGCGCGCGGCCGCGTCGATGGCACCGAAGCCACCGGCTTCCTCGTCCACCACGCAATGGATATCAACCCGCCCGCGCGGCCGCACGCCCGCCTTGAGCACGGCACGCAATGCGGCGATCATGGCAACGACCCCGCTTTTCATGTCCGTGGCGCCGCGTCCCCATAAGCGTCCGTCGTGAAGATCACCCGAAAACGGGTCCATGGACCAGCGGGCAGCCTCGCCGGCCGGGACCACATCGATATGCCCGTTCAGCATCAGCGAGGTCTCATCCTCGCCCGGCAGGCTGGCGATCAGGTTCGGACGGTCCGGGAAGACATCGTAGCGTTGCGTCCCCAGTCCAATGTCGTCCAGCAGCGCGGCCAGATAGGCCTGCACCTCCGCTTCGCGGTTCAGACCCTCTTGATGCTGGAATTTCGGATTGACCGAAGGAATGCGGACGATCGCCTGCGTATGACGGATCGCCCAATCCCGCTCTGCGTCGATCACAGCGCAGACTGTCTCGAAAACCTCCCGCATCGGACCTCTCCCATCGAAGGCAGCGACCCGAACCGGAATCGGTCCAGTATCCTGCCGCGCCACATAATGTAAGATATCACACATTTTCCAATTTGATGTCTATAACGAAAATATATTGACATCGTACCAATCCCTGCGCCATCGTCCACGGCATGAACAGCCGGCAGCAATCTGTGGCCGATTCCCGTCTTATATGGAAAAGATCCTGATGATTCATCGTGATTCACGGATGCGTTCGGGACGCACGGCACTGCTCCTGGTCGATATGCAGACCGTTTGGATGCACCCCTGCGACAAGAACGATGCCGCGTATTTCACCACTCGCAACGCGACACTGGCGGTCCCGAACCAGCAGCGCCTGCTGCAAGGCGCGCGCAACGCCGGGCTGGACGTCCTGCATACGATCATCCGCAGCCTGCGTTCCGACGGTCGCGACCGGTCTCTCGACCACAAGCTGACGCCGATCCACATCGCACCGGACGATCCCGCCGGCGACATCATCCCGGAACTAACCCCCCGCCAGGACGAAATCGTTCTTCCAAAGACATCATCAGGCGTCTTCAATTCCACGAATATCGACTACATCCTGCGCAATCTCGGCACCGATCATCTCGTCATCGCGGGGCAACTGACCGACCAGTGCGTTGACATGGCGGTCCGCGACGCGGCCGATCGCGGCTATCGGGTCCTTCTCGCCGAAGATGCCTGCGCCACATACAGCCAGGATCGTCACGATGCCGCGTTGCGCGCATTTGGCGGGTACTGCGTCGTGACCAGTACATCGGACATCCTCGCCCGGATCGAGGAGATCGAAACCGATGTCTGAAACCCCGCAAGCCCCCTGGCAATCCGTGGATCCCACCGGACTGTTCGCCCTTCTGACCAACGATCTGGTCGGCATCACACGCGGGCGCTTCTTCCCCCTTCCCCTTCGCGAGCGCGCCGTTCTGAAAGGGTGCGGCTGGGTACCGGCCAATCTGGGGCTGACACCGTTCGACGAGATCGCCGCGGACAATCCCTGGGGATGCGTCGGAGACCTCCGGCTGCGCCCCGATCCCGACACGGCCTACCGGACGACCCGCCTGGGAGAGGGTGCGTTCGCGGGTATGCTGTGCGACATCACGACACTCGATCACCAGCCCTGGTACGGCTGCGGCCGGTCGTTCCTCCGGGCGGCCCTGAAGGATCTGGAAACCGAATTCGGCCTCTCCCTGTTCTGCGCCTTCGAATCGGAATTCCAGGTCACCGGCGCGACATGGGCCCACGCGCCGGCCTTCTCTCTCCAGGCCATGCGCCGCGCCGACGATTTCATGAGGCTTCTCGTGGATGCCCTGGCCGATGTGGGCGTCGATCCCGAAATCATCCTGCCTGAATACGGACAGGATCAGTACGAGGTCCCTTGCGCCCCCAGGGATGCCTTGCAGGCGGCCGACAAGGCCGTCCTGTTCCGGGAAGTCACGCGGGAGGCCGCACGCCTGTCGGGGCTGAGGGCCACCTTCACCCCCAAGATGACACCGCAGGGCGTCGGCAACGGCATGCACATCCATTTCTCCCTAAAAGACAGGAACGGCCGGTTCGTGACGTTCGATCCGCAGCACCCGGCCGGCGTTTCGGAACGCTGCGGCGCATTCGTCGCCGGGATCATGAGGCACATGCCCGCACTCATGGCCTTCTGCGCCCCCACGGCCATTTCCTACATGCGGCTGCAGGCCCATCACTGGAGCTCCGCCTATGCCAGCTTCGGCCTGCACAACCGCGAAGCGGCTCTGAGGATCTGCCCCGTCGCCGCCACCGACCCCGCCACGACGGCTAGGCTCTTCAATATCGAGTTCCGCCCGCCGGACGGCACAGCCAGCCCGTACTGGGCACTCGGCGCCCTGGTCCGCGCGGGGATCGAGGGGCTGCGCCACGGCCTGCCGACACCCGACCTGTGCCCTGGCGACCCGGACAGCATGGACGAAGCCACACGCCGACAAATGGGCATCCGGCGCCTGCCGGGCTCTCTGCGGGAGGCACTGGACGCCTTCATGGCCGATTCCATCGTACGAGGCTGGCTGGACAGCGCACTCGTCGAGGGCATCCGGTCCGCGAAACAATGCGAGATCGATAAAATACAGGACTGGACCGACGACGAGTCGTGCCGGCGCTACGCGACGATTTTCTGAAACAACCCTCCGGTACCCGCAACGAAAACTTCGACAAGAATAAGGAAGTATGCAATGGCCCATATTGTTTTGAAACAGAAATGGAAACGGAGTTCCTGTTTCCTTGGGCTGGCGATCGTCACCCTGGGCCTTTCCGCCGAGACTGCCTGGGCAGAGGATCTCTCGTCGGCGCCCAACGCCGTACCACGCCAGAAGGCGCCCGCCACGCCGGTGCGCGCCAATGGTGCCGGCGCCATGACGGCGAAGCCGAAGGCAGCCGCTCCGGGCGCCACGCCGGCGGAGGATATCAACGTCATGGGGCAGAGTCGGCAACGGCAACTGGTCCATGTCCCGCAATCCGTGTCGAGCTATTCGGGGGCGGAACTGAAACAGCTCAACGTCACGCAAATGACCGACCTGCTCGGCATGACGCCGGGCCTGTACATGACGACCAGCAGCCTCTCCCCCACACCGGAATCCCAGCAGCTGGTCATCCGCGGTGTTGGCACCAATGCCCAGCTCGAAGCCGCGACCGGCACCTATGTCGATGGCGTCTACCTGCCGGCGCTGAATTTCGATGTCGGCTTCATGGACCCGCTGCGCGTCGAGGTCTTCAAGGGACCACAGAACACGATGTTCGCCCGCAATGCCGAGGCAGGCGTCGTCAGCATCACGACCGCCGCCCCTTCGGATCAGGCCGTGCATCGGATCGAGGTCGGCTATGACAGCTTCAATACCGGCAAGGTCCAGGCCTATGTCAGCGGGCGGATCGCCCGCAACCTGTACGGCTCACTGATCGCCGATTACAGTTACTCGGATGGCTACATAAAGAATAACGGCACATCCAAGCAGCCGCTGGTCGATCCCTATTTCCCGGGCCAGGACCTCGTCAGCGAGTACGGCTCGCATGTCAGCCTCAATCGCTATACCGGCGTGGAACAGAAGGGCGGCTTCCGGGGGGTACTGCGCTACGCGCCACTCGAAAACCTGGATCTGCGACTGATCGGCGATTATCATCGCGACAATGGCAATCAGGCCGGCTCGGGCCCGCTCGATAGCTGCAAATGCTACACCCTCAACGGCGACCTGGCCTATCAGGCCGATAGCGAGAATTACGGCGCCGCCTTCGTCGCGTCCTATACCTTTCCCTTCATGAAGATCTCGTCGATCACCTCCTGGCGGGAAGCCTACTCGAACGTTCCGGTCGATTTCGTCGGCAATTCCGCCTTGCAGAACAATCTCCAGGCACTCTATTCCGAGCAGCAATCCAAGATGCAGGAACTCCGGCTGAGTTCGGTCGATTCCGGAAAATTCACCTGGAATGTCGGTTTTTCGGCTTACAAGGACCGTGAATACACTAACCGTTTCTACGTCCTCTCCGATCTGGACTCTCCCGATCACCAGGAGAACTCGCTGTATAGTGGCATATGGAATTCCCAGATCGTCTCCCTCCGCCGAACGGGTTACGCTGGCTATGGCGAGGTCGGCTACGCCATCACCCCACGCCTGCACGTCGACGCCGGCCTGCGCTATGTGTGGGAAGATATTGCGGCCAACGGACTGGAGCGGTACGTGATCCCCGCTAACAACGTCCTCAGCGCGCCGATTTCCAGCCTGGGCTCTTGGTCATCCTTCGACGCGGGCGTCAACAGCCAGCGCGCCTGGCACAAGGCCCTGCCGTCGGCAACGGTGCGCTATGACCTGGCGTCGAGCAGTTCCATCTATTTCCGCTACGCGCAGGGCTACAAATCCGGCAGCTACCAGAAGGCCCCGGTCGTGCCCTCCGACGTCAGCCCGGTCCTTCCCGAAAAGACGCAGACCTTCGAAATGGGCATCAAGTCTCAACTCACGAAGGCCATTCACATCGACCTCGCCGGGTTCGATACCGAGATCCACGACCAGCAGGTCCAGTCCACCGTTGTCCGCAACGGCATCACCTCAAACGCCATCACCAACGCGGGTGCAAGCCGGATCACCGGCTTCGAGGCCAATCTGAACTGGCACGTCACGCCCCGGTTCGAAATCAATGCCAACGCCGCCTACACACCGTCGAAATTCCTGAATTACGTGATCCACCCGGGCGTCGGTCTCGCCCCTGTCGTCCGGACCGGAAGCGCGCTGCCCAGCACGCCGGACTGGACCGCCGATATCCGAGGCGCCTACACCCTGCCGCTGGGCCGGGAGCGGTCGCTGATTTTCCAGGCCAATTTCCGATGGGTCAACAGCACCTACGTCGGCACCCACGCCACATCGGCCGATCCCATCCTGAATATCCCGTCCTGGAATCAGCTCGATCTCAAGGTCATGTATCGCGGAAAGCGCTGGTCCGCGTCTCTCTACGGCAACAACGTCCTCAATCGCTACATCATCCTTTCGAAATTCAATACCTTCTTCGCCCAGCCCGCCGGCAGCTACGTGCATGACGTGGTCGCCGCCCCCGCCAATGTCGGCTTCGACGTCACGGCCGATTTCTGATGACATCGGCGAAGGAAAAAAAACCGGCCACCGGCCTTCTCATGATCGCGGCATGCGCGGGCGTGGCAAATGCCAGTCTGCTGTGCGCCCCGGTGCTCGCAACCCAGCTCATGGCAGAGCTGGGCTACGACGCCCGGCGGGCAGGGCTTTTCTTCTCGCTGGAATTCGCGGGCTACTGCCTCGCGGGGCTGTTCGGGCGCAAGGCGCTGCCCCAGTTCGGCTGGCCCCTTCTCCTGCGCGCGGCCATTTTCACCGCCATTGCCGGCAACCTGTTCGCCCTGGCGAGCCTGCATCACCCCGATATCCTGCTGGCGGCGAGATTGCTGACCGCCACGGGCAACGCACTGATGGGCATCATGGCGATGAGCTACGCCAACATTCATCCGCGCGGGAGGCAGGCTTACGGCGTCTACATCATGGGCCAGTGCGTCGCCGGCACGTTCGGCCTAGTCTTTCTTCCTACCCTCTTCACGCATACAGGCATCGCAGCCTATTTCCTGCTGCTGCCATGCCTTCTCACGCTCCTCCTGTTCGGGGTCTCCCGCCTACCGCCCGGCCGAACGCTCCGCGAAGCCGCTGGCTCCAGCCACCCATCTCCGACATCGGGCCGGCACGTCATCATCCGCCGTCTTGCCGTGCTGCTGTTCTATGTCGGGCTCAGCGGAATCTGGACCTTCTCCGGACAACTCGCACTGGCGGCGGGGTTCAACGCACAGCACAGCGGATATATGCTGGGCCTGGCAGCCGCGTTCGGTATCCTGGGGTCGTCGGCAGCCATCTGGCTCGGCAAGGACGCCTATTCCGATCGCAGCCTGACGCTCACCGGTTATGGTTTGCTGACGGCGAGCCTGCTGTTGCTGCTATGGCCCTGGGTCCCCTCGTTCGTCGTGGGCACCTTGCTGTTCAAGTTTTCATGGACATTCGTCGTGCCGGTCCTGTTCGCCGTCGTCGGGCGACAGGACCGCTCGGGCGAAGTCGTCGCCGAAATCAACTTCATTGCCGGCCTGGGGCTCGCCGTCGCTCCCTGGGCGGGGGGCCAGCTCCTCTATTATGGCGGCCTGAGAAGCCTGACCGTAATTTCCATAGTCTTCGTCCTGATCTCCGCCTGGTGCGCGGCACGGCTTGCTTCGCAGGAGCAACGCTGAACCGATAAAGAACAGGATGGCACCGACTCGTCTGTAGTTTTCTGAGCATGATCCGGCCGGTTATCATCGCTGCCGGACCGAGGACTATGGCTTGACCGAACCGCACGCGGAGTGACACGGCGACAACCGTCACTCGTGACGATTCACTCACGTCCACGGTGCTGGCGATCACAATGGGTGATCGCGATCCGTGGAATACGCAGAGAATACGACGTCCCGCCAACGTGGGCAGTTGCACCAGGTTCTTCGACCGGGCGGGCCGGGACTGGGGCTCGAGCAACACGCCGAAGCGTGCCAGCATGAAGGCATCGACCCGATCGGTCTTTACGAGTTTCCCGGTGGCCTCGGCGGAGCGACGGGCCTGTCGCAGGTTGACCTTGGCGAAGGGAAGGCCAGTCTTCTCAAGGCGCCGCTCCAGATCCCGATGATAGGTGCCGATCGCCTCGAACTCGATCCGTGTCACGACCCGCTTGCCGAGCCAGCGTAACAGGGCGGTGTGGCCGCTGCGGGCGTTGAGGAAACGCCGCGTCTCACGTCTTCAGCCCGATACGAGCAGCCTGTCGTCAACGATCGTTATCTGGCACGCATACAGTTGAGCTATAAAGCCTGACGGCGACCGAGGTATCGAGGCTTCGGCAGTGACGAATGTCCCGAAGAACAAACTGGTGCCGGCCACTGAGACGACATTGAATGGAGAAGCCGGGGTCATTCGTCCCGGTTTTTTTATTCGATGGATATGACCGGCAATCGGTACCGGTAGCATGCCGTTCAGATCGTACTCAGCATAAGGCTGGTTTCAGAATTCAGGATACCGTCCGTCATGCGGACTTCGCGCAGAACGCGGTCAAAATTCCCCAGCGTATCGGTGCGGATTTCGGCAATGAGATCCCATGATCCATTTGTCGTATGCAGGGCGCAGAGTTCAGGAATGGCCCGCAAGGATCGTATGACCGAAGTCGTGGATTTTCCGGCCACTTCGATCAGCATGATCGCTCGGATTTCGTCATGATGTTCGCGCGCGCGAACGGTAAATCCCAGAATGGTGCCATTTTCGACCAGGCGATCCAGACGCGACTGGACAGTTGCACGCGATACACCCGTTATGCTGGCCAGTTTCGCAACCGGAGCGCGTCCATCCTCACGCAGGAGTGAAATGAGCTTCCGATCGAGAGCATCATAAATGTACATACGTCAATATTATCGGAATCGCTTATCCATATGAAAGAATATTCGACCTGAGACTGACAGATTGACAATTCAAACTGACCGATCGTGCAGGCACCATCCTGATCTCTGATCGGGAGGAAGAAAATATCATGGTTCAGTATGTCGGCGTTGAGAATCTTACCGCACTAATCCGCTCCGTCGGTATCGAGACGTTCCTGAGCGAACTTGCCGGATATATTGAGGACGATTTTCGCCGTTGGCCGGCGTTTGACAAGGTGCCGCGCGTGGCCAGTCATAGCAGCGAAGGCGTTATCGAACTGATGCCCACAGCCGATGACATGTTGTATGGGTTTAAATATGTCAATGGCCATCCGAGTAACATCCATAAGGGGCTTCAGACCGTTACGGCGTTCGGTGTCCTGTCCGACGTCCGTTCCGGCTATCCTCTTCTACTCTCTGAAATGACCCTGCTGACCGCCCTGCGAACGGCGGCAACCTCCGCTGTCGCGGCACGTTATCTGGCGCGTCCCGACAGCAGGGTTATGGCGATCATTGGACTTGGCGCGCAATCGGAATTTCAGGCGACAGCGTTCAAGGCCCTTCTCGGCATCACGCATTTGCGCGTTTATGACTTGGCCCCGGCAGCCACCCTAAAATTTTGCCGGAACATGCGAGACAGCGGTCTGGACGTCATAGTGGCCGAGAGCAGCCAGTATGCGGTGCTGGGGGCCGACATCATCACGACCATTACTGCCGACAAACTCAAGGCCACGATCCTGTCCGACAACATGATCGGCGCTGGTGTTCATATCAATGCCGTCGGTGGAGACTGCCCTGGCAAGACCGAGTTGCAGGCCGAAATCCTGCTCCGTGGCCGCGTTTTTGTCGAACTTCCCGAGCAGACGCGCATTGAGGGCGAAATCCAGCAGATGGCGGAAGACTTCCCGGTGACGGAACTCTGGCAGGTCGTCGCCGGCGAAGATCCGGGCCGCCGCTCGGCGTGTGAGGTCACCATTTTTGATTCCGTCGGATTCGCCACAGAGGATTTCTCCGCACTTCGATATTTGCGGGATAAGGTGCAGGATACGAACTTTCATACGGAGATCGACCTGCTGGCCGAATTGCCGGACCCAAGGAATCTTTTCGGTCTTCTGAAAGCATAATTTCTCACGGACCGGCAGATGAGAATATTCCAGAATCCGGTCGATTGAGTGCCCTCGATCTGGGACGAAAGGACCGCTTCCTTGCGCACATACATATTGCGCACATACATATAGAGAAACAGTTCTTGGCGCGGCAGCAGCATTATGATGCCGTCCAGACGCCCCAAGGCGTGTTCCGCCAGACTCAGCCGTTCCAGAAGGCCCAGCACGTCGATCGACGGCTCGGGGGGCAGCGGCGGTGGCACAAAGGCGCGCACTATCTCGCCCGCAACAGGCGTTCCGACGAAGCAGCCCAGCCGGGGATTGCGCATAAGTTCGACCATGAGCCGAATGTGGCGCCCCTCCGTTATTTAAACAATAGCCCTTTGGCTTAAATAGGAAACAAGCCAAGGTAAATGCGCTTAAATTAAGGGGCGATCGCACCAAGGGCCGGTACACGCAGTGCGTTGCCTCGATTATTGACCTGCCGATCGATGCTGGCATTCGGCTGTTCCATTGGCCGCAGGTCATCCATGGTTCGGCCATTCCAGGCCGGTCCACCGTAGCGGTTCCTCGTTTTCCAAGGCCAAAACCGTGGCCTCCGGTAGGAAACAGGTGACGCACGACCTCCACAATGCCCCGACATCCGATCCAACGGCCCTCTCTAGCCCGCCCGCGATCTATGATCCCATTCGATCACGTTATGGCGTGCTGACGCCATATATGGAGGGGTCATGATTGACTATAATCAATAATCCTCGTTAGCGTCCGATTGTCGGTGCCCTCCCGATCGGGCGGCGCCGTCTCAACGCTGTGGGAACCATGCGCAGACATGGGCCACGAGGAGACAACATCGTGAAGAAGCATTCGGCGGTGATCGCGGCGCTGGCGGCGGCGGGGATATCCTGCGCGGCCCCGGCACATGGCCGTGCGGAAACATTCCAGATCGGCTTCGTGCCCAAGGTGATCGGCATTCCCTATTTCAGCGCCATGCAGCAGGGATTCCTCAAGGGGGGCCGCGCGTTCGACGCCAGGATCGTCTATCAGGGGCCGACGACATCGTCGGTCGCGGCGCAGGCGCAGATCGTCCAGAGCCTGATCAACCGCAAGCTGGACGCCGTGGCCGTCGCCGCCAACAGCCCGACCGCCCTTCAGGCCCAGGCCAACCACGCCCGGGAACGCGGCGTCACCTTCGCCTCGACCGACAGCCAGGTGGACGGCGACGCCGTGTCGCTGCGGGTCATGCAGGCCACGGACGAAGCCATCGCCCACACCCTGGTCGACCAGCTCGCCGCGCAGATCGAGGGTGGAGGACAGATTGCGTTCGTGTCCGGAGGGCCGATCGCGACCAACCTGAATCTATGGATTTCCCTGATGAAATCCTACCTGGCTGCCAAATATCCCAAGCTCGAGCTGGTCAGCGTCCAGTATGCCGGCGAGGATATCAGCAAGGCGACCGAGATCACGTCACAGATCCTGTCGGCCTATCCGGGGCTGAAAGGGATCATCGGCGTCAACACCACCGCGACGCCGGGCGCGGCGCAGGCGGTGCTGCAGGCCGGCCTCTCCGGAAAAGTCGCCGTGACCGGCATCGACGACCCGAACACGATCCGGACCTACGTGCTGAACGGCACCGTCAAGAGTGCGGTCCTGTGGAATCCGGTCGATCTCGGATACCTGACGGTCTGGGGCCTGACGCAGCTTCTGCAGCACAAGGCGCTGCATCCGCAGAACGCCGTGCCCGGGCTGGGCACCATCGCGTATGACGCGACGACGAAGACGCTGCTGCTGGGCCAGCCGATGATCTTCACCAAAGAGAACATTTCCCTGGATTTCTGAGGTGCGTCATGAACCGTCTCGAACTGAGAGGGATCGTGAAATCCTTTGGCGGCGTCAGGGCCCTGAAGGGCGTGGACGCCGTGATCGCGGCCGGGCGGACCCTGGTGCTGCTGGGCGAGAACGGGGCCGGCAAATCGACGCTGATCAAGACGTTGACCGGCGCGGTCCGCCCCGAGGAAGGCGAGATCCTGATCGACGGCACCCCGGTCGTGCTGCGGGACCCGATGCATGCGCGAGCGCTCGGCATCACCGCCGTCTACCAGGAGCCGATGATCTTCCCGCATCTGAGCGTGCTGGAAAACGTCTTCGCCGGCTGCGAAATCACCGATCGCTTCGGCCGGGTGCGGACCGAGGCCATGCTCGGGGCGGTCCGGCCGTGGCTGTCCTCGCTCGATCTCGCGGAATCGCTGCTGCATCGGCCCATGGCGGATCTCGGGCTCGGGCACCAGCAACTGGTTCTGATCGCGCAGGCGCTGGTGCAGGACGCCCGCGTCATCGTCTTCGACGAACCGACGGCGATCCTGTCGCGCGCCGAAACCGACAGGCTGGTCGGCATCATCAATCGCCTCCGCGATGACGGGCGCGCCATCGTATACATCACGCATCGGCTGGAGGAGGTGCCGCGCCTGGGCGACCATGTCACCGTGCTGACGGATGGGCGCGTGACCGGGGACTATGCCGCCTCCGACGTGACCGAAGACCTGCTGCTGCGCCTGATGATGGGCCGGCGCCACGATACCCGGCAGGACGACGGCACCCGGCAGGACGGCGGCGAAGCGGCACGGCCGCCCGCAGCGGCGGCATCGTCCACGCCGCCGGTCCTGTCCATCCGGGGCCTCAGCCATCCCCGTCATTTCCACGACGTCGACTGGGACGTGGCGGCCGGACGCATCACCGGCATCTACGGGCTGGTCGGCGCCGGACGGTCGGAGGTCGCGATGACGGTATTCGGCGCGCTGCGGGCCGCCGGCGGCCGGATTGTGCTGGACGGGCGCGAGATCAGCCCCCGCTCCCCGGCGGAGGCGATGGCGCTGGGCATCGGATACCTGCCGGAAGACCGCAAGAAGCAGGGCATCTTCGCCCCGATGGGCCTGGAGAGCAACCTGACCTGCACCGGCCTCGCCCGCTTGTCGCATGGCGGCTGGCTGCTGGATTTCCCCGCCCTGCTGGCCGAGACACGAGCCGTCATGCGCCGTTTCGCGATCAAGGCCGGCACGCCGGAGACCGCGATCGGGACGCTGTCGGGCGGCAACCAGCAGAAGGGACTGTTCGCGCGCTGGGCCGGGCAGGCGCTGCGCGTGCTGATCCTGGACGAGCCCACGCGCGGCATCGACCTGGCGACCAAGGCGGAAATCCACGGCTTCATCCGCCAGCTCGCCGAGGCGGGAACGGCGATCGTGGTGATTACCTCAGACCTCGCGGAACTGATGGCGGTCAGCCAGGACGTGATCGTGATGCGCCAGGGGCGCGTGGTCGATCGCGTCCAGGGGGCCGCGCTGACCGCCGAGCGGGTTCTGGCCTCGGCGATCGGCGCCGCGACGACCGGTCACGAACATACGGGCCGGGAGCGTGCGGCATGAAAACTCCCGCCCTGAATATCGGACGGGCCGCGCCCGCCCTGCACCGCCCCGCGCGCGTCCCGATCGCCTGGCGCGCGCTGCTGGCGCGGCGCGAAACCGCGTTGCTGGGCGTCATCGTGCTGGTGGTGGCGGCCGTCAGCCTCGGCGCGCATGCCGGGTTCTGGACCCGCGTCAACCTGGACGGGCTGATGGTCACCAGCGCCATCACCGCCGTGCCGGCCGCGGGCATGACGCTGGTGATCCTGACCGGCGGAATCGACGCCTCCGTCGGCTCCATGCTCGGGCTGGTCTCGGCGATCGGCGGATTGCTGTTCGTCGCGGGGTGGCCCGTCGCGGTGGTCGTGCCGGTCTTCGTGCTGGCAGGCGCGGTGCTGGGCTGGATCAACGGCCTGATCATCCTGTGCGGCCGCGTGCCGCCGATCGTCTGCACGCTGGGCACGCTCAGCATCTTTCGCATGGGCGTGTTCCTGATCATGGGCAGCGCGTGGATCACGGCGCTGCCGCCGGGGCTGACGCGATTTTTCGTGGCCGACCATCTCGGTCCGCTGCCGGGCGCCGCCGTCATCGCGCTGGCCGTCATGGCGGTGCTGGCGGCCTTCCTGCGGGTGCATCGCACAGGCCGCCGGCTGTTCGCGATCGGCAATAACGAGGAAGCCGCCCGCCTGGTCGGCATTCCCGTGCGGCGGCTGCGCTGGGCGACCTACGCGCTGCTGGGCGCCTGCGTGGGGCTGGGCGCGCTGATGCGGCTCGGGCAGTCCCCCATCGTCCAGACCACGACCGGCGGCGGCTTCGAACTGGGCGTCATCGCGGCGGTGGTGCTGGGCGGCACCGAACTGTCCGGCGGACGCGGCGGCATGGTCGGGACGTTCCTGGGCACGCTGGTCGTGGGCCTGATCGGCGACGCCATCGTGCTGATGCACATCCAGCCATTCTGGAGCGGCGTCGTGCTCGGCGTCGTCATTCTCGCGTCCGTGGGCGTCAACGAGGGCCGCCGCGCCCGGCAGGTGGTGTCATGAGCGGCTTCCGTTCCGGCCGGGTCCTCATCCTGGGTCTCTTCGCGCTCCTGGTGCTGGGCGGTTTCGCCGCCGGCAACCCGACCATCCTGTCGGCCGACAATCTGTCGAGCATGGCGGTGTTCGCGGTCGAGCTCGGCATCATCGCCTTCGGGCAGGGGCTGGTGATTGCGGGGGGCGACGGCGCCATCGACCTCAGCGTCGGCGCCATGTCCGCACTGGCGCAGATCCTGGCCGCCCTGTTCATCATGCGCGGCCTGCCCTGGCCGGCGGGCGTCTGTGCCGGGGTCCTGGCGGGCGCCGCGATGGGGGGATGCAATGCCGCCGCGATCACGCGGTTCCGGATCCCGCCCATCATCGCGACGCTGGGCACGATGTTCGCGTTCACGGGCCTGGCGCTGATCGCATCGGGGGGCAACACCATCGACCTGACCGCCGCCCCCGCCCGCTTCCTGGCCATGGGACAGGGCAGCGTGCTGGGCGTGCCGTTCCAGATCCTGTGCCTCTACCTGCCGCTGCTCGGCCTCCTGGTGCTGATCCAGCATCGCAGCCGGTTCGGCCGCGCACTGTACCTGAACGGCACGAACGCCACCGCGGCGTGGCTGGCCGGCATACACGTCAACAGGCTGCGGGCGACGACCTATGTGCTGTCGGGCGCGCTGTCCGGACTGGCCGGGGTGATCGCGGCGGCGCGGCTGGGCACGGCGACGCCCGACGGCGTGCCGGAAGCGAACCTGATCAGCATCGCGATCGTGGTGCTGGGGGGTGCCAGCATCTTCGGCGGCGACGGCTCGCCCGTCGGGACCGCGATCGCCACCCTCGCCATCGCAGTGGTCAATTACGGCCTGAACTACAACGATTTCAACCCGACCCTGCAGGCCGGCATGATGGGCCTGATCCTCGTGCTGGTCGTGTTGGTCGAAAACCTCGTGCGCGGGCGCCTGCCACGCCTGATCGCCGCCGCGCGCAGCAGAAGGAAGATAGCATGAAGACCATTGCAAACAGGATCGGCATCCACGGCTCGGTCTGGTCCGGCCGCTGGGACACCGACGACGGCGTGCGCGCCATGCATGAAACGGCGGCGGCCGGATACGATTTCCTGGAACTGCCTCTGTCCAGCCCGGACGGGATCGCCGTTGCCGCCCTGCGCCGCGCGGCGCAGGCGGCGGGGATCGGCCTGACGGCATCGCTGGGGCTGTCGGCCGACACCGACATCTCGTCCGACGACCCGCAGGTAGTAAAGCGGGGTGCGGCGCTGCTGGATCACGCCGTGTCGGTCCTGCGCGACCTGGGCGGCACCGACCTGGCGGGGGTCATCTTCTCGGCCATGCGCAAATATGACCGGCCCGCCACCGAACGCGGCATCGCGCATTCGGCCGAGGTGCTGCGCGCCCTGGCCGAACGCGCGGCCCAGGCCGGCATCCGGCTGCATCTGGAGGTCGTCAACCGCTATGAAAGCAACCTCATCAATACCGGCGCGCAGGCGGTCGCCTTCATCGACAAGGTCGGACGGCCGGAGATCGGCGTGCATCTCGACACCTATCACATGAATATCGAGGAAGGCATCCCCTCGAACGCGATCGAGAAATGCGCTGACAGGATCGGCTATTTCCACGTGGGCGAAAGCCATCGCGGCTATCTGGGGACCGGGACCGTCGCATGGGGCCCGGTCTTCCGTTCCCTGCGGCGCATTGCCTATACCGGGCCGATCGCCTTCGAATCGTTCTCCGCGGCCGTCGTGGACCCGCATCTGTCCCACACGCTGGGCGTCTGGCGAAACCTGTGGGAAGACGGCGCGGACCTGGCCCGCCATGCGCGCGCCTTCATCGCCGCGCAGATGGTGGCGGCGGAACATGCCGAGGGCGCGGCCTGACATGCGGGATGCCGCCCACGCTACCAGGCCAGGGCCGGCAGGATATAGTCCGGCCGCGCCGCATGGCGGGCGAACGCCGCTTCAAGCTGCTGCGGGGTGGCGTCGGCCAGGATGCCCGTCCTGACCAGCGCGCTGCGGGCACCGAACCCCAGCGCGCCCGCAATGTCATGTTCCACGCTGTCGCCGACGCACAGCACGCGCTCGGGCGGCACACCGCAGAGCCGGGCGGCATGGGCGTAGATGGCCCGGTGGGGCTTGCCGATCCAGGTCACCATGCCGCCTTCCTCCTCGTACAGTTCCGCGATGCGGCCCGCGCCGAACGCCGTCCCGCCGGGCACCAGCATCCGCCGGTCCGGATTGGTGCAGACCGCGCGGACGCCGCGTCGGGCCAGGGGGGCCAGCATCGCGCGGTACTGCTCCTCGGTCCGCATGCCGCCCTGGCTTCCCGCGATCACGACCAGGTCCGCCCGCGCGGGCGTCGCATCCACCACCAGGCCCAGCGCGTCGCAGAAATGCGTGTCCTGTCCGCCGCTGTCGATCAGCAGGCAGCGCATCCCCGCCTGCACCGGGATATCGCCCGAGCGCGCCAGCGCCAGCGCCGTGTCGCCGGAGGTCACGATCGTCTCGTACAGGCCGGGGTCAAACCCCAGCCGCGCCAGCCGTTCCGCATTATAGGAACCGGGCCGCCCCGAATTGCTCAGCAGCAACACACGCTGGCCCGCCTCGCGCAGGCAGGCCAGCGTGCGGCGTACACCCGGATAGGGCGCCGCGCCATCATGCAGGACGCCATATTGGTCGACGAACAGCGCGTCATATTCGCCGACCAGGGCCGCGATCCCGGTCAGCGCGCGCACGCTCATGCCGCCTGATCCGGCAGGCGGGCGGCCGCGCCGCCGTACAGGCCGAGAAACGCCGCGCCCACGCACGCGTCCTCGGACCGGCTGGGCAGGAACGGCACGCCGATCCGCGCCTGGCGCAAGGCGGTCCAGCCCGCGTTCGCCGCACCGCCGCCGACCGTGCGGACCGAACGGAGCGCCGTCGCCCCCAATTGCTCCAGCCGCGCGTATCCCGTCGCCTCGATCATCGCCATGCCCTCCAGCACGCCCTGGAAGAAGACCCCGTCATCGGCCGGGCGCGGCTCCAGCCGCGGCTGGAACGCCGGGTCGCTGACCGGAAAGCGTTCTCCCGCGCGCAGCAGCGGATAATAGTCCAGTCCGGTCGGCATGTCGGGGCGAAGCCCCGCCGTCAGGGCAGCCAGCCGGTCGACGCCGAACAGGCCCAGCAGGACCGCCCCCCCGCTGTTGGACGCCCCGCCCACCAGATAGCGGCCGCCGATCCGGTGGCTGTAAATCCCATAGGGCGGAGCGTCGATTCTCACATCCGACAGCAGCTTGACGACCAGGGTGGAACCCAGCGCCGTCACCGCGTCCCCTGCCCGGTCCGCCCCCGTCGCCAGGAACGATGCGCACCCGTCGGTGGTGCCCGCATGAACGACCGCGCCGGGCGGCAGGCCGGCCGCCAGCCCTTCGGCCCCCACCGGCCCCAGCGCCGCGCCGGGCAGATGAATGGCCGGCAGCAGCGCCGGCGCCAATCCGGCCTCGGCCACCCAGTCCGGCCAGGCCAGCGTATCCGGGTCCCCGCCGGTCTTGAGCGCGTTGTTGGCGTCGGTCGCATCGAAACGCCCGCGCAGGCGGCCGGCGATCCAGTCGGCCTGATGCAGGATGGCGCGCACGCCGGGACGGCGCGCCAATTCCACGGCGCGCGCCAGCGGCGAGCCCACGCCGCGCGCCGCGCTGCCGGGCGGCGCGATCGCCGCGATCCGCGCCGGCACGGCGTCATCGGCGGCCCGCGCGTGATACATCGACGCGGGCCCGATCGCGGCCCCGGCGGCATCGATGGCGACCAGCGTGCCGGACGTGCCGTCCAGGGTGACGGACCGTACGTCGCCCAACGACAGCCGGGCCTGGAGCGCGTCCAGCGTATGCGCCAGCGCCCGCCACCAGACGGACGGCGCGTCCGCCGCGCCCAGCCCCGCGAAACGCGTGCCCGTCACGGCCAGCACGTTCCCCGCTCCGTCCAGCACCGCCGCGCGTACGCCCGACGTGCCCAGGTCGATCCCCAATGCGACCGCTGCTGCGTCAGGCATTCCGGATGCTCCCGTTCAGGACCTGCCGATAGGTCTCCGCCTCCCAATGCGTCAGGGCATGGATCTCCGCGCCGCCCAGGCGGCGGATCGGGTCGCCGGGGGACAGGCGCGACGCCACGTCGGCCAGGCACCGCGCCATCGCATCCATGCCCGCCGTCCAGCCGTCGCGCCGCAGCAGCACCCCCCGGCCAGGCATCACCTGCATCGGCGCGGCGCCAGACAAGGAGGCGGACCCGGCGGCGGCCGGGGGCCGGCCGGCATCCAGCAGGTCGATCCGATCCCCCAGGAAGATCACATGGTCCGGATAGAGCGGCGCTCCGTGCGCCACCGCCAGCGTGGCGGGGTCGAGGGCGATGGCATGGACGGCCGGATCGTCCGGCAGGCGATAGGCCGAGCCCTCCGCCAGGGCGGCCAGGGCCGGAAGGTCGGCCGCCGGGGCCACGCGCGGCTCCACGGCCAGGGCGGCGATCACCCGCTCCAGCAGCGCCCCCGCCGCCGCGACCGTGTCGGCGGACACGATCAGCCCGTGATTGGCCAGCACATGGACATTCGCCCGTTCGCCGAACGGGCGCGCCGCGACGATCGCGCGGGCCAGGGGCACGCCCGGCCGGGCATAGGGCACCAATGTCCACTGCACGCCGGGCAGGCGGTCCAGCCGCGCCGCCAGCCGGTCATGCGCATCGGTACGCACGGCATGAGCGATTGTTTCCACGCAATGCAGATGAATGACGACGCGCCACGGAATCACGGCATGGACCGCCGTTTCGATGGACGGCCGCAACGCGGCCGGCGCACCCGTCGGCGGCACGTCCCCCGCCCCGCCGATGAAGAAGCTGACCGCCGTTTCGGCCTCCTTCCGGCCTTGCCGGTAGGCCTCCAGCAGAGGCGCCAGCGCGATCGGCACCAGGATCGGCCGGTCCAGCGCATGGGCGAGCCATGTGCCGGACGCCTTGATCCACAGCGTTCCGTCCTCCTTGATCGAGATATTCCCCCCCGCCCCCTGGGTGCGCCTGGGATCCGCGCCAAGGCGCGCGGACAGCCCACGCAGCGCGTCGATCTCCTCAGCCGGTCGAACATGCGACAACATGCAGGCATTCCTTGACGCAATTCAATCACAAAAGATGGAATGACATCATCATTTGGCGCAGGTCAATCAAATTCAGCTTGACCCGACCGGAAAACCGGAGAATCGTGCCTCCAGACACAACAAATCACCACATTTCCACAGGACGCGCCCCCGTGACCGAGACCGAACGCCAGCGCCAGATCATCACCATGCTCGAGACGCGGCCCTTCGCGACCGTGCGGGAACTGATCGACATGCTGAGCGTGTCGCCGGCCACCATTCGCCGCGACATCGAAAAGCTTCACGAGGCCGGCGAGGCGCGCAAGGTCTTCGGCGGCGTGGCGTCCCTGACCGCCGCGGCGCGGACGCACGCCCTGCCTTTCGCGCAGAGCAGCGACCTCGCGGTCGACGCCAAGCGCGCGATCGCCGCGATGGCCGAGGGACTCTGCCGCGACGGGGACATGGTCATGGTCGCGGGCGGATCGACCTGCCACCAATTGGGCCTTCGCCTCGCGGCGCGGTCGATCGGGCTCTACACCAACTCGATGCCGCTGGCGGCGGCCCTGGGCACCCAGGGCATCTGCCAGCTTTCGGTGGCGGGCGGCGCGCTGCATCGCGAGCCGGGCATCCTGTACGATCCCAAGGCGCCGCCGCCGGATTTCTTCGCCTCGCGCCTGTTTCTGGGCGCGCAGGGCGTCGGGCCGGAGGGCGTGATGGAATCGCACCCGCTGCTGCCGAAGGCGACGGCCCCGATGCTGGAACGCGCCGACGATGTGATCGTGCTGGCCGACAGCCGCAAGCTGGCGGTCCGGGCACGCTTTCTCTCATGTCCGATCGACCGGATTTCCACCCTCATCACCGATGACGGCGTGCAGGATGACGATGTGCGTATCCTTGAAGATGCGGGCGTGGCGGTACTGGTCGCCCCGCGCGCGGGTGACAAGACGTGACGCCGCCGGACGCCCCGCCGGTCACGCACCCGACTCTGGCGGTGTTCGATTTCGGCAAGACGAACGCCAAGCTCCTGGTGTTCGGTGCCGACGGGTCGATCCTGGCCGAACGGCGCACCCACGCGGCCTGGCCGGTGGTGGACGGGCTGCACGTTCTGGATGACGCGGCGTTGCTGGACTGGATGCTGGCGGTGCTGCGCGAGGCCGTCGCGTCGTTCGATGTGAACGGTATCATGATCACGACGCACGGGTGTACCTTCGCCCTGCTGGGCGAGGACGACCTCGCGGCGCCGATCCTCGATTACGAGGAAAGCGTACCTCCGGACATCGAGGCGGCGTTCGCGCGCATTTGCCCGGCCTTTTCCGAAACCGCGACGCCGGCGATGGAGCGCGGCTTCGCGTTCGGCAAGCACATCGTCTGGCAGGAAATGCGCGACCCGACACTGGCCACGCGCACACGGCACGTCATGACCTATCCGCAGTTCTGGGTGTGGCGGCTGTGCGGCACGCGGGTGTCCGAAATCTCGTCGCTGGGCTGCCACACCCATCTGTGGTCGCCGTACCGGGACGATTTCTCGTCGCTGGTAGAGCGGCGCGGGTGGCGGGAAAAGATGCCGCCCTTCCGCGAGGCCGGGGCCATCGTCGGCACGATGACGCTCGACGTTCCCGGGCGCGGAGCGGTGACGCTGGACGTGCATAACGGAGTGCATGACAGCAACGCGTCGCTCAGCCATTACCGACGCGTGGTGCCGGGCCGCATGACGATGGTGTCCACCGGGACGTGGGTCATCGTCATGAATCCCGATTGCCCGCTGGACGCCCTGGTTCCCGAACGTGACATGCTCGCGAATGTCTCGGTGCGGCATGAACCGGTTCCGACCGCGCGGTTCATGGGCGGCCGCGAATTCGACCTGATCCGGGGCGACGGACCGGCCGAAGTCACGGAGGAACGCATTGCCGCGCTGGTGGCACGTGGTCTGTTCGCGCTGCCGTCCTTCGCCGATGGCGGTCCCTTTCCGGGCCAGGCGGGGACCTTCGTCGACGATGCGGGACGGACCATCATGGCCGCGCCGGACGACCGCACCGCGCTGGCGGCCCTGTATGTCGCCGCGATGACGGACCTGACGCTGGACCTGCTGCGCAGTACGGACGCGATCGTGTTCGATGGCGGGCTGGCGAAGGTCGGCGTCATCCCGCGTCTGGTCGCAGCACTCCGTCCTGCACAGACCGTGCTGGTCGGGCGCAATCCGGAGGGAACGGCGTGCGGTGCGGCAGGCCTGGCCTATGCCGCGCGGGGGCTGGACCCCTTTCGTCACGAACGGGCGGCCCGCGTGGCCCCCTTCGACCCGCCGGGATTGCGGGGCTACGCGGCCCGCTGGCGGCAACTGGCCGACCAGCGCACCAGAAGCCGGATCGAACCGGCCACACCGGCGCACGATGCGCCCAACAAGGACAGCCACCATGCTCACGGCACACGTCCAGCCGACTTGTCCTGGATCGGCACGCCGGTTCAACCGGAAGATCCTGCTGCTTACGGGGCTGCTTGCCTTTGGTAACGCGGCCGCCGCACATGCGGACGACGCGGTCCACAAGATCGGGGTGACCGTAGGGTCGCTGGGCAATCCGTTCTTCATCGCGACCATCAAGGGCATTACCCAGCAGGCGAGGGCCCTGGCGCCCACCGTGCCGGTACAGACTGCCTCGGCCGATTACGATATCGGCAAACAGTCGTCGCAGGTCGATTCCTTCATCGCGGCTGGCAACGACCTGGTCATGTTCAACGCCGTGGACTACCGGGCCGCCGCCCCGCTTGTCCGCCGCATGCATGCCAGCGGAGCCACGGTCGTCGCCTTCGACGTCGGTGCGCCCGGCGCGGACGCGACCGTTACCACCAACAACGTCAAGGCCGGCGAGATCGCATGCCAGTATATCGTCGATCGCCTGCATGGACGCGGCGACGTCGTGATCGTCAATGGCCCACCGGTCACGGCGTTGACCGACCGGGTTCAGGGCTGTCAGTCGGTGTTCGCCAAGGCGCCGGGGATCAATCTCCTGTCCTCTAACCTCGACGCCAAGGGCTCGCGCGACGGCGGGCTGGCGGTGGGCCAGAGCGTGCTGGTACGCTTTCCCAAGGTGGACGCCATGTTTGCGGTCAACGACCCGACCGCGATGGGCGTCGAACTGGCGGCCCGCCAGGCGGGACGGCATGAGTTCTTCCTGACCTCGGTCGACGGTTCGCCCGACGTGGAACAGGAAATGCGGCGGGGCAACACCCTGATCGCGGCGACCGCGTCACAGGACCCCTTCGCCATCGCGACCACGGCGACCCGCGTCGGTTTCGATATTCGGGCCGGACGGATCAAGCCGGGCGTCGTCCGGCTGCTGGACCCCAGCCTGATCACCCAAGACACGATCGGCAGCTACAGGGGCTGGAACGCGCAGCATAATACCTGACCGATCTTGTCTTTTCCTCCACACATCAACAAGAACAAGGAAAATCACCATGACTGCTCCAGGCTGCACCCTGACCGCGACCCTGCGTGCCAAGCCCGAAACGCGCGGCGAACTCCTGGCCTTGCTCAGCACGTTCATCGACAAGTCCCGCAGCGAGCCGGGCTGCCTGGAATACCAGCTCCAGGTGAGCAAGGATGACCCGCTGGTCTTCATGTTCTATGAAAATTGGGTCGAGCGCGCGGACCTCGACCGGCATATGGCGCTGCCGTACCAGCAGGAATGGTTCAAGCGCCAGCCAGAGCTGCTGGCCCAGCCTGCCGAGATGAAATTCTTCGATATGGTCGGCCCGTATGACCGCTGATCGTTTCAGGTAGGCACGGGCTCTGGGCCCCGCAACCTCGTTGCGGGGCCCAGAGCCCGGCCTTTCCTCAACACACGCAGCACGACCAAGGAATGGAAACGATGGATTATCGACCATTGGGACGATCGGGATTGAAAATATCGGTCCTGACATTGGGTACGATGACGTTCGGCGGGACCGGCGCCTTTTCCAAGGTCGGCTCGACCAATCTCGCAGCCGCGCGACGCCAGGTCGATCTGAGCCTCGATGCGGGCGTGAACCTCTTCGACACGGCCGACATCTATTCGAACGGATTGTCCGAGGAGATCCTCGGTCGTGCGCTGGGCGAACGTCGCTCGTGGGTGCTGGTCGCGACCAAGGCCCGTTTTCCCATCGGCGACGGCCCCAATGACGGGGGATCGTCGCGTCACCATCTGATCGCGGCGTGCGAGGCCAGCCTGCGCCGTCTCGGCACGGATTATATCGACCTCTATCAACTGCATGAATGGGACGGCCTGACCCCGCTCGAGGAAACGCTGGCGGCGCTGGACAGCTTGGTGCGATCGGGCAAGGTCCGCTATGTTGGGATTTCGAATTTCTCCGGCTGGCAGGCGATGAAATGTAAGCGTGAGCTGATCCCCACATAGCATTTGTTCGGTTGCTGGGCGGATGATGCTGTCGATTTCCGCAGGGTGGGCGACGGTCATGACACACGATGATTTTGGCAACGACGGTTTCGAGCCAGATATTTCAACTACCACTGGTATTATTGATAGTCATATGACGGGTCGTAATGACGGTCATATGACCAGTTCTTACGGGGCTGGACCGCGCGAGGAAATTGAAATCCGGCGCCGCGTCATCCGTCGTCGTCGCTGGAGCGATCAGGAAAAGGTTCGCATCCTCGAAGAGGCCTTTGCGCCGGGAGCAAGCCGCAGGGCTGTCGCGGAACAGTATGGGATCGCGCAAGCCCAGCTTTATATATGGCGCAAGCAGTTGATGATGTTTCCTGCCGCCGAGGGATTTATGCCGGTTCATGTCGGGGGCTTGGCGATGACGGCACGGCAGCCGGGCGCGTCGTCGCCTGTGGCGGCTGTCGAGATTGTTCTGCCGAACGGCATCAGCATCCGGACGGGCACGACGTTTGATCCCGACGCGGTGTGTCGGCTGGTTCTTGGCCTGGGACGGCCATGATCTGGCCATCGGGAGAGGTCAGGATCTGGCTGGCCTGCGGGGTGACAGACATGAGACGCGGGATCAACTCCCTGGCGTTGCAGGTGCAGACTACATTGGGCCGGGATCCTCACGATGGATCGATCTACATTTTCCGTGGGCGCAAAGGCGACACGATAAAAGTTTTGTTTTGGGATCGGCAGGGCATGTGCCTTGCGATGAAACGCCTTGAATCCGGGAAGTTCGTGTGGCCCCAGGCCAAAGATGGCTCGGTGTCCCTGACGACGGGTCAGATGGCGATGCTCGTTGAAGCCATCGACTGGCGCGCCACGGCCTGGACGGCAAGGCCGCAAGTGGTGGGGTGATGATGCGGTTTTTCTTATGCTGATCCCTTGCCTCCCTTACGATCGGGTCATGTCCGACCCCACGACAGATCCTGCTGAGGAATTGGCTGCGTTACGTGCCGAACTTGCGGCGACCCGTGAGGCTCTGGCCCGCGCGGAGGACAAATGCACGGCCCTGCAGTTACAGATCGAGCGCACACGGGAGCAGCTGGCCCTGATGCGGCGGCAGAAATACGGGCAGAAATCCGAGCGTCACCAGAAGGAGATGGACCAGCTCGAACTGGTGCTCGACGAATTCGAGGAGACGCTGGCCGAGGCCAGTGCCGAACGGGCGGCCCGGGAACGCGAAAAGGGCGAGACATCCACGCCACGCCGCAAGGCCATCCGCCGCCCGCTGCCCGAGCACCTGCCGCGCGAAGTGATCGAACTGGCGCCGGCGGTCGTGTGCGACTGTAGACGATGCGACCCCGAGCGCCTGGTGCGCATCGGCGAGGACGTGACGGAAGTGCTGGAGAAGATCACGGCGCCGCTGAAGGTTTTGCGCTATGTCCGCCCCCGCGTGGCCTGCCGCTCGTGCGAAAAGATTTTCCAGGCGCCTGTGCCGGATTTACCGATCGAGAAAGGGCGCGCCTCCGCCAGCCTGATTGCAAGCGTGATTGTCGCGAAATACTGGGACGGCCTGCCGTTGCATCGTCAGTCGGCGATCCTCGCACGCGACGGCGTGGAGATCGATCGCAGCACGCTCGCCGACTGGATCGGACACGGCGCGTGGTGGCTGGAACCGCTGCGGGATCGCATCCAGGCCTACGTCATGAACCGCGATGTCCTGTGGACGGACGACACCCCCATCAAGGTGCTGGCGCCGGGGCGCGGAAAGACGAAAGAAGCGCGGATCTGGTGCTATGGCCACGATCCCGCCACCTGGGGAAGCAACGAGCCGCCGGCGATGTTGTATTGTTACAGCGCCGACCGCAAAGGTGAGCGGCCTCGAACCCATCTTGAGCATTATGCCGGCTGGCTGCACTCGGACGCCTATGTGGGATACGAAAAACTGTTTGGCAACAAGGGCGGCAAGCCGTCACCGATCCGGCCGGTGGCCTGCATGGCCCATGCGCGCCGCTACTTTTTCGATGTCTACGCCACACAGCCGGCCCCCTTGGCCGAAGAGGCTGTGGCCCGGATCGGTCTGCTCTATGACATCGAACGTGAGATCGGAGGACTGCCGCCGGAACAGCGCCTGGCCGTCCGGCAGGCCCGGGCAGTTCCCATCCTGAAGGATTTCCATACCTGGGCAACGGCCCAGAAAGCACGGGTCTCCGGCAAATATGCTCTGGGCAAGGCGTTCCGTTACGCTCTGACGCGCTGGGATCGCCTGTGCGCCTATACGCTCGACGGCCGCCTCTCCATCGACAATAATTTCTCCGAACGTTGTCTCAGAAATATTGCGGTGACACGGAAGAATTTTCTGTTTCTGGGATCGGACCGGGGTGGAGAGCGAGCCGCGATCTTCTATACTCTCCTGACCACGGCAGCCCTCAACGGGCTGAATCCGGAACGCTGGATGGCTGATGTAATCGACCGCCTCGCGCGTGGGCATCCGATCAACCGGATCGACGAACTTTTACCCTGGAACTGGTCGCCACAGGCAAAGCAGAAACCCGCCTGAAAAGGCTTGATCCTGGCTGCCGGGAATGCTGCGCTACTACGCAGCATGCCGCCACAGACAAGACTCCCTCCCTATCTGCGTCAACTCGAACGCGTCCTCGCACGGCTCGAGACAGCCATGCTGTTGAGCGAACTGGACGGGTTCCTCGCCGGCGTCATCGTCTGTCCTGAGATGATCCTGCCCTCCGAATGGCTGCCCGTGGCGCTCGATCCCGACGAGGAGGGGGATCCTGTTCTCGAACACGAGAACGATGCTCGGTTGATCCTGCGCCATTACAACGCCGTGCTAAGGGATCTCGATCGCGGGCGTTATGCGCCTCTGTTCGATATCGACACAAGGCATGACGAAATACTCTGGGAACTGTGGATCGAGGGGTTCGAGCGCGCCATGACGCTGCGGCCTGAAGCGTGGGACAGCTTTTTGCTCGATCCCGACGAGGCGGTGCTCCGGGCCCTTGTCGGTCTACGCAAGCTCGTCGCCATGACCGATGCCCCAGCCGACAGCAGCGATGAACTCGGCGCCCTGCTGACGGAGACCGCGCCGGATCTCATCCCCGACTGGGTGCAGACACTCCATGCCGAGCGCCTGTCAAATTCCATGGACCACTTCTCGAACGCACCAGCCCTGTCGACAAAGGTCGGCAGAAACGAGCCCTGCCCCTGTGGCTCCGGCAAAAAATACAAGAAATGCTGCGGCATGAACTGAGCCAATCCAGCCCATAGAATGATGGAATGCAAGCGTGGGGATCAGCTCACGCTTACGATGAAATCGATGTGCATCGCCGACCAGAACCGTTTTGCACGTCCGATTTCGCACCAGATCCACTACACCCTGCAGGCGCGCGAGGCCGAGCTCGAATTGTTGCCCTGCGCCGTCGACCAGGGCCTGGGCGTGATGGTCTGGAGTCCCCTGGCCGGCGGCCTGCTGTCGGGCAAGCACCGTCGCGGGCACGCCACTCCGGAAGGCACACGCCAACTGGCCCAATGGAGCGAACCGCCGGTCCACGACACCGACGCCCTGTACGACATCGTGGAAGTGCTGGTCGGCATCGCCAACGCACGCGGCATTTCAGCCGCCCAGGTAGCTCTGGCCTGGCTGTTGACCCGCGACGCCGTCAGCACGGTCGTCATCGGGGCCCGGACCGAAGCCCAGTTGACGGACAATCTGGGCGCCGCATCCGTGGCCCTGACCCGGGAAGAAACCGAAAAACTGGAACGCGCCAGCCGCAGGCCACTGCCCTATCCGTTCTGGCACCAGGCGACCACGGCATCGGATCGCCTCGGCCCCGCCGACCTGGCGCTGCTGCGGCCCTACCTGGCCGACCTTATGTGATACCGATCCTCTACGCGCGTTCATCACCGGCGACCTTGGCGCAAGCGCCCAGATCAAGGCCAATCCCAGTCGCGCCACTGCTCCGCCGAGCGACTGGGGCAGTATAGGGAACGCCACAATGGATAATGGCTTCATCGAACGCCTCCGGCGCTCGATGAAGCCAGTCAACAGCCCGCACAGGCATCCTCGGTCGATTTAATGATCAGCCCGACCAAGGAGAAACAACCGAGCCGGACCGTCCAACTTGAAAGCGGCCACCATTGATCTTCAGGATGGGGCCGCTTCATGCGCTTCGGCAATATCACGCCGTGCGCGCAACGGGGCGATCGGCTTCGACGCTGCCGGACGTCCATCCGACCCGCTCCGCGAAGCGATCGAACATCGCGGTGGAGTCGTTTTTCACGCCGCGCAGGCGCAATCCCAATCCGATCAGCGCGTTGCCCAGCATCAGGATCCGGCTGCCTTCGCCCTGGCCGTCCGATGAAAACTGTTCGACAAGCCAGGAGAACGCCGACGCGCCGCCATATGCCGCCCGCGGTTCGAACAGTTTTCCGGCCTCCCCCACCTCGCCCAGGGCATTGAGATCATATGCGAACGGATAGGCACGGCTGACACGGTCGAGCGGGGTTGCGTCCATGCGCACGAAACAATCGGCAATCCGGTCGATCGCCCGGCCGGAGATCGCGTCGAGCCGTCCCGTCACCATAGCGGTTTCCACGATATAGGCATGCGACAGGCCGTTGAGGAAGAAATTCGCCCCGGGGTCCACGACATCGAGATACTGGACCAGTTCGTCGACGATTGCGCCCTCGCCGCCGATCTCCTGCGACATCTTGCCGAGATTATGCAGCGCGATGAGGTAATACAGCCCCTGATGCATCTTCTCCGGCGGCTCCAGCTCGGCCCAGAGCGGCTTCAACTCAGCCAGCCGATCGTGCCCCATCGTCGCATAGGATGCCCGCCCCGAGACCGCGATGGCGTTCAGCATGGTCACGCGCGGGTAGATCTTGACATAGGCCGGCGAGATCGGCTGCGGGAAGCGCAGCGGGAAGCTGATCTCGTCATCCCGATCGACATAGTCCAGCACCTCCTTCATGAAGTCGGTGCCGTCATCGAAGATCATGCCGTCCAGCCCGATGGCCGACAGCACCGAGAACAGCATCGAGCAGCCGCGCCCCTTGAAGAAGGGAGACGGGACCGTCTGGATCAGGCCGAGGGCCTCCCTGACGTAATTGCGGCGGCCTTCGATCAGTTTCCTCTCCAGCCCTGCCTGCCCCATGCCCAGGAAGAGCGAGGTGTAGGCGAACAGCTTCTCGTATTCGCCGTGGTTCCCGGCATTTTCGTCCTTGATCTGGTCGGGCTGGATCCGATCGACCGTCGCCAGCATTTCCTCGGCGAAATCGCACTCGGCATTGACGAGCAACGACACATCGAGACGCAATTTGGCAAAGGCGTCGAACAGGATGCCGCCGCCGACGACGGCATAATAGGGGTTCTTCTCGGCACGCAGCGCGTCCATCAGCCTTGTCGCGCTGGCCTTGAGCCCGTCGCCATCAATTCTGGCGCCGGGACGGCACAATTCGACGGCCAGATCGGCCAGAAGCAGCGCGAAGAGCAGATAGCCCTGGGGCCTGGAAATCCTGCGCAGCAGGATGTCCTTCGCCTGGCCGACGACGGACGCGAGGGATTCATTATAATCGACAGGATACTGGCCAAGGGCGAGCCCCCGGACCATACGGCTCCAGGGCGTGGAGATGACTCGCGATTCGGGCGCCAAAGCCGCCATGCCGAGGCGCGACAGCGCGGGATTGGGAGTTGTGACCATCACATTCTTCCTTCCAGGAGGCTCAACGGCCGGCAACCGTGTCCGACAGGAGATTGGAGCGGGGCGGCGATCGGGCGGAATCGTTCGATCGCGTGAAGATGCCCGCCAAAACAAGAGGCCAGGGTCATATCCGTGTACGGATATGACCCTGGGTATCGAGTGAAAGACCGGTCCGGCCGCTATGCGTCCACGGTATCCGCCAATGTGGCCCTGGACGGAGACGCCGCCACATAATCCGGCACCGGGACGCCCAGGAATTTCCGGCGCTTGCCCTCGAGCATTTCGAGCGACCAGTTCAGCCAGCGGATGCCTTCGCAGAAGATGGCCACCGGGCGCCGCTGCACGAGATACGAATCGACCAGGGTACCGTCGAGTTCCATCTGGAAATGGAAGGGCGGCATGGCGGTGAAATGAGCCCCCATCATGAACACGAACCGGACCAGCCAGTTCGGATCCTCGGCAACCGCCGCGGAATGCGGATTGTCGAGATCGTAGAGCTTGCGCATCACCGGCGCGAAATAGCGCTCCATGCCCGTGACATCGGGGCGCTCGTCGATGTCGATGTTACGTTCGGTCAGATCCTCGACCCTGTAGGACCGCTCATACGGATTGCCCGGCTCGTAACGGATCTCGATCTCGGGTGTCTGCCCTTCCCCGACCGAAACCGACAGGTCGAAACGCTCGTGATGCACTTCGTCGTAATGACCGAGCGAATTGTGCCAGGGCTTGTTGTCATACATCGGGTCGTCGCGCGTCTCGGCACCCTCGCTGTCGAAGCCGATCGCGCGCGGATCGAGGAACCGCAGATCGATCGAGGCCGCCGTAATGGCGTCCAGCGCGGCCTCGATTTCGGCATCCGGCGCGTTTCCTTCGATCAGCGCCTGGGCCCGCAGCAGAGGCGCCAGGTTGTTGATCTTGATGTTCTCGGTGTTGGTGTCCCCCATGACGAGGGCGTGGAAGCGCGGCTCCAGCACATCGCAATAGGCCGCGTTTTCCCGCAGGATGCCCAGGATCGTCCGGAAGTTCCGGTAGCGGACCCCATTGATGACGATATGTCCGGTATCGAGAAGTTTCTCGTTGAAGGTATTCGGCGCGGTGCGCCGGCACAGGTCCAGGCGATCCTCGATCTTGCGGAAATAGGATGCCTCCAGCGTTTCGCCCGGCGACGCCGTGCGCCGCAGGCTATGCACGTCGTTGCGCAACACGATGGCGATCTGCTCGTAGATACGGGCCACGATCGCCGGCGGCGGGCTGCAGCGCTCGACGTAACGGCTGACCTCCTCTCCCGGCACGAAGCTCATCTCATAGATCAGTTCCTTGAAGGTGGGCCGATCGGTTTCCTTGAGATAATGGGTCGGCACCGGGATCTCGCGTTCGAGGATATCGAACACGCGCGGAAAGTAGCGGCGCGCCGGATCCGGCAAGGCCTGCAGGAACTCGGCCTGCCTCTTGGCCTTGGTAAAGGGAGGCAGCATGACGCCGGTCCCCTCCGGATTCCAGCCGACGGCGATCAGGGCTTCGCTCAGGATCTTCCGAACGATGACATTTTCATGCTGCATGATGGTCCTCCGCGGTGACGAACATCGTCATGGATTCGCTGCCGCCCTTTCCGAACCCCAGGACGCGCTCGCCAAGTTTGATGTAGGAGAAGACGGTGCTGCTCAGGATCTTTCGCCCCCGGGCGAAATGCAGCACGCGCTGGTTGTCGTCGGTGAGGGACGACACGCATCCATGTTCCAGGGCTTCCAGGGACGCGCTGTGGCTGCGTTGCGCAATCTCTTCCGGTGTGGCCACGATGGTGACCGCGCTCCCGTAAGGCGCCGTATCGAATGTCTCCTGGTCCGGATCCGAGCCGAGGCAGACGATCTGGACGTCCCCATTGAGACGGAGATAGCGGCGCCGCGCGTCGAATGCCGGCTGTTCGAACAGGTGCCGCGTCGCCGTCGCGATGTCCTTGGCTGCCGCCAGAGGGACACCGGTGACGGAAACGAGCGGCGAGGCGGCCTCGCGGAGGCGCCCGAGAATATCGCCGATCCCGTCCGTCGGATTTGCGTCCGACGCCGTCACGCCGCGCAAGTGATTGGCATAGAGCGCGACCGCATCCTCGACGTCCAGCGCATCCGCCGCACAGAGCGCAACGCACCAGCCGAGGAGATCACCGCCCGCATGGTAATAGTCGTGGGACATGAAGATGGCCGGACGTTCCACCCGCAGCAGCAGCAGCATCGAAAGCTGGTGGAGGATCTGAAGCGTTGCGACCGCCTGCGGGGACATCACGCCGATCGGCTCCCGCCCCGCGGTCTCGGCACCGACGTCAAGCGACAGCACCGAGGCGAACGTGCCGTAGAGCGATGCGACCTGCTCGTGATGCTCGGCCATGCGGCGGGCGCTGCGGATCAGATCCAGGACCGGCACGCCATCCAGACGGCTGAAATAGAAGACCAGCGCTTCCGGCGTCCAGCGGCCGGCGGAGCACCGGTCCGTCACCGAGCCGTCCGGCTTGAGTACCTTGATCTCCGTGGTCACGCGGCCCAGCGTATGGCTGTCCCCTACGACGGTCTTCTTCGCCTGCACCTGGAGTGCGAGTTCCCCTCCCGCAAGGTCGAGATCGTCGCGGGCCGCGGATGTGTGCTGGTAGATTTCCAGGAACCGGCGCAATGGCCGGGGGATGGACTTGCGGGAGGCGAGTTGAAAGCCCGCGATCAGGCGGGTGAACTCCCGGACCAGGAACTCCTTTACCAAGGGATAGCACGCCGGCACGCCGAACATCTGCCTCAGGACGGCCAGATCACCCTCCTGGAGGCTCACCGCTCCTTCTGCGTCGCGGGCCGCGATGCCGCCGACCTCCTGCAGCAGGGTCGCGGCCGCCACGAGGGCATCCGTATCCTTCTGGCCGCCGGCATACGCGATCGCCGGCAGGGTGAGTTCGTTATCCACCAGAAGCTGGACCGATTTTCCGCCCTGGCCGAGTTCGATCACGACGTTTCCACCGACATGCTCGCAATTATCGGCGGTCCAGCGTGATTCCATAACGCAATCGATGATCGACAGGACGGCGTCGCGAACGTCCGCGGCCTTGCGGACGATGCGATTTGCATGATTGCAGATGAGGGGCGTATGCGCGTCCCGGAACAGAATGCCCTCGCTGTCCATCATGCGGGCGAATGCCTCGCGAACGGGCGCCATCCGGGCCGCATGGGCCATGAAACTCGTCGGCTCTTTCAGTTCCTTCACCGTGATGTCCGGGAAGTTGCGCATGAAGAAGCCGAAACTTTCCCGGATACCCGACCGCACATAGACATTCGCCTGGTTCGCGGCGTAGGTCTTGTGCAGCTCCACATCGGAGACGTCGTAGGCGTCGCCGATCGCCACCAGGACGCGATTCACCACGTCGGGATGCCCCGTCAGCGCCACGACATGCGCGGGCTGCGCCACGAGAGGCTGTGTGACGCCGACGGCCGCCAGCGTTTCGGCGACACGTGCCTGCAGGGGCGACGACGACGTCACACCCTCCGCACCGACGAGGATGAAGGGCGCGAGCGCATGGGCGATCTTCGTGCCGTCGGCAACGGACAATGCGCCGGCGGCGACCGCCGCGGTGATGATGCCGAAGCTTTCGCCCGTAAAGGCCGCGAAACGGATCTCCGCCCCGCTTCGCCGAGCCGCATCGACAAGATAGCGGTGCAATGCGATCCCATGGACCAGCAGCGCGGCCCCCAGGAACGCCTGCCGCTCGATCCGGTCGTCAGGTATGTTGGCGTCCTGCAGAACGAGACGTTCGGGATCGAAACCAAGGGCCTCCGCCCCTTCAGAGAAAACCTGACGAACGTCCCGTACGTCGCTGTCAAACAGGTTGCGTTCAAGCTGCCGATAGGCAGCGCGGCTGCCCAAGCCGGGAAAAAACCCAACCGGGCACATCGAAATGGAGCCCGATTGCGCTGTTGCCCCTCGGCTCACGCCGTCAGGCGCGGAAACCGGACGGGCAGGTTTCTGACTGGTACTCATCCGTGTCTTCCCTTTCATGACCGATAGTCTCGTTATCGACGCTCCTGCCCGTATTCACGACGCACACCTTTTGTGGTGTGTTTTATATACAATTGTTTTTATTGATTTTTTTAAATTCCACCTGGAACGGCACCAGGCATTTTTTGATGGCCGGACCGGTGGACTGCCACCATCTTTGCAAATCATCCTATGTTTAAGTCAATAACGCACATTTAAGTGCGTAGGTATCAAATTTGATATTTCGGCGAAGGGAAATCATGCTGCCGGAGGGCATCGCAGCACACGGCACAGATGCCGGTGCGCGCTCATTCCCGCGTTGCCAAGAATTTTTAACGTATTGTATTTTAAAGAGTTTATTTCGTTTAGCCACGCCCGGCATCCGAACGGAGGCGACGGCATGGCCGGACAAGTGTGAACAGGACGTAAACCGGCGGCCAAAAGCAGGCCTCATTATGTTACAGTACCGTATGGTACCAATTGTAAATAAATAAATGCGACACGGACCTTTTGCTTATCGGCGCGATTTCAGCGGAAGCCAGCGGCGTTCGCCTCGTGGGCGGTTGTATTGGCGCCGCAGTCACCGCAATGTCGCACGTCGACGCGCAGAACGCATTCCACGCAAGGCGATGATCGATGCGCGCGGGAGCGCGACCTCGAAAAGGATCCAGATTAGAAAAATAAATATTGATTTAATTAAAACATCATCCGATCGAATGGAATCGTCATCCGACATCCTGCGAATTTCGGATGATGCGCACAATTCAAACCAACGACTTAGTATCTTCCAGCAATCGTACAGCATGCCTTCAGGGCAATGTCGGCGAGATCAACGCTTTTCCTCCACAGGAGGACTGGACTGCAGCGAAGACACGATCGGGCAAGAACGTGCAACGACTGATGCGAAAAATCGCGAACGGCGGTGCCCAGGGTCGACGCTCTACCGGCGCTCTCGAATCCTGGCACCACCAAGGGCCTCATCGCGGCCCATATGCCGGGAAGCCCTGTTCAGAAGCGGTCATAGGCGACGATGTCGGCATCCGGGATCCGGCCGCCATGGGGCGGCAATGCGCCGGTCCCCTTTCCGACCGCGACGAACATGACCAGTGCATGGTCCTTGGGCAGGCGGATGATGTCCGCGACCTGCTCGAAATCGAAGCCGTCCATCGGGCAGGTATCGTAGCCATGCGCGGCGGCCGCCATCATCAGGGCATAGGCCGCCATACCCGCGGACCGGAATGCCTCGTCACGCTGCATGGCGGGGTTGTTTTCGTAATATTGCGTGATCATAGTGACATATTTCTCGCGCATGTCCTCGGGCGCGTCCTTCCAGTACCGGCCGGGGTCCTTTGCGTAAGCATGCATGTCCGCGCACAGAACGATCAACGCCGAGCATTCTTCGATCTGCGGCTGGTGCCACGCCACCTCCTTGATCGCGGCGCGGATGACGGGGTCGCGCACCACCAGGAATCGCCAGTTCTGGAGATTGAATGCCGTAGGCGCCGTTCGGGCCGCATGCAGGATCGCAGCCAGCGTTTCATCCGGAATCTTGTGGGCCGCGTCGAAGCGTTTCGTCGCCCGCCGCGCGAGCATCGTGTCCAGGATCTCGTTCATCTCGCCTTCTCCTTCTGTCCGTCCATGTCCACCGGCGGCGCGCACGGAACCGGACGACCTGCCGTCGTGCCGCCGCCGCGCACCTTATCAGGCCACGCGTTGCCGCTGCCTGCCAAGCCGCTCGATACCGAGTTCCACGACGTCGCCGGACCGGAGATAGAGAGGTTCGGGCCGCATCCCCATCCCCACGCCCGGCGGCGTCCCGGTGGCGATGACGTCGCCCGGCATCAGCGTCATGTAGCGGCTGACATAGGCAACGATCTCGGCTACGGAAAAGATCATCGTCCTGGTATTGCCAGCCTGCATCCGGCGGCCGTTCACGTCGAGCCAGATCGCCAGATCCTGGGGATCGGGCACCTCATCCTTCGTGACGAGCCACGGGCCGAGCGGACCGAACGTGTCGCATCCCTTGCCCTTGTCCCACTGGCTGGACTGCATCTGGAAGGCGCGCTCGGACACATCATTGGCGACGCAATAGCCTGCGACATGATCCAGCGCGTCACGCGACGACACATCCTTTGCGCGTGTGCCGATGACGACGGCGAGTTCCGCCTCCCAGTCCAGCCGGGTCGCGCCGAGCGGCGGCACGATCGGGTCGTCCGGCCCCGAGAGCGCGGTGATCGCCTTGAGAAAGACGATCGGCTCGTCCGGGACGGGCAGACCGGCCTCTTCGGCATGATCGCGATAATTGAGGCCAATGCAGACATATTTTCCGATACCCGCGACCGGCACTCCCAGGCGCGCGCCCGCTTCGACGCGCGGCAATGTCCGCGGGTCGAGATCCGCAAGAGCCGCAAGCCGCGCCGGCGCGAGACTGTCCGGCGTCACGTCGCCGATCACGCCCGCCAGGCTGCGCACGGCCCCCGTCTCGTCGACCAGGCCCGGACGTTCCTGCCCCGGGGTTCCGTAGCGGCACAGTTTCATGACCCTCTCCTTCCGCGTCAGTCCGAATCGCAGACGACAAGGTGCGATGGCTCGAGCGCCCGCACAATGACCGTCTCGCATCCCGTGACAGCGGCGCCGCAGCCCACGTCGGCGTCGCGCCCGAGAATGTCCACGCGTCCCGCGACGACGAGCGCGTAGACGGACCGATCCGCGCGCGTGGAGATGACGGCCTGTCCGCCAGCCGGCAAGGCGATGCGGAGCACGCGCGCCCGGGCCTTCAGCGGCAGCGGATCGCCCGACCGCCCCTGGTCCGTTTCCTCCGGATCGTCCTCAGGGAAGCCGCTGGCCAACAGGATGTGCTCATGGCCCGACCGATCCGCATCGCGGCGCAGGCCGATTTCCGGCTCGCCCCCCTCTTCCTCGGGCAGCAGCCAGAGTTGCAGCAGCGCCGCCGGGGCACCGCCAGCCTGCCATGTCGCCAGGCCGATGCCGTCGCCGGCACTGACGACATGACAATCGCCCGGCTGCAGCAGGCTGTCGCCAAGACCATCCACCCGCACCACGACCGTTCCGTCCAGAACCAGGGTCACGATTTCGACCGAACGCTCGTTCGCCAGTCTGAAGGTGGCGTCGGCGTCGAGTTCGATCCGGTTGAGCACGCGCAGCCGTCCCCAATGAACCGGGGCCGTGCCGGCATAGTCCCTGAACGCGAAATGACAGCGCAGCGTCACGCCATCGCGCGTGAGAAGGCCGAGTGTGGACGGGTGATGGAGCTGGATCATCCCTGATGCACTCCCTCCTGGCGCACGCCCTGCCCTGCCCGCTGCGCCGTTGCCAGCGGATAGCGTTCCTCCCAGCCGCCGCCGAGCGCGCGATAGAGCCGCGCAACCGAGACAGAAACCGCCGTCGTCGCCTGCACGAGCTGGTTCTGGCTGGCCAGCAGCGCATTCTGCAGGGTCAATACGTTCAGGAAGTCCGACGCGCCCTGCACATATTGCTGCTGGGCCAGGCTCACCGCCATCTCGTTCTGCGCCACGGTCTCGCGCAACTGGTCGCGCTGCTGCTGCGCGGCCGAGAAATCAGCCATGGCGTCGTCGATCTCCTGCCACGCCTTCAGGATCGTGCGCTGGAGGTTGATCGCAGCTTCCTTCTGCTGTGCCTTGCGCAGACGCAACTGCCCCGTCAGGCGGCCGCCCTCGAACAGCGGCAGGGTCATGGTCGGTCCAAAACCATATTGCCGCGACGCCCAGGTGCCGAGCTCGCTGAACTGCAGCGCCTGGATGTCCAGGCTGCCCGACAGCGTCACGCGCGGGAAGAAATCGGCCACCGCCACGCCGATACTGGCCGTGGCCGCGTGAAGCTGCTCCTCCGCCACGCGGATGTCTGGCCGGCGCTCCGCCAGTTCCGACGGCAGGCCGACCGGTACCGAGATCGGCACGGGCGGGATCGGCGCGGGCGTGCCCAACTGGGATCGCAGCGCGCCCGGCTCGCGCGCCACCAGGAAGCTCAGGGCGTTGATGAGATGTACTTCCTGGCTTTGCAGCACCGGCAGGCGCGATTGGAATTCGCTGAGCTGGCCGCGCGAATCCGCCACGTCGAGCCGGGTCGCCGCCCCTTGCGTGAAGCGCAGCGTCGTCAGGCCGACGCTGTGGCGGGCGATGTCGATGTTCCGGCGGACGATCGCGATCTGTGCCTGCACGCCGCGCAGATCGAGATAATCCTGCGCAGTTTCCGCCATCAGCGAGACCAGCACGTCACGCTGCATGTCCTCGGTCGCCCGCACCGCCGCGCTGGCAGCCTCCACCTGACGCCGGACATGGCCCCAGAAATCGACCTCCCATGACGCGCTCAGGCCATATTGCGGCAGATCGAAGGGCGCCGCGCCCGTCGTGCCGGGCAGGCGGGCCGGCCCAAATCCCTGCGCCCCGCTGGCGATCTCGCCCGGGCCCTGTTCCTCCATCGTGCCCAACAGCCCCAGCACGCCGTTGGGGCTGGCCCGCTCGCGTGCGTAGGAGGCGTTGGCCTCGACACGCGGGAACTGGGCCGCGCGGGCGATACGGCGTTCGGCCAGGCTCTCGGCCAGCCGCCAGGCGGCGGCGCGCAGATCCAGATTGGCGTCGGCAACCTGCTGCTCCAATGCCGTCAGGGTCGGATCGCGATAGATGCGCCACCATTGCGGGTCGGCCGGGCTTTCGACTGGCCGGCTTTCGGCGTCGCCCAGGCCGCGATGCCAATGGGCCGCGCTGGCGAGATCGGACTTGTGGTAATCTGGCCCGACCGAGCACGCGCCGAGCAGAAGAGCGCTTGCCAGGGAGAGGCAGCTACGATTCACGAGGGTCGCCATGATCCGCCCCTCACCGCCACGCATAGCGCGGATCGTTGGCCTTCGGGCCCTCGGGGCGCGACGCCGTGTCGACCGTGACCTCCACCGACATGCCGACCCGCACACGCGCTGCCAGAGTCTGGCCCGGATCGAAGGTGATCCGCACCGGCAGGCGCTGCACCACCTTGGTGAAATTGCCCGTCGCATTGTCGGGCTGGATCGGCGCGAAGGCGACGCCGGTCGCGGGCGGAATGCTGTCCACATGCGCGCGCAGGGGCTGGTCGGGGAAGGCATCGACCCACACCGTCGCCTTCTGGCCCGGCAGCATATGGGTCAGTTGCGTTTCCTGGAAATGGGCGACGACAAACGCGTCTTGCACCGGCGTGACCGCCATCAGCGCCGTGCCAGGATGGACATAATTGCCGACGCGCACGCCGCGGGCGCCCACCACGCCGTCGACCGGGGCGGGAATCGTGCAATAGGACAGGTCGAGTTCCGCCTGCTGCGCCATGCCTTGAGCGCGCACGAGGTCGCCCTTGGCGCGTTCGATCCGGGCGGCCAGGACGTCCTTTTCCTGCCGCGCGGCCAGAAAGGCGGCCTCGTCGCGCGCCTTGGCGGCGGCAGCCTCGCGCGTTTGGGCGGCGGTGCGCTGCCGCTGTTCGGTCGTGCCCGCGCCGCCGGCGGCGAGGTTGCGGTAGCGGTCCTCATCCTGCCGCGCGAAGGCCAGTTGGGCATCGTCCGCCTGCACCGACGCCTGGGCGGCGGCGATCAGCGCGTCCTGCCGGACAAAGGCGGCTTGAAGGTCGGCGATGTCGGCGCGCGCAGCAATGACATTGCCCTGGGCCACCCTGAGCGCGGCACGGTAATCGTCGTCCTCGATATGGGCCAGCACGTCGCCCGTGCGGACACGTTCGTTGTCCTGCGCCGTCACGGCATCGATCCGGCCGCCGACCTTGGGTGCGACGACCGACGAATAGGCCGCGACATAGGCGTCGTTCGTCGAGACCCGCGCGCCATCCCCGAGCACGAGGCGGTCGCCGCCCCAGGCTGCCGCGCCCAGCACGACCACCCCGGCCGCGAGAAGCAGCCCTTTCGATGTTCCGTTCATGGATACTCCCTCTGGCGGCCCCTGCGGCCGCATCGTCTTTCGCAGGATGCGGGGGACCGTCAGGTCAGCGTCAGGTCGATCGCGACGGTCGGCGCCGGCAGGTCCCCCTCGCCCCGATTGCGCAGCGTCCATTTCCGGTCCGCCACGCTGGCGTGTCTATCCGGCGATCGGATATCGAGGCGCCGCGGCACGCGCGTCGCCGGATGCAAGTCGGTCTTCATATCACTCCCATGTCGGGCATCTTCGGACCCGAATCAGCGCGCCGGCGCGCTGGCCGAGGGCGCCCGCGGCGGATAGACCCGCTGGGGCAGAATCATGTTGAGGACGAACAGCGCGGCGCAGACGCCGATCATGATCGTATAGATATCCGCGCAGGCCAGGATCAGCGCCTGCTCCGATACGGCCCCATGCATCAGGATCGTCATGTTCCATTCCAGCCGCGCGGGATCGGCGATATGCGGCGCCAGCAAGCCCTGTGCCGGATCGCCCCAGGGCTGCAGGGCGTTGTGGTTGTAGCCATACGTATCCAGCAGCATGGTGGAATGATATTGCTCGCGCCGCCGCAGCAGAGCGGAGATCACGCCCGCCGCGATGGCATTGGCCAACCCCTTGGTCATGTTGAACATGCCGGAAATGAACGGCCCGTCCGCCGGCCCGAGCCCCATCGTCGCCAGCATCAGGATCGCGATGACCATCATCGGCTCGCTGGCAACCTGCAACAACTGCACGATATAGAAATTCTCGCGCACCCAGTCGGAGTCGACCCACGTGCCGAGCCAGTACGACAGGCCCTGGATCGCCAGCCCAGCCATCAGCACGTGGCGGCAATCCACCCGGCGGATGTTGCACAGGGCCGAGACCAGCGGCAGCGCCAACAGTTGCGGGATCGCCAGGATCAGGGCGACCGGTGCGATCTGGATCGGACGGTAGCCGCGGATTTCCTCGAGATAGACGGTCGGAATCTCCATCGTGACCGCGCCCAATATCAGCACGGCCGCCAGAGTCAGCAGCGCGTCCGTCACGTTGCGCTGCTTGAGCAACTGGATGCGGAAGAACGGCACCGGGTGGAACCATTCATTGATGATGAACAGCGCGAACAGGAACCCGCCGCCGAAGAACAGATGGGTGATCAGCGGCGAGCGGAACCAGTCCAGCCGGTCCCCCTGCTCCAGCCCGATCACCAGCATGCAGATCGCGGGCAGGCCGGTCAGCAGGCCGCGCCAGTCGAACTGGCGGAAACGCTCCAGCCGGATCGGATCCTGGGGCAGCCCCCAGGCCACGCAGATCATGGAGATAAGGCACAGCGGGACGATCTGCCAGAACAGAAACGGCCAGCCGACATATTCGAACCAGAATCCCGCCAGCGGCGAACCGCCCAGGTTCGGCCCGAAGGTGGCGGTCAGGGCATAGGCGCCCAGACCGTAGATCTTGATGTTCGGCGGCAGGAAGCGCAGCGCCACCGTCATCAGCATGGGCGGCAGGCTGCCGCAGGCCAGCCCCTGCAGGCAGCGCAGCACCAGCAGCGACGCCAGGTTCGGCATGAAGGGCGCCACCATCCCCAGCACGCCCACAAGGCCTGTCATCACGACGGTCAGGCGGCGGATCGAGAACGTCACCGAGCACCAGGGCGCGAAAGCCATCGCCGCGATGTTGAACGCCTCGAATAGGGCAGTGATCCAGGTGCCTTCATCATGGCCCAGATGGAATACGCCCCTGATATCCGCCAGCCCGGCCTCGGTGGTATGTTCGTTGAAGCCCGCCAGCAGGACCGCCAGCAGCACGCCGATCAGCCCGGTGGCCAGGCGCGGCCCGAAGACCGGCGCCTTGGGCGGCGCGGGCGGCGGAGGCTCGGGGCGCCCCACGCGGGGCGTTTCCACTGCAACGACTGGTGACGGCAGCGTCAGGTTATCGGCGTGGTCCACGGGACACCTCGCGGCGACATCGTTCGGGCATGCCGACAGTTTCGATTAAACGTCCCATGTTTGGGAACCATCAATTCTGAAATCGTTGGAAAGCAGATTTGAAACGGTCGCCCCATCAGATTCCGATTGCGACACGGCGGCGTCTCTGCCAGCTTCGGCCGGGATACGGTCCGGGCCGCGCATATTCATCCTATGATTCGGATTTTATGGCGCTTGTCGGAGGCTCGCCCGTATGGCGAAGGAGACCCTGATGGCAAACGTGGCGCGCGGCTACGATCTCAATCTTCTGCAGGCGATGAACGTACTCGTAGAGGAATCGAGCGTCACGGGGGCGGCGCAGCGGCTGCATGTCAGCGCCGCGACAATGAGCCGTACCCTGGCGCGCCTGCGCGAGACCTTCCATGACGCGATTCTGGTGCAGTCGGGGCGACATATGGTGCCGACGCCGCGCGCGCTGCAGATGCAGCCGCGCGTCAGCCAGATCCTCTCGGCCATCGGCGATCTGTATCGTCCGCGCGAAGCCCTGGATTTCACGGGGCTTAAACCGATATTCCGCATCCGCGCCACCGACGTCGTGATCGGTCCGTTCGCGGACGCTCTGCTCCGCGCGCTGCGTGCCGACTGTCCGGACACCACCCTCATCTTCACGGCGGAATCGAGCAACGACGACAGCGATTTCCTGCGCCAGGGCGGAGTCGACCTCTATATCGGGGCGACCGCCTTCCTGCGCCCTGAGATCATGCGCCAGACGCTTTTCGAAATCCACTTTCGCGGCGTCGTCCGAGCCGGCCACCCGATCCTGCTGGGCGACATAACGCCTCACACGCTGGTGGCCTATGACCATATCGCCGTCTCGCGCCGAGGCGCGCGACGCGGACCGATCGATGAGGTGCTGGCGGACCAGTACGGGCTCGAACGGAACGTGGCCCTCCTGCTGACATCCTTCTATGCGGCGCTCCAGGGCCTGTCGCGGACCGACCTGATTCTGCCGCTTCCGGACATCGTCGCGGACGGCGCTACGCTTGAGCGCCTCGGCCTCTACGCATTTCCGTTGCCGCTCGAACTGCCGCCGGTCTCGATATTCCAGGCTTGGCACCCGCGGCATGATACCGATCGGCTTCACCAGTGGCTGCGACGCAAGGTCGCGCAGGTACTGGCCCCGCGCCCGGTCCCTTTGCAACGCGCAGGGGGCTCCTCGGAAAGGAAAGCGTCCTGAGCCCGTCTCAGCGCAGATCTATTGCTTCCATGCCCGCGTCCGGCGCGCGGCCGCGGCCATTATTGGAAGGCACGTTTTTCTCAACCAGGCTGAAGGCGGCGATCAGAGGACGCAGGACCGCACGCGCAGCACGGGCGGCGTGCGCCACGTCTCCGGCTTCGATCGCGCGGAAGAGGCGCGCGTGCAGCGGCTGGCCGGGCTCGGCCACACCATGCTCGATCATGGCCGACCGTGCGGCCTCCTGGGCCATGCCCAGGAAATAGCGATAGAGTTGTATGAGCGCGCCGTTTCGACTTGCCTCGACGATGGCCAGATGGAAGGCGGCATCGCATTTGAGGAACGCGTCCACGTTATCGGCGGCATTGCACTCACTCCGCGCCGTCAATGCACTTTCAATCCGCCTGAGATCTCGCGGCGACCGGCGCGACGCGGCGAGTCGCGCGCCTTCGATTTCGAGCATCGCGCGTAACTCGAAGTGGTCGCGCAGGCTCGACCGGCTGATCGTGCGCATCACGACGGCGGGGTCTTCGATCGATCGAACATATGTGCCGTCGCCCTGTCTGACCTCCAGGACGCCGGCATGAGAAAGCACCCGGATGGCCTCACGAACGGTATTTCGGCCGATCTGGAGCATGTTCCCCAGTTCGGCCTCGTTGGGGATGCGGCTCCCGACCGGCCACGTACCCGCGCCGATATGCTCGCGCAGGGCGTCAAGTGCGAAATCGACCAGAGACTGGCGTCTGGCGTGGGAAAGCGTCTCAGTACGTCGCATGATCTTATCCAGGGGCATGGCACAGTCATCCTATCGCCGGATGTTTCCTTGTCGATAGGTTAATAATTATTACGGTGACGGGACTATCAATCAAGCCGGGCACGCACCCGGGTCGCACAACGGGCTTACGGCTCGGCGGCTAACGGCGGATGCCGGGGAGCCGCATAATTCCGCCGGACAAGAAATCGGCGCACAGCCTGACGCGGGCAAGGGTCGCGCGCTCGGGCGCGATCAGCATGCTCAAGGGAACGGGGGTGAGCGTCCATGACGGCAGGAGGCGCATCAGGCGACCGTCGGCCAAGCAATCCTCGACCAGCCAGAGATGGGCCGGTCCGTAGCCGCGCCCGGCCAGCAATGCCTCGCGCAGGGCCAGTCCGTGATCGACGTTCAGGCGCGCGTGAAACGGCAAAATGGCAGGCTTTCCGGCCTTGCCCTGCAGGACCAACCGGTCTGAGCCCAGAACGCGCGAAAGCCGAACCCCGTCGCGTTCAGCAAGGTCCGCGGGCAGGCGTGGCACTCCAAACCGCTGGACCCACGCCGGCGCGGCGACCAGCACGCGCTCGCTGGTGCCCAGGGAGCGCAGCCGCATGGCGCTGTCCGTCAGCGGCCCCAGACGGATGGCGATATCCACGTCGTCCTGCACCAGGTCGACGCGGTCATCCGTCAGGTTGAACGCGATGCGGATGTCCGGCTGGGCGTCCTGGAAATCGAAGATGAACCGACCGACATGCAGGACGCCCAGCGCCGCCGTGCAGGAAATCCGGACCGATCCGGCCATCGACGTCCCTGTCGCATGCAGTTCCTGACGGGCCTGCTCGATGAGGCAGAGGACCTGCTGGCAATGGTTATAATAGCGGGTGCCTTCCTCGGTGAGCGACACGCGGCGGGTCGTGCGGCGCAGAAGCGCCACCCCCAAAGCGTCCTCGAGCTCCCGAAGGTGGCGCGTCACGGTGGACTGCCCCGCGCCCGTCTCGCGCGCCACCGCGGATAGACTGCCCCTCTCTACAATTCGCATGAATGTGCGCATCCGGTCGAGCGAGATGCCAGATTGTTCCATAATTCGGCATAGTCCTATCCGGTTGGACCATATGGGACAACGATACCATATCGCCTATTTTCTGGTCTGTGCAAACTGACTGGAGAAGAGGTACGCGCCCATGAATGTTCTGATCGTTTTCGCTCATCCGGAACGGCAATCCCTGAACGGGGCGTTGCTGGACGTCGCCGTACGCGAACTGGAGGCACAGGGACACAAGGTCCAGGTTTCGGATCTTTACACCATGCACTGGAAGGCCACGGTGGACCGCGACGATTTTCCCGGCCTGTCGTCCGACGCGTCGCTGAAGGTCTGGAAGGCCTCACATGACGGCTTCGCAGCGGGCGATCTGACGGAGGACGTCAAGGCCGAGCAGGAAAAGCTGCGCTGGGCCGATACGGTCATCCTGCAGTTCCCCCTCTGGTGGTTCGCCATGCCGGCCATCCTGAAAGGCTGGGTCGACCGCGTCTATGCCTCGGGCTTCGCCTATGGCGTCGGCGAGCATAGCGACAAACGCTGGGGCGACCGCTATGGCGAAGGCGTCATGGAAGGCAAGCGTGCCATGCTGATCGTCACGGCCGGCGGCTGGCCCGAGCATTATTCCGAACGCGGGATCAACGGCCCGATCGACGACCTGCTGTTCCCGATCAACCATGGGATCCTGTTCTACCCCGGCTTTACCGTGTTGCCGCCGTTCGTCGCCTACCGTGTCGATCGCCTCGACGACGCGAAGTTCGGCGTAGTCGCCGACCAACTGCGCGAGCGCATGCGCACTCTGGAGACAATCCGGCCGATCCCGTACCGCCGGCAGAATTACGGCGACTATCAGATTCCGACCATGGAGGTTCTGCCGGAGCTGGTTCCGCCGGGTGTCAAGGGCTTCGAGGTGCATCTCGCACCCGAACGCGACTGAGGAACGGAGCGTATTCGCCTGACGAAACGTCAGCGATAAAACGCTCAAAACGAGCCATCTCGGCTTGGTGGTGGGGCGGGCCTTACGGCCCGCTCTGATGCCGCGGAGATTGGATGCAGGCCGCAATCTATCGCGGCACGCAACAATTTTTCATATCAACATCGGAGAATGGGCTACGACCGCGCCGCTCCCTGCGGCCTGACATTCGCCAGTCATGCAAGGTCACCGAGCCCGTTTCGTATTCATCAGGACGAAGCTATTGCCTCAACAGCTTCGCTTGCCGAACGGCTTCGAACGGATCGCATCGTTTGCCGGCTCGGCGAACCCTCCCGAAGCGGACCATCTTGCAGTTCGGCGGCAGGATCGACATGTCCATGTGATGGAACAGTCGGATCTATTCCGCATGCCCCCCATGCCTCCAGCGCGATAATGACCGGGTGCAGGGCTTCGCCATATTTCGTCAGGGCATACGTGACCCGCATCTGGGTAGTCATTTGGACGTCCCTGCCTATCAACCCGGCGTCTTCCATGTCGCGCAACTGGAGCGTCAGTACGCGGTGGGTGATTTTTGGCAGGCACCGGCGGAGGTCGTTAAAGCGCAAGGGGCCCCGCGTCATCAACGCGTAGAGAATGAGCCCCTTCCATTTGCCGCTGATCCGATCCAGCGCCACTTCGACATAATAGCCGGGCAGCTCGCCATGTGTGCGTTTATGATCCATCGGGCAGTCCTCCGAGGCAACACATCCATTCGATACCACACTCTATGGTTGCATGATAGTCGATCATTCGTCATGCAGATTGCATGAGACAGGGGAACAGCGGATACCAACACGCACTGGAAATCGCCATAGGATGCGTGCGCGAATTCAATTGTGAGGCACGACGAATAGCGCCGCAGGCATCTATGGAAATCTCATGAAAAACAATGATCTCTCGACGGTTTGGAAACATCAAAATAACCATGGAAAGATTTATTCGTTTTTCGCGGTAAGCGAACAATTTTTACCATCGAGTATTTCAGTCACTGTGCCATGGGAATGTTCAGCTTGCGTCCGAAGAACCTCATTGTACTCTCGCCAACCGGGTCACGACGCGGGGCATGCCCCATCCAAATCTCGCTCCCAGGGTCGAAACAGCGATCAATGTCGCTCCGATATATTGGACGACTGTCAAGCGGTGACCATAAACCAGATTATCACAAAGAATCGCCACGAGCGGGTATATAAACGTCAAGGAACTGATTGTTGCCGTACTCAGATGCGGGTAAGCATTAAACATTAACGCGTAACATAGGCCTGTAAGGATCACACCGGCACCAATAACCCATCCCCACGCCGACCAACCGGGTAGATGACTATAGCGCGCGAACGGCGCCAAAAGTGCGGCACCAGCTATCAATTGCCAGAATGTCGTGATTTCTGCACACTGATTGCGGATGCTCTTGGTCACGAGAGTGATGAGCGCGTAGGCAGCGGCGGCCAGTAACGCAAGCATCACTCCGATCAGGGCGTGATCCCCGGCAGGCATTCCTTTGGAGAGAAACCCGCTGGACAGGGCCACACCGATAAAAGCCGCCACGATCCACAAGATTTGCAATCGTGTTATTTTTTCCTTGAAGAAAAAAGCACCAGCGATAATAACAAAAAAAGGTTGAATATGATAAACTATTGTCGCTGTTGCAATTGATGTCAGACCATAGGCGGTAAAAAATAAAGTCCAGGAACATACTATAAGTGCGCCGCATGCCACGGCTGCAATGATACCGCGCGTATGAAAATGAAAAAACAAACCATGAATCAGGCACCAAATGCCGATGGATATAGCACCGAACACACAACGCCAGAATACGAAATTGATCGGATCAAGCGTGCTTTGGACGACGCAGACACCAATCGTTCCTGACAATGCCATTGCGACGGCAAGTTGAAGGGCTGGGGATCGCATAACCCTTTTCCTTTACTCTATGCATCAGCCATTGCGACTTTTTTCGTGTCGGCAAGAGCGACGGTCGGGGCAACTGTCGGAGGACTTGGAATATTGAGATTCAGAGGAAATTCCAAATGAGGATTAAATGAATCGTAGGGGTACGAGATATGTCCCTTTGTCGCCGGTTTGCGCGTAAAGAAAATGATTACGTCCCGCGTGGCCCGCAACCTGGGATCGACAGCACGCACCGGAGAAAGACTGTGCTTTCTTTCGTGATCGACGATCAGGACGGTATCCAGAAATTTCTTGTGCTGAAATTTCCCGCGCAGGAAAGCAGGATTTGTTTCATTCCATCGTTTCGCATTATCCTCGCGCATATCGTGTATAAAGGTCTCGGCACTGTCATCCGTCATATTATGACTTCCCAACAGAGAGGTCATAGTATGGTCAACGCCGTCGCTATGAACTCCTTCGAGCGCAGGCTCCCCCAGCACGTCGGGTGTCGTGATCGTTCGCGTGGGGAAAACAGTCGAAACCCATTTTGCAGAGGACATGTCCAAATTTGGTCGCGGCGAAACATATACATCGCGGATAATAAAATACTTAAAGAACAGAAGGGCATGGAAAGCTTTATTTAGCTGAAGATTGTCTCCAATCCCTCGAAATCTTCGCAACTTTCCGGAATCATGGCGAACGAAATCTTCCTTTACCGAAAGAACGAACGGTTGAAACTCAAGCCGGCTTATACTGCCTTGATCTGAATCGAGGCAGAAGCGCGCGCCGTTTGTTTCACGAAAAGGAAGTGTCGGGTCCGGAGCCAGATGATCGCCCACCGTTTTTAGGGCATCGAAATCTTTGTCTCTGACACCAAATTCTTCGAGAATGCGAATCATGTCACGACCGTCAATGGTAACAAAACGGTCCTTCAGATAAGATTCATGTATGTCACGCAGTAATCCGTTCAATCTCATTTTATGCATGCCCAAAATTTTTCTCCATCATCATTAAAAAAATGAGGCGACACAACGAGGCTAGAACATCTTTATCTGATCAGATAGAATCATCTGATCAGATAAGGATGCTCGTTGAAACACGAGAGCCATGTCCATGGACCCCGTGTCCATGAACCGATGTGAACGGATATAGCTCCCAGACCGTTCGCAATACGGGAAATGCGTACGCGACCCCTCGCGCTGCAACATGGGTTGCGCCCTGCACGTCACGCTGAAACCCCAACGCGGCCATTCCCGGGAGAGGCTGCGTCGACGGTCCAGCCAACTGATCAACGCCGTTCAACCGCCGGGAACTCCACGATATCCCTTTCCCAATGTTCCGATTCGTATGATGTATTGAAAAATTAGAGAAACGATAATTTGACGTGGGTTGCATTAGGAATCATGATACCAGAATGATACGTACGCTCGACCTTCTGCTGATTCGCACCTTCGTCACCGTGGCGGACCATGCCAGCATGACGAGCGCGGCGAACAAGCTACATTTGACCCAGGGAGCCGTCAGCCAGCATGTCCGGCGATTGGAGGACCAATTGGGGCGGCCTCTGTTTGAGCGTGCGCGTGGCGGTCTGAGACTCACGCCCGCGGGAGAACGGCTGCTGGGCAAGGCCCGATACCTTCTTGCCCTCAACGATGAGATCTGGAGCGATTTGGATGAGCATGCCCTCAAGGGAACGGTGCGTTTCGGCGTACCCCCCGACCTTATAGGTACCAGCATCGCACCCATCCTGAAGTCGTTTTCCGAAACTTATCCCCAGGTCGAGTTGTCCCTAGCTTGCTCCGCATCTCCGGACCTGAAAGATTGTCTCAGAAGAGGAGAATTGGACCTCGCCGTCATCGAGGAGCCGGCAGGACAGGAGACAGGAGAATGCCTGACTGTGGACAGGCTGGTCTGGGTGGGTGCCCGAGACGGCCAAGCCTTCCGTCGCCGCCCCCTCCCCGTCTCCATGGTGTCGCCCACCTGCGCCTTTCGCCCCGTCATGCTGGACGCCCTGCATAGAAGTGACGTGCCTTGGCGAAGCGCCTTTGAAACCGGCAGTATCGAGGCCGCGGCGACAACGGTCCGTGCGGATCTGGCCGTAACCCCATGGTTGCTCTCTACCGTTCCGGCAGATCTTGGGATCCTGACGGAGGCGAACCTACCCGATCTGGGCTCCTTCGCGATTACGCTCCATCTGGCAGGACAAACCATGTCGCCAGCCGCAACCGAGCTTGCCCGCTCGATTCGAATGCGGTTTCTGGCATTTCGACAAGCGGCGTGAAGCTCCGGGAAGAGGAGAGCCATTTTCAGGCTGAGAGCGAATGCACGAAATAAAGCGCGCCAGGACGCGTTGCTCGCCCTGTTCACTGCCCCAGTGCCAAGACGTGCCCGGCGAGATGCACGGCGCGTTTGGAAAGTGACATGGGAACAAAACACGAACATTCCCAGGGCGAAGTTCTCGGGCGTGTCGGTATCGAATCTCGCATGGGCGGCATGCATATACGCCGCGCACTGTTGCGGGTCTCGGCGCCGAGCAGGCCATCAATTACCGTCAAGCACCGCGACGCCGTGGCATCCCGCCATGCGCCGTCACATCGGCGTGGCATACTTGCTGGACGATGGAAGAACATGCTTGGAATGTCACGGGAGCACCGTCGAACGGCCGGTACCGAGATCCGTGCCATTGTCGGTTTTTGCGGTTAATGGGCAAGGACGTTCATCATTGAGCAACGACGACGCCGTCTTTCTCGCACGCCTGAATGCGATGACCCAAATCGTCACCGCTCATATGGCAACAACGAAAATCGAGACCGACAGAGTCCCGGAATTCATCCAACGGGTGTACGCATCGATCCCCACACGACAAGCTGACCCCAGCCCCGCCGTTTCACTGCGGGAATACGATACCGCGACGGACAAAGAGCGACCGGCCAGGCGGGAAGCCGCCTGGGAGCCCACGATCTCCGCACCCGCGAGCGCACGGCCCGAAGGGTCGGATGCGCCCGTTCCGGCAGTACCGATCCAAGCCTCGGTCTTTCCGGATTACATTATCTGCCTCGAGGATGGGAGGAAGCTCAAATCCCTTAAACGCCATCTGATGTCGGCCTTCGGCATGACGCTCGCCGCCTACAGGGCGAAATGGGGGCTTCCCGAAGAATATCCCACGGTGGCGCCGAACTTCGCTGCCCGCCGCCGCGAGGTGGCGCAGGCTATCGGACTTGGCCGGCGCTCGTCAATCGCTGCACCCGTTGCATCGGTACCTCCGGAAGAATCCCGGGTTGTCGAAACGACCGATTACGGATCTATCGGAAGAACCGCACGGCAACGTCCGCAGCAGGACGAATACAGCCTCCTGCGTGCATTGAAGGTGTCCTGACAGCGCAGTCGGCCATCGTAAACTGGAGCTACCACCCCGTGGTGCTCCGTGGCGGCACGAGCTCGGCAGAGAGCGCAGTTTCGGTCATGTTCCACGCAATGTCCGCCGCATCTTTCTCACCCAGAAGCTGAGCCGAAACGACTGCCCCGTCCAGAAGGCAGATGATCTGGCGCGCCAGGTGCTCCGAGCGGCTCTCCGGCACGCCGATCGCCTCGACCAACGCGCGCACGGCATTGCGGAGACTGAGCTTCTGCACTTCGGACAGCCGAATGATTTCAGGATGCTCGCCCTTGTACTCCCTGGCAGCGAGGGGGAACATGCACCCGGCGAAGTCCGGTTGAGCGAACCAAGCCGTGTGCCAATCGAACACGGCCTTCAGGCGATCGCGCGGGTCCTGTCTCGCGTTGACGGCCGCCGCCAGCGACGCCTCGATCTGTACGATACGGTTTTCCAAAACCTCGGTCACCAGGTTTTCCTTCCCGCCAAAATGGCGGTAGAGCGTCGATTTGGTCACCTTGGCTTCCCGAGCGATGTCCTCGACGCTGACATCATGAAAGCCCGACCGCGCGAACAATGTATCAGCCGTGTCGAGGAGCAGCGCATGATTGTCCGGACGCCGGCGGCGGATCTCAACCTGGGACTGTAGCACGTCGAAAGACCTCACATTCTCGGCGGCGGCTTGTCACCGCGCAAGGTGAGAACCTCTCCTCCATCGCCCGGTCTGGAAAGGGATGAAGCCACAGTCCCGAGGGAGCCTCAAGTAAAATGTCATAAACCTGTCATTACCGTCGTGCGAAGGCAGCATGGTTTCCGACGGGTGCGCCCGCTGACGCCGGGTTACCCCGTCGCGCCACGCATCACGACAGTATGAAGCAAGTCTGGAATTGCGGTCCCTCAAGATCCGCAGCCGAGCCATCGACTTCGCAGGGCGAGAGTAACCCTTTCAACCCAAAAATTCACGACAGACAACAAGAGAGTAATATAAACCAAATAAATCATTTTAATATTTCTTATGGGATCGTTTTCAATAAGTCATGAAACGCCCCGTTGCAGTGCCCTCGCGGGACTGAATATAATTTAATTGAGTGATTTCGAACCTCAATTCGTGTCAATAAAACGCTTAGGACACGTGATGTCGTCAGCCGGCAATTCCCCCTGCCCTAAAAATGCCTCCAGCATGTATCCCGAACTCATGGGGGCGGTATGCTGCGCCATCCTGCTGACGATCGGGGGACACAGGGCGAACGCGGCACCACAGGGGGCGCGGTCGCAGAAACAAAACGCGACGTCCGTACATCCGTCTTCTCCACCGTCCACGGGCGGCGCGCGCAAGCACCCGCCGAGGAAGGCGCGGGCGCAGGCCGCCGAAACCGTATCGGTCACAGGCCTGTCGCGGAGCGCGCGGCGCACGAAGGAATTGCAGAAAACGCCGTCGTCCACTTCGCTCCTGACGGACCAGACACTGGAACGGCTTGGCGTGCAGAACACCCGGCAACTGGCCCGCCTGACGCCGAACCTGTATGTGCCCAACAGCATGCCCGGATATTCGGTCAACAACTACTTCATTCGCGGCATCGGTGAAATCGACCCCCAGGGAGAGCCGTCGGTCGGCACCTATATCGACGGCGTCTATCTGCCGCGCAACATGGGCACCATGCAGGAGCTCCTCGACGTGGGGGACATCGAGGTCGATCGTGGCCCGGTCGTCTTTGCCGGACATCAATCCGAAGGCGGCGGCATCAGGATCAATACGCTGACACCGACCAACCAGCGTCATGCCGTCCTTCAGACGGGCTATGGCACCTATAACGAATATCAGATCGGCGCGCTGGCCAGCGGCGCGATCGTCCGCGACAAGGTCTATGCGAGCATCGCGTTCGGACGCCACGCCCGCGGCGGGATCGACCATAATTATACGGTCGGCAAGGACACGAACACGATCGACTACACACAGGCGCGGGGGAAGCTGCGTTTTACGCCCAACGACGCCCTGGACATCACGCTGGCCTTCGACGGCACGGTGGATGGCGGCACGAACCGCGGGGTCGGCAATCTGCTCAATCCCTATATCTACGGAAACTACAATCGGGCCTTTCCCAAAAACAACTACAGCGAGGCCGGATTTACGGGAAATATTCGCTATGCCCTTTCGCCGCACCTGGTCCTTTACGCGACGACCGGGATACGCGGCTACGACGACAAGGGCATGTACGATAACTATGGAGACTATTATTCCCGCGCCAGCCAGAACCTGTATTACCGCGACCGCATGTATTCGCAAGAGCTGCGCCTGCATGGCGAATATTCAAAACTGACCTTCAGTGCCGGCGCGTATTTCATGTACGAAAACTGGTTCACGCAGCGTTGGGCCAATAACGCCACCAGTTACAACACCGCCCCCAACGTGCTGACGCAACCGGTACTGGCCATCATCAACCAAATCAATCGCAACTGGGCCGTCTATGGCGACGTCAGTTACCACATTGCACCGAAACTGACATTTACGGCGGGACTACGCTTCAACTGGGAAGATCACGACAATGCCGAATCGCTGTATTATCTGGAGCCCGGCAATCATCTGGCCGGCCCCGCCGCCGCGCTGGCGGCCCTCAACTGGGGGGCTCCCAGTTCGCTGGCCTGGCGGGCCACCGCGCGCGACAACTGGATCCAACTGCTTCCCAAAGGTGTCCTGAACTGGCAAGCCCTGCCGAACCTGATGACTTATCTATCGATTTCGCAAGGCGGAAAGTCGGGTGGATTCGATTTCCGCGCCCAGACGCCGACCGCGCTGGGCAGCCTTCAAGCGACCACGCCGTATAATCCCGAAATCGTGACGACGTACGAAATCGGCGTCAAGACGGATCCAATTCCCGGTCGCGTACGCGTCAACGGCGCGTTGTTCTGGAATCAGTTCGACAATATCCAGTTGACCGTCACCGACCCGTCGAACGGGCTGTCACATCGCTTCAACGCCGGCACGGGACACTCCGCCGGCGCCGAAATCGAAACCACGGCACAGATCACGCCAGACCTTTCCCTGCGCTATACCGCATCCTACCTTTACGCCGTACTCGACACATTCAACGGGGTCGTCAGCAGGACGATTCTGGCCAGCGGACAGATATACAACAACACGCCCTATGCCGGCGCGCCGCTTCCCTATTCCCCACGATTCCAGACGATGGGGGCGCTGACCTATCATATCCCGCTCGATCTGCCTGGACGTTTCGAGATCGGCGCCGACGTGTCCTTCCAGTCGGCAGCTTATGTCAGTTCGGCCATCAATCCGCAGACGCGCATCCCGCCGCAGACCTATGTCAACGCCATGGCCGGCTGGACCAGTCCGAACAAACGCTGGACCGTCCAGGCGATGGGGCGAAATTTGCTGGATCATCGTTATCTGCAAAGCGAGACGCTTTTCCAGTCCGGTGGAAAACCCGTTTACGAAGGGGCCTATTTTTCAGACCCGCGCACGGTTTTCGTGTCCGCGAAGCTGACATTCTGATCCGGCGCAGATGATCATGAAACGGTTTTTTCCCATGACGACAAGCGCCAGCGCCGTCACTACGATGCTCATGCTTCTGAACCATGGGGGCCAGGCCGCCTATGCGGCGGGGCCTGCGACGCGCAAGGCGACGACAGCCCCGGCCCGGCCAGCCGCGCCGACGGCGGCCGGCGCCCAGGCGACACCCGAGGCGATCACGGTTCACGCCGACCCGCATCGCCCGCGCCTGGCGGCGCATGCCGCGATGGGCGCATTGGGATCGCGTTCGGAATTCGACACGCCGTTTTCGCTGAGCGTGGTGTCGGCTGCGAAGGTCGAGCAGATGCAGGCGGCGGACATCAACGACGTCTTCCGCGCCGAGCCGGGCGTGCAGGAAAATTCGAACGGCGGATCGACCGCGTCGGGCGCCAGCTTTCGAGTCCGCGGCCTCGACCTGGACTGGACCAACGGGTACAAGATCGACGGTTTCGCCATCCCGTACTGGTTCATCGACCTGCCGATGGCCAATTTCGGCCAGTTCCAGCTGACGAAGGGCGCGTCGGCCTTCCTCTACGGGTTCGGATCGCCCGGCGCAGTCCTGGATTTCCAGTTAAAAAAGCCGGTCGATGCGCCGCGGCTGGGGGTCGAGGCCGGCTATCGGTCCGATACCGCGTTTCGCCAGAGCCTGGATGCCGGCGGCCCGATCGGACCGTCGGATCGGATAATCTATCGCTTCGTAGCCGCCAACGAGGTCGGCAACCAGTATAATGGCAGCTACATCCGCTCCACATCGATATCAGGCGCGCTGAAGGTGCAGATCACCGACGCGCTCGACTGGAATTTCGATAGTTTCTACCTCAATACTCTACAAACCGGCATGGTCAATGGGGTGAGCGTGAGCAGCGGCCTGGCATCGCTGACCCCGATCAGCGGCCGGGCCGAGCTTGGCGCGCCGGATTCATGGAAACGCAATGACCTCAAGCATTTCAACACCGGCTTCGATTGGCAATTCGCGCCCCGTTGGACCGCCCGCCTGGCCTATGCCTACTCGCACCTGGACGAACGGTTTCCCTCGAACGCCATTACCTTTCTGGACAATCAGGGCGACTACCTGAACCGCCCGTTCCAGATGACGCGAGTCTTCACCTATCACGAGGTACAGCAGACCACGGAAGGGCATTTCGAAACCGGACCTCTACACCATGACGTTGTCGCCGGCATCATGTGGCTGTACCAGAAATTCGACGCCGACGCCAACGCGGCCTATTACCAGCCCTATCAATACGGAAACATCTTCACCACGCGTCCGACCAACACCAACGCGCATTTCTACAATCCGAAGCTCTACAACTACGTCGATTACACGCAGGTCGCGCCGTTCTGGAGCGATACCATCACATGGCATCGCTGGTCCCTTCTGGCCGGCGCGCGCTACACGGACTATATCGAAAACGATTACGCGACCGACGGCAGCGGGCGGCGGACGGCCGCCCGACAGAATAACCCCGTGACCCCCGTCGTCTCGCTCTCCTACAAGCCCGCAGCGGATATCAATGCCTATTTCAGCTATGTCGAAGCCATGCAGTCCGGCACCCAGGCTGCCGCGACGGCGAAAAATGCGTACCAGGTCTTCGCCCCCATGCGCAGCCAGGAATACGAACTGGGCGTGAAGGTGCAGAAAACCCGTTGGAGCGGCACGCTGGCCCTCTACCGGCTCGACACCATCGCGGCCTATGTCGATTCCAACAATGTGCAACAGCAGGGGGGGCTTGTCCGCTACCAGGGGGTGGAAGCCGGCGGAACGGTCCAGGCGACACGCAACCTGCAATTGACGGGCAGCCTGACCTATCTGGATGCACGCTATGGCGCAGGCACGCCCTATAACGGCAAGCAAGCCGAATCCACCTCGCCATTCGAGGCGAATGTCGCCGCGGACTACACAATCCCCTGGATGAAAGGCCTGAGTATCCATGGCGGCGTGAACTACGTATCCGCCGGATGGCTGAATCCGTCGAATAGTTTCCGGCTGCAATCCTATATTTTGGGTACGGTCGGCGCCCAGTATGTCACGCACGCCGACCGGCATAGACTGACCTTCCGGGCGGCGGTCGAGAATATCGGCAACGAGAGCTACTGGGTCAGCCGGGGCGCGCTGCAGCTTTTCCCGGGGGCGCCCCGTACGGTCACGCTTAGCGCGCGGCTGGATCTCTGACCCGTCTTTGGGCAAACGGCCATTATATTGTCGAGAAAAAATCGATAGAATCATGATCTTTTCTCACTCGTGTCCATCGGCCCGGCATTTAGAATGATCATGCCCAGGCATGATCAGGAGGCTCCGATGGCGGTCAACGGTATTTCCGATAGCGAATGGGCCCTGCGTGTCGATCTGGCAGCACTTTATCGTCTGGCTGCCCTGCATGGCTGGGACGATCTGGTGGCGACCCATATCTCGGCGCGTCTCCCCGGACCCCAGCATCATTTCCTGATCAATCCCTTCGGCCTTCTGTTCGAGGAAGTCACGGCATCCAGCCTGGTCAAGGTCGACCTGGACGGCACAATCGTCGAACCCGGTGAATACGGCATCAATTACGCAGGCTTCGTCATCCATTCGGCCATCCATGCCGCGCGTCCCGACGCCCATTTCATTATCCATTTCCATACGGCGGACGGGATGGCCGTCTCGGCCCATGCCGAGGGACTGCTGCCGCTCAACCAGCGCGCGCTGACGGTCATTCCATCTCTGCGCTACCATGATTACGAAGGCATCGCCCTCGATCTCGACGAACGGGAACGTCTGGTCGCCGATCTGGGCGATGGGCATTTCATGCTGCTGCGCAATCACGGCACGCTCGCCCTCGGCCACAGCCCGGGCCGGGCGTGGCGACGGATCTATCAACTCGAAACCGCCTGCACGGCGCAGGTCCGGACCCTGTCCATCGGCCGGGACAATGTGCTTTTGGCGCCTCAGGCCGCGCAGGATACGGTGCGCCGGCAGATCGACCGCAACCGGCAACCGGTCGAGGGCAAACGGGACCTGGACGATCTGATCTGGGAGGCCGCGCTGCGCCGCGTGGCGCGCCACGCACCGGGTTTCGATAGTTAATTAAGGACCCCATCATGTTCCATAGCCCGTACCGGCCCACGCGACGTCAGTTTACCCGTCTGTTCAGTGGCAGCGCCTTCGCCATGGCGCTTCCGTCGTCGCCGCGCGCCGCCGACGCCCCGGACCTGTCGCACGTCACGCTGCGCGTGGCGACCTTTCGCGGGCAGGACAATACGCTCCTGCCCGCGGCAGGACAGGCCGACTTCCCGTATCGGGTCCAGTTCAGCGAATTCAATTCCGGCAACCTGATCGCCCAGGCGATCAATGCCGATGCGATCGATCTGGGTGGCTGGAGCGAGATCCCGATGGTCTTCGCGGCCGCATCCGGTTCGCGGGTCGCCATCGTCGCGACACTGGACGGCCCGACCACCGACCAGGCGGTGCTGACCCCGCTGCATAGCCCCTACCATTCGGTCGTGGATCTGCGCGGCCGGCGCGTGGGCTACATCAAGGCGACCACCGCCCATTATTTCCTGATCCGCATGCTCGCACAGCACGGCATGAGCTTTGCGGACATCCATCCCATCGCATTGGGGATGAGCGAAGGTCTGACGGCGATGAAGGCGGGCAGCCTCGATGCGTGGGCGACCTACGGCTATGCCATCCAGACGCTGGAGGCCGACGGCACCGCGCGGATCCTGGAAAGTGCCCGGGACATCCTGTCAGGCCATTATTTCATCGGCGTCAATCCGCGCCGGTTGGACGACCCTGCCTTCCGCTATGCCTCGGCCGATTATATCCGCCGTCTGGGCCGTGCCTATGCCATCCTTACCGCCGACAAGCCGCGCTGGGCGCAAACGGTGGCGCCCGTGATCCAGGTGCCCGAACCGGCCGTCCTGGCCTATTTGCAAGGGCAGAATCGCCCCTACGGAATCCGTGCCTGGACAGGCGCCGACATTTCCAGCGCTCAATCCGTCGCAGACACCTTCGTCCACGCCGGCGTGCTGCCCGCCGGCACACGGGTCGATTCCGTCTTCTCGCCGGCTCTGGCAAGGCTCCTGACGACATAGCCCAAGAGGCAAAAACATTCGCTTCGCTCTGAAGCAGGCTTCATAGCCTATGGGCTCGTTCGTACGCGGGACCGGTATCAGACGTTGCTCACACCGCCATCGACGACCATGTCGGAACCGGTCATGAACGAACTTTCGTCCGAGGCGAGGAAGAGGGCCGCGTTGGCCAGTTCCTCGGGCCGTCCCAGCCGGAGCATCGGGGTGTATCGTGCATAGCCCTCGCGGATCGCGGCGGCCTCTTCGGTCGTGCCGGCCTGGGAATCGAGGATCGGCGTGTCCACGACGCCTGGGCTCAACGTATTGGCGCGGATGCCATTATCGACGAATTCCGCCGCCCAGGTCCGCACATACGACCGCAGCGCCGCCTTGGTGGCCGCATAGGTCGAATGGTTCGCCAGCCCCATGTCGTGCATGGCCGAGGATACCAGGATAATCGACCCGCCACGCCCCATCATCGGCAGCATCTTCTGCACCAGGAACAGGGGGCACGGCAATTCAGGTCGAAGGTGCGGGCATAATGGTCCGGCGTGATGTCGGGCAGCTTCACCTGCTCCGTGATGCCGGCATTGGACACGACGACGTCGACCCTGCCCGCGTCGGCGCGGACGGCCCCCGCGATACGGTCGATGTCCTCCAGCCGGGTCAGGTCCGCCGCGATGGCGGTGACGTTGGCGCCGATCTCCCTCGCCGCCGCGTCCAATGCGTCGCGGCGCCGGGCTGTGATGAAGACCTGCGCGCCTTCGGCGGCGAAACGGCGGGCGATTGCCAGCCCGATTCCGCTATTGCCTCCGGTTACGACGGCGATCTTGCCTTTAAGTCTCGACATGATGTGTCCTTCGCTTGGGTGCATTCGACGATGTCGAGATAGGCCGACCTGTGCCGGCTGCTCAGTGCGCAGACGCGCGGAACGGTGGTGCGGAATCGATCCGGTCTTGCCCTTGGCACGATGCGTGCGGTCCGATAACGCAGGAACGGATTTGGAAAAGGCGCACCGCACGGTGCGGGATCGCACCAGATGATCGAATGGGACGACGTCCGCTATTTCCTGGCCGTCGCGCGTGGCGGTTCGGTCCGCACAGCCGCCGCGCGGCTACGGGTGAACCATTCCACCGTGCTGCGTCGCATCGCGCAGCTGGAGGCACGGCTGGGAGCGCAGATGTTCGAAAAACTGCCGTCGGGCTATCGCCTGACGGAGGCCGGCCAGGACATCCTTGAATTCGCGGCCCAGATGGAAGCGTCATCGCACCGGCTGGAGACGCGAATCTTCGGTCGCGACCAGGGCGTGCGCGGGGTGCTGCGCGTCACGATGGCGCCGACGCTGGCCACGCACCTGCTGATGCCGGACTTCGCCGAATTCGCGCGCCTGCATCCCGAGGTCGAGATGGAGATCCTGTCGTCCGACGCACCGGTCAACCTGACCAACCGCGAAGCCGACATCGCCCTGCGGGTCGTCCATGACCGCACGACCCTGCCGCCCAATCTGCATGGATTGAAGGGGCCGGAACTATTCGACGGCGTCTATCTGTCCCGCGACCGGCTGGCCGCGCGGGACGCGGGTGAGGCTGTGCGCTGGATCGTCAAGAACGGGGCCGCCATGCCGGACCTGGCGCGCGCAGGCGATATCCGCGCGGCTGGGGTGCCGTTCCGGACCACGGATGCCGGGGCGCAGATCGTGGCGGCGCGGCAGGGGCTGGGAATGGCGGTGCTGCCCTGCTTCGTCGGCGATGCCGAACCGCTGCTGGTCAGGGCGCCGGGCGCGGCACTGCACCGGCACGGCACGCTGTGGCTTCTGACGCAGGGCGAGACGCGCAAGACGAAGCGCGTGCGGCTGTTTACCGCGTTCATTGCCCGCCGGCTGGCCGCTCATGCGTCGCGTCTCGCGGGAATGCCGCCCGGCGGCTGACCTACGGTGCATCGGCGCACAGCCCCTGTCGAGAATTGGCCAGTCGCTCCCGGCCGCGGACGCGTCCAGAACGATGGGGACGTTTGTCAGAATCGGGAGCAACAGGATGAGCTATGCGATCATCGGCTTCGGTGCGGTCGGCCAGGCCCTGGCCCGTGCCTTCGCCCGCACGGGGGTCGCCGTCACTGTGGCGAGCCGGCGGCCGCCCGAGGCACTGGCGCCGCAGGCCAGGGCGATCGGACCGACGATCGCCCCCAGGCCGTTGCGCGACGCGCTGGCGGCCGAGACCATCATTCTGGCGATCCCGTTCGCGGCCTATCCGGAAATCGCAAAGGCGGGCGGAGACTGGCAGGGCCGGATCGTGATCGACGCGACCAATGCCTTCGGCGTCCCGTCGGAGGAACTGGGCGGCCGCCCGTCCTCGGTGGCGATCGCCCAGGCGTTGCCCGGCGCCCGGCTGGTGAAAGGGTTCAATCACCTGCCCGCCGGGGTGTTGGCCAGTGACCCGGCCGGTCATGGCGGCCGGCGGGTGGTCTTCCTGTCGGGCGACGACGATGGCGCGACGGCGCGGGTGGCCGCCCTGGTCGAGCGGCTGGGCTTCGCGCCGGTCGGATTGGGCAGGCTTGAGGAAGGCGGCCTGCTGGTGCAGGCGCGGGGACACACATGGGCGCCGCTGATCTTTCAGGACCTCGTCAAGTTCACGTAGCGTCGGGACTCACATGAATCCAACGGTTGAGCGTTTCTTATGAGAATTTCCCGGATCAGCAGGCCGCCAGAGCAGATCCCGTTCAAACGGAGTCGTTTGAACGGGCAAAGATGCTCGATAAAATAACGACACTCGGCGGGCAACCGGCCCCGACCGCGATTTGGCGTGGGCCAAGCGTAAGGTCCGGTCTTTTCACCTGCCGTCAGTCGAGCGAAACGGAGAATTGGCATCAGCCGTCATGTACGCCCAGCGCGTCCAGCAGCATGGCGCGCAGGCGTTCGAATTCCGGATCGGCGTGGCGGCGCGGACGGGCCAGTTCGACGGGAACATCGGTCCGGATCCGGCCGCGTTCCAGCACCACCGCCCGGTCGGCCAGCAGCAATGCCTCGTCCACGTCATGGGTCACCAGCAGGACCGCGCAGCGATGGCGCGTCCACAGGTCCGAGACCAGGCGCTGCATCTTCAGCCGCGTCAGCGCGTCCAGCGCGGCGAAGGGCTCGTCCAGCAGCAGGAAATCCGGTTCGCGCACCAGGGCGCGCGCCAGGGCGGCGCGCTGCGCCTCCCCCCCGGACAGGGTCAGCGGCCAGGAATCGATCCTGTGGCCCAGCCCGACTTCCCGCAGGACCTCCGCCGCGCGGTCCCGCCGGTCGGCGCCATCCTGTCCCAGCACGACATTCTGCCATGTCCGCTTCCATGGCAGCAGCCGGCTTTCCTGAAAGACCACCGAGACCTCGCGCGGCCGCGCCACGGTCCCTTCGGTGACAGGATCGAGCCCGGACAGGGTGCGCAGCAGGGTCGACTTGCCCGAACCGCTATGGCCGAGCAACGCCACGAATTCGCCCGGCGCGATCGCCAGGTCGAGACGGTCCAGCACCGCCGGCCCGTCGCCGAAGCGCCGGGTGAGCCCCTTGACGATGACGGCCTGGCCGGACCCGGCCCGACCAGATGTCCGCCGGGCGTCGGAAATCGCATTCACGACGCACGCCCGCCGCGATAGACCGGCCGCCAGGCCAGCAGGGTGGTTTCCAGAAGCCGGACGACCTGGTCCGAGGCAAGGCCGAGCAGACCGTAGATGACCAGCCCCACCAGGATGATGTCCGTCCGCAGGAAATCCTGCGCGTCCATCATCATGTGGCCGATGCCGCTGTCGGCATTGACCTGCTCCGCCACCACCAGCATCAGCCAGGATATGCCGACCGCGAAACGCAGGCCGACCAGCAGGTCCGGCAGGGCGCCGGGCAGGATGACATCGCGGATCGTGCGGCCCCGCGACAGGCCCAGCGTACGGGCCATTTCCAGCAATTTGGGATCGATGGCGCGGATCCCCTTGTGCAGGTTGAGGTAGATCGGAAAGGTCGCGCCCAGCGCCACCAGAAGGATCTTCGGCGTCTCGCCGATACCGAACCAGAGGATGAACAGCGGCACCAGGGCCAGGGCCGGCAGCGTGCGCAGGATCTGCAGCGGCGCATCGACGACATCCTCGCCCAGGCGCGACAGGCCCGAGACCAGGGCCAGGCCGACGCCGGCCACCAGCGCCAGCCCCAACCCGCCGGCGGCGCGGATCAGCGACACCGACAGGTTGGCCGCCAGCGTGCCGTCCCGCATCAGCGACCAGCCGGTCGCCGCGATCTGAGCGGGCGACGCGACCAGCCGGGTGGAAAGCAGGCCGGACGCGCACGCCAACTGCCATAGCACCACCAGCAGAACGGGCGAGGCGAAGCGCCTGAAGGAGAGGCGGACCGGGATGCCCGGCAGGCGCCGCGCGACTGTCCGACCCTGGGTTCCGATCCGGATGCCGATCCGAGTGCCGATCCGAGTGCCAATTCGAGTGCCAATTCGAGTGCCAATTCGAGTGATTGTCTCCGACATAGGCGAATGCTCCGCGGCAAAGGGCGACGTTCCACACAGATTTATATAAATTACATACCAACGTCAGGTGAATTTAATTCATACAAAACTTTATCGTGATTTAATTGTATCGCACAGCGGCCGGCGGCAAGATCGGCCGGAGACATGGCCAGGGGCATGGCCCGAGACATGATATGAGCCAGAAACATGGTACAAGAGTGACGTCCTTGCCTTTCCCGCTGCAGACCGCGAGGCGTCTCGCCTTGGCCTTTCTCTTCGGCCTGTCCTGCCCCCTGGCGACGGCCCGGGCCGGGGACGAACTCGTCGTCGCGGATCAGAAAGGACAGCAGAAGGCGCTGCTGGACGCGGCCGGTGTCGACCGGGACCTGCCCTATCGCATCCGCTGGACCGAATTCGAGGCCGCGGCACCCCTGTTGCAGGCGCTCGGCGCGGGCGCGGTCGATACCGGCATCGCCGGCGACGGCCCGTTCCTGTTCGCCTGGGGCTCCGGCCTGCCCGTGAAAGCCGCCTTCCTGCTGCCGCCGCGCGGCGGCGGACGGGCGACGGCGGTCGTGGTCGCGGCCGGCTCGCCAATCCACGACGCCGCAGGGCTTTCGGGCAAGCGGATCGCCACCGGACGCGGCTCGATCGGGCATCTGCTGCTGCTGCGCCTGATCCAGAGCGGCGCGATTCCGCCGCCCGCGCCCCGCATCGTGTTCCTGACCCCGGCTCAGGCCAAGGCCGCGCTCGACGCCGGCAACCTGGACGCCTGGTCGACCTGGGAGCCTTATGTGTCTCTGGAGGTGCTGCGCGGCCACGGGCATGTGGTGGTGGACGGGAGTGGTCTCCTGCCCGGCAACAGTTTCTTCGTCGCCAACCAGGCGGCGCTGGCGCACAAGCGTGCGCAATTGGCCGATTTCTACCGGCGCGTCACCCGGGCCTATGCCTGGGGGCACGCCCATCTGGCGGACTATGCCGCGATCCTGGCGCGGCAGACAGGACTGCCGGACGACGTGGCCCTGGCCGTCGCCGAAAAACAGATCGCGGCACCCGTGCCGCTGGATCATCATGTGGTTGCGCAGGAGCAGGCGACTCTGGACAGTTATCGCAAGGCCGGGCTGGTATCGGGCACGGACGCCCTGCCCACGGCCTTCGACGAAAGCCTTGCCGCGCCTTGATCCCGACGACGGATACCAGGAAGACGGATACGAGGAAGGAGAACGAACGGATGGACACGCTACCGGTCGCACCGACGCGGCATGACACGCCGGACTGGGCGGCGCTGGACCGGCTAGTGCCGCGCTTCGCGGCGCGGGCGGCGGAATATGACCGCTCGGGCGAGATTGCGCTGGACAATCTGGCAGAGCTGCGCGACGCGGGTTTCCTGGCGCTGGCCTTGCCCCGCGCCCATGGCGGCCTGGCGATCGGGCTGCGCACGATGCTGGAGGTCGTCAGCCGCATCGCACGCGGCGACCCGTCCACCGCGCTGATCGTGTCGATGCAATATCTTCAGTCCGGCGCGATCGTCCGTTCGGATCGCTGGCCCGATGATGTCAAGATGGAACTGTTCCGCAGCATCACGCAAGAGGGGGCGCTGATCAACGCGCTGCGCGTCGAGCCCGAACTGGGCACGCCGGCGCGCGGCGGCCTGCCTGCCACCACCGTCCGGCAGGACGGCGCGACCTGGCGGATCAACGGGTGCAAGATCTTCTCGACCGGTTCGACGGCGTTGCGCTGGGGGGCGGTATGGGCGCGTACGGAGGGCGATACGCCGCGTGTCGGACAGGTGCTGGTGCCGCTGGACCTGCCCGGCGTACGGATCGAGAAAAGCTGGCACCAGATGGGCATGCGCGCGACCGGCAGTCACACCATCCGCTTCGAGGACGTGGCGATTCCCGAACGTTATCTGGTCAATCTCGCCCCGCCCGCCGCCGCGCCGGACGAAGCCGTGCAACTGGCCAGTTGGCATGCCGTCGTCATCGCGGCGCTCTATGACGGGGTGGCGCATGCCGCCCGCGACTGGCTGGTGGGCTTCCTGCATGACCGGGTGCCCACCAATCTGGGCGCGCCGCTGGCCAGCCTGCCGCGCTTTCAGGTCCTGCTCGGCGAGATCGACGCCCTGCTGCTGACCAACCGCGCCCTGATCGAGCACGCGCTGGCCCGCGAGGAGAGCGGCGAGCGCGCCGACACCGATGCCGGGCTGGTCAAGCATGTCGTGACCGAAAACGCGATCGCCGCCGTCGGCAAGGCGGTGGCCGCGATCGGCAATCCGGGGCTAAGCCAGGACAATCCGCTGGAACGCCATTATCGCGACGTGCTGTGCGGACGGATTCATACGCCCCAGGGCGACAGCGCCCTGATCGCCGCCGGCCGGTCCGCCCTGACGTAACAGGACGGACCGCATTGCCCGATCACGCCCGCCGGATCACTCCAGCACCGTGAAACCATGGGTTCCGTCGCGCTCCAACTGCGCGACCAGCCCGAATTCCCAGTCCAGATAGGCCTGCATCGCGGCGGCGGCGTTGTCGGTGCCCTCATAAGGCCGCTTGTAGACATCGTCGGCGCCGAACAGGGCGGTCGCGGGGTCGAGCCCGGTTTCCAGCCCCAGCCCGGCCTGCTGCCAGGCGCGGGTACCCCCGGCCAACACGCGGACATGCCTGCCCTGCCGCGCCAGTTCCGGCGCGGCCAGACGTGCAGCGAGTCCGTCGGGTGAGGTCAGCACGATCTCCCGCACCGTCTCCAGGGCCGGATGATCGGCCAGGCCGGTCCGGATCGCAAAGCGCGCGCCGGGGATATGGCCCCTGCGGAATTCAGGGCTGGTGGCCAGGTCGATCACCCATGCCTCATCCCGAAGCGCGGCCAGGTCCGACGGCGCGATCATTTCCACCTCGGGCGGAGACGCCGCCAGCAGGACCGGCTCCGGCCCGGACTCGCGCGGCAGGTCCGACCAGCCGTCCAGCACATAGACCTCGCGCCAGCCGAGTTGCCTCAGCCAATGACCGGTCATGCGGGCGCGCACCCCGTCATCGTCCGTCAGCACGATCGTGCCGTGCCGCACGCCGATCCATTCGTCGGTCGCCTGGACAAGCTGGCCGCCCGGGGCGGAGCGGAAGCCGGCCAGGTGGCCACGTTCGTATTCCTCGGGCGTGCGCACATCCAGCCGGTAGAGCGTGCGCGCCGGGTCCGCCAGCAACGCGGCCAGTGTATCGGCGCCGATCACGCGCACGCCCGTCCGCTCTGCCAGCGCGGCGGCATTCTGCCTGGCCAGGGCCGCGTTATCCCGCGTCACATCGCCCGCGCGGCGGGTCGCGCCGCGATCGAGCGCCAGGCCTTCCAGAGTCCAGCCGATCGTGCCGTTGCGCAGCGCCACGACCGGGTTGGGAATGCCGGCATTGATCAGCGACTGGGCGCCGATGATCGAGCGCGTGCGACCGGCGCAGTTCACCACCACCGTGGTATCGGCCGAGGGCGCGATGTCGCGCACGCGCAACGCCAGTTCCCCGCCGGGCACCGAACGGCCGCCCGGGATCGACATGACATTGTATTCGCTGAAGCGTCGGGCATCGAGAATCACCAGATCATCGCCCCGCGCGATCCGGTCATGCAACGCCCGCGCCGGGATCGACGGCGTGTGGCGGACATGCTCGACCAGTTCGCCGAAGGCCTTGGACGGCACGTTGACGTCGATGAAGATCTCGCCGCCGGATTGCCGCCAGCCCGCCAACCCGCCTTCCAGGACGGCCACCTGGCTGTAGCCCAGCGTCGCCAGCACGGGCAGCGCCCGCGCCACGCGCCCCTCCCCGTCGTCATACAGCACGATCGGCGCATCCCGGCGCGGGATCAGGCCGGCGATCCGTTCCTCGATCCGTCCCAGCGGCAGGTTGACGGCGAACAACGGATGGCCGGTCGCGAACGGCCCTTCCTCGCGCAGATCGAGCAGGGCGATTTCCTCGCCCTCGCGAAGACGGCGGCGGATTTCCTCCGGCGACAATGTGGACGCTGCGGAATGCGTCATGGCCTAGTCGGCTCCCTTGTTCTTCGAGCGGTCCCACAGATTGGGCACCACCGCGCTGGAATAACCGGAGATGAAGCTTTTTTCCGTCCCTGTTTCGGGATCGTAGGTCGCACGCGACACGCCGCCGATATTGTCGCCATAGACATGGATCGAAACCGACGTGCGATCCGCCAGGGCATTGGCGACCTGGTGGTAATCGTTCACGCCGGGGGCGAGAGATGCGACTTCGCCGGGCTCCAGGTCGCTTGTCTCGCCCGCGCGGAAGCGGCCGTCCGCGTCGCGGGCGAACTGGGTCTCGCGCTCGCGCCCGCGCAGCATACCGATCAGCCCCCAGACGCGATGATCATGCAGCGGCGTCTTCTGCCCCGGCCCCCAGACGAAGCTGACGACCGAAAACCGCTCCAGCGGATCGCAATGCAGCAGATACTGGCTATACCGCTCGGGATGCGGCCGGGCGAATTCCTCGGGCAGCCAGTCATCCTGCGCCACCAGTTCGCGCAGCAGCGCCGCACCTTCGTGCTGGAGGGCCTCGCGGTCCAGCCCGCGTTCATGCAGCGCCGTGAAGCGGGTGACGAAATCCCTGAGTCGGGCAATGGATGTCATGTCGGTCAATCCAGCAGATCGGGTTCCTGGGCGACGATCCAGTCCCACAGGGGCTGGAACGAGTAATAACCGCCCTGATGCGTGCCGACCTGGCCGGCGGTCAGGCGGGCGACCTCGGGCGCGATCGGCCTGACGGGTCCCGCCGCCTGGGCCAGCAATTGGGCATGCGCCGCGTTGTCCATGGTGATGAACCACCAGGCGGCGGCTTCGACCGTCGGTCCGACCGTCAGCAGCCCGTGATTCTGCAGGATCAGCGCCTTGCGATCCCCCAGCGTCGCGGCCAGCCGTTCGCCCTCTCCGTCATCCAACACCACGCCGCTGAATGGATCGAACACGGCATGGTCTTCGAAGAACGCGCAGGAATCCTGGGTGATCGGCAGAAGCTCGGTCCCCAGCGCGGAAAACGCCTTGCCATAGGTCGAATGGGTGTGGGCCGCCGCAATCACGTCCGGCCGCGCCCTGTGCAGGGCCGAATGGATGGTGAAGCCGGCGGTGTTGATCGGACGGTCGCCGACCAGGATCGTACCGTCATGGTCCACCAGTTGCAGGTCAGAGACCCGGATCTGCGAAAAATGGACGGCCAGCGGATTGATCCAGTACTGGTCCGGAAATTCCGGATCGCGCGCCGTGACATGGCCCGCCAGCCCCTGGTCGAAGCCGTAGCGGCCGAACAGGCGGAAGGTCGCGGCCAGCCGCTGCTTGCGATGCAGGCGCTCTTCCGCGAACGACGCGGCGGGCGGGCGCGGTTCCAGGCGGCGAGCACGCGCATGCGCCTGCGCTGGGGGGATGGTCGATGCCGCATCCCGTGCGCGGCTGGTCAGGACCGGAGCATTCATGATGATCTTGCCTTTTCGTTCAGTTCAATATCCGCGGGTCAATATCCGCGGGCCGCATCGACCACGTCGCGCAGCGGCTGGCCGGCAAAGAAGCGTTCGATATTTTCCGCGATCCTACGGGCGGAATTCTCACGGACGACGGGCCCCGACCAGGAAAGATGCGGCGTCAGCCGCACGGCAGGATGGCTGTAGAACGGATGGCCCGCCGGCAGCGGTTCCGGGCTTGTGACGTCCAGCGTCGCGAAGCCGACCTGCCCCCTGTCCAGCGCCGCCAGCAGGGCGGCGTGATCGACCAGCCCTCCGCGCGCGACATTGACCAGGTGCAGCCCCGGCCGGGCATGAAGCAGCACGTCCGCGTTCACGCATCCCGCTGTTTCCTCCGTCAGCGGCAACGCCAGCACCAAATGGTCCGACCGCCGGGCCAGTTCCGCCAGGCTGTCCACCGGCTCGACCGGGCCATGTCCGCCGGCCGGCCACTCACCGCGCCGCCAGGCCAGGACGCGCAGCCCGAAACCATGAGCCCGTGCCGCCACCGCCTGGCCGATCGCGCCGAATCCGGCCAGTCCGAGCACCTGCCCGTCGAGCGAGCCGAGCGGCGCCGCACCCGTGATGATGGCCGCGTCCCGCCGCCACGCATCGGGCGAGCCCGGGCGCAGCGCATCCAGGCGCTTCGTCCGCAGCAGCAACGCCGCCAGGACATATTCCGCGATCGGGACCGCGGAATCCCCGCGCCCGCAGGTCACGATCCGATCGCGCAGCAGCCAGGGCGGAAAACCGTCCACGCCGGCCGAGACGATCTGCACCCAGCGCGGCGCGCCCGGGGCGTCCGCCGCCCAGCCGGCCGGCGGTTCGGCGGGCGCCCGTTTCCAGCCCGCCGAGGGGCCGGTCAGCAGGATGTCCGCGCGGTCGAACCCGGCGGCGGCGTAATCCCAGGGCGCATCGGACTCACGGCTGGCATCGACGATGCGCAGACGCGATCCAAACCCGTCCAGCGCAGCGCGGACTTCCGGCCCCAACTGGTTGACGACGCGCGGCGGAAACGTGCCGGGCATGAAGCCGCCCCTAGGCCGCACGGTCCGACGCGGCCCGATCCTCGGCCGCGACCAGGCTGCGCACACGCGGGATCAGGTCGCGCCCATACACATAGGCATCCAGTAGCGGGTCGAAACCGCGGATCAGGAAGGTCGAGATGCCGATCCGGTAATAATCCAGCAGCGCCTCGGCGACCTGATCCGGCGTGCCGACCAGGGCGGTCGAATTGCCGCGCGCGCCGGTCAGGGCGGCAAGGCCGGTCCAGAGGCGCTTGTCCAGCCGCACCCCCTGTTCGGCCGCCGCCAGAAGACGGCGCGAACCCTCGTTCGGAATCACCGCCGGGCGCGCATATCCGGTGCGCTCCTGCAGGGCGCGGGCCGTTTCCAGGATATGGTCGGCCTTGCGCCAGGCTTCTTCCTCGGAGTCCGCCAGGATCGGCCGCAGGGACAGCGAGAAACGCGGCGTCCGCCCGTACGCCGCCGCCGCCGTGCGCACCCGGCTGACGGTTTCGTGCACCTGGGCGTAGGTCTCCCCCCACAGGGCATAGACGTCGGCATGGCGGCCCGCGACCGCGATCGCCTCGTCCGACGAGCCGCCGAAATAGACGGGAATGCCGCCCTGCCGATAGGGGCGGACCTGGGATCGCGCGCCCCGCACGTCATAGAAACGTCCCTGGTGGTCGAAGGGCGCCGTCGCGGTCCATTCCTGGCGGACGATGTCGAGATATTCGCCGGTCCGGGCGTAGCGTTCCGCCTTGGTGGTATGGTCCCCGTCCGCCTGCAATTCGACGTCGCTGCCCCCGGTGATGATATGGACCGCCACGCGCCCCCGCGTCAGATGATCCAGCGTCGCCAGTTGCCGCGCCGCCAGGGTCGGCGCCGTGAAGCCGGGCCGGTGCGCGATCAGCACCCCCAGGTCGCGCGTCACGCCGGCCACGTGCTGTGCCAGCAGCAGGCTGTCCGGCGAATGCGAATGAAAGGCGATCAGCGTCCGGTCGAACCCGCCATTCTCGTGGATCTTCGCCGCAGCCTCGACGTGCGCCGGGTCGATGACCGGGCCGGAAGGCGGGATGATTTCCGACTGGTTCTGGCCATTGACGAAGCCGATGAATTCCACAGACATCCGTACCTCCGGAAAATTAAACGATACATATATGTTGTTTGATACATTTGACGCTTGCAATGTGATGTTTATCAAGTCAGAAATGATCATCAAACGCATTTAGAACGTTAATATGAGCGTTTGCGGTCCATCATCGACGCGGAGGTTCCTGCCATGTCCCAAGCCACCGCGGCGATACCGCCGCAAAGAGCGGCACGGAATATCCCCACCGAACTGCTGCGCTCGTTCGTCGCGATCGCCGAATCGGGATCCATGGCGCAGGCGACGGACGTCATCTATCTGACGCAGTCGGCGCTGAGCCTGCAGATGAAACGGTTGGAAGACCTGCTGCAGCAGAAGCTGTTCCGCCGCGACGGAAGACGTCTGGCCCTGACGGCGGCGGGAGAGGATCTGGTGGGCTATGCGCGGCAACTGCTCGCGCTGAATGACCGGATCGTGCATAATCTGGGCCAGGTCGAGGACCCCGAGCCGATCACGATCGGCATGGTGCAGGATTTTGCCGACACCATTCTGCCGGACGTGCTGGGTCGCTTCCGGATGGAACATCCGCGCGCGCGCCTGATCGTGCGCGTCGGCGGATCCGCCGAATTGCTGGAGATGTTCGACCGTTCGCGCCTCGACCTGGTGCTGTGCCTGGGCCAGCACGGCGATCGTCCCGGCGCGCACTGGAAGGTGGTCGGCCATGACCGGATGGTCTGGCTTGGCGACCCCGCGACCACCGAGCGGGAAGAACTGCCGCTGGTCCTGCTGGAACCGCCCTGCCGCTTCCGCGACGCCGCGCTGCGCGCGCTGACCGGCACGCGACGCGACTATCGCATCGTCCTGGAAACCCCGAACCTGCCGGCGTTGCGCGCCGGTGTCAGGGGCGGATTGGGGGCCAGTTGCCGCACGCATCGCTTCGCGGCGGCGGAGGGGCTTCCGACCATTCCCCCGGGCATCCTTCCCGCGGTGCCGGACATCGAAACCATCCTGGTGCAGCGGGAGGCCTTGAGCGATGCGGCGCACGACCTGGGCGCGCTGCTGGCCCAGGCCGCCGGCGATTCATAAGAAATATCCAATCCTTCCTTGAAGGAAACTCCTTGGAAGGGAGCAGGCGCCCTGATCCATAGTCCGACGTCCCTTTTCCTGTTCAGGACTTATCCCATGGGTCTTCCCGTTTCCGATACTCCCCCGACGCTGCGTGAACGTTTCCGCAGGCTGGAAGACGAACGGCGGCGAAGCTGGACGGCCGAAGCCCTTGCCGTCAACCTGGACCAGCGCGAAGCGCTGGTGCGCGCGCACCCGCAGACCCGCCATGTCGCCGCCGGCGACACGCTGCCCCCGGCGGTGCTGCACCGGACCGACGGCAGCCCCCTGGCGCTGGACGACCTGGTGGCGCGGGGGCCGGCGGTGCTGATTTTCTTCCGTTTCGCCACCTGTCCGGCCTGCAACATCGCCCTGCCCTATTATAGGGAGACCCTGTGGCCCGCCCTTGCGGAGGCCGGCATTCCGTTGGTCGCGGTCGCGCCCCAGCCCGAAGCCCTGTTGGGCGAGATCGTCACGCGGCATGCCCTGCCCTTCGCGGTGGCGACCGATGGCGGGCTGGCGCTGTCCCGCGCGCTGGGCATCACCTATGTCTTCGACGATGCCTCGCGCGCGGCGGCCGAGGCGAAGGGCGGCAGCAGCCGGCAACTCAACGGCACGGACGCGTGGGAACTGCCCAAGCCGACGGTCATCGTCCTCGATCCGGGGCGTGTCGCGCGCTTCGTGGATATCGCGCCGGACTGGATGGACCGTACCGAGGCGCCGGCGATCCTGGCCGCGCTTGGCCTGTCGCAGGATGGGCAGTCCCGTGCCGCGTGACGTCGCCCTGCACCTGGCCGCAACGGAAAGCGCCGGGCCGGACGTCAGCCGCGACAGGTTCCGCGACGCCATGAGCCGGCTCGGCGCGCCGGTCGTCCTGGTGACGACGAACGGTGTGGCCGGCCGGCATGGCCTGACCGTTTCGGCGATCACCAGCGTCAGCGACGAACCACCGACCGTGCTGGTCTGCCTGAACCGGGCCAACCGCTCGCACGACGCGTTCCTGCGCAACGGTGTCGTGGGCATCAGCATTCTGGGCCAGGGGCATGATACGCTGGCGGCCACGTTCGCAAGCAGCCGGCTGTCTTCCGACGAGAAATTCGGCCACGGCGCATGGCGCGCGGACGGAAGCGGCGCCCCCTTGCTGGAGGACGCGCCGGTCACGCTGGATTGCACGATCGAGGCGCGTCATGCCGCGGGCAGCCATGACGTTCTGTTCTGCCAGGTCCGTTCGATCGGACTGCATGCGCGGCCACGCCACGGCCTGGCCTGGTTTTCCCGCCGCTTTCATCTTCTGCCCGCCGATTGAGCGCGGATTATCTTCTCAAGGTCGAACCATGCCGGAAACACAGAACCTGACCCGCCGCGCGTTGCTGGGGACCTCGCTTGCGTCTCTCGCTCCATTACCCTTTCTACCGGACCGCGCGCGGTCCGCCACGATGGGGTCGATGGGTCATGACGACAGCCAGTGCGCCGCCACCGGCAAGGGGCTGGTGCCGCCCGTGCCCGGTCCGACCCGTAGATTGACCATCGCCTGGAACGAAAGCGCCGTCTGCACCGCCGCCGTGCCCGTCGCCAAGGCGAAGGGATTCTTCGCACGCTACAATATCGACGTCGATTACGTGAATTTCGCCGGCGCCACCGACCAGTTGCTGGAAGCCCTGTCGACCGGCAAGGCCGACGGCGCGCCAGGCATGGCGCTGCGCTGGCTCAAGCCGTTGCAGCAGGGATTCGACGTCAAGCTGGTCGCGGGCCTGCATGCGGGCTGCATGTATCTGCTGGCGCCGCCCAATGGCGGAATCAAGCAACTGGCGGACCTGCGCGGAAAAACCGTGGGCGTCACGGACATCGGCGGGCCGGACCGGAATTTCTTCTCCATCCGGCTGAAAGAAGCTGGCATCGATCCGGAAAGCGACGTGCAATGGCGGCAATATCCGGCCGACCTGCTGCCGGTGGCGCTGCAACGCGGCGACGTGCAGGCCATCACGGACGGCGACCCGTTTTCCTACCTGCAGAAACGGCAGTTCGGGCTGGCCGAGATCGACAGCAACATGCGGGGGGAATGGGCGCACATCGCCTGCTGCGTCATCGGCCTGCGCGGCAGCCTGATCCGCGATGAGCCCGCGGTCGCAGCGGCGGTGACACGCGCGATCCTGGACGCCGGCGCCTGGCTGGCCTGCAATCCCGACGAGGCAGGCCGGATCTTCAAGCCCTATGCCGCCAAGGCAAGCGCCGAGGATATCGCCCAGATGATCCGGATCCAGGGTCATCACCACCAGACATTGGGATCGGCCTTCCGCGACGACATCGTGCGCTATGCCGACGCGCTGAAACAGATCGGCGTCTTCCGCCCCTCGCTCGACACGTCCCGCTACGCCCAGCGGGTCACGCAGGATCTCCTCGCCGCATGAGCCGCTCCCACTCGACATCCCTTGGCCTGGGCGCCGCCGATCATGCGTCCCCAGGCGACCAGGCAACCGCGCGTCGCCGCATCTTGTCCCGTGCCCCCTTGCCGCGGGTGCTGCCCTGGGCGGCGGGTCCGGCATGGTTCGTGGCCGCCCTGGCCACCTGGCGCTGGCCGGACGCCGACGATTTTCCGGACACGAACCAACTGGCCGCGCTCTTCCTCGTGATCGGGCTGGCGCTGACGGCCGCCGCCGCCCTGCGCCGGCTGTCGGCGCGCGCGCCATGGGCCATCGCGCTCGGCCTGGGCTTCGCGGCGTGGGAAATCGTGCAGGCCAAGCTGCTCTGGCTGCCGCGCCCGTTCTTCGGCACGCCGCAGGACCTGCTGGACGTCTTCCTGACGGACTGGAAGCGGCTGGGCGACAGCCTGCTGCACTCACTGGGCCTGCTGGCGGTGGGATATGGCACGGGATCGGCGCTGGGCATCGCCACCGGCGTCGGGCTGGGCCGTTCGCCGCGCGTCCGCTACTGGGTGCAGCCGGTGATCCGCCTGATCGGCCCGTTGCCCCCCGTGGCGCTGCTGCCGCTGGCCTTCGTGCTGATCCCCTCCAGCCGGCTGGCCAGCGAGGCCCTGCTTGCCCTGGCGGCCGGCTTTCCCACCGCCATTCTCACCTGGTCCGGCGTCGCCGCCGTCGATCCGGCCTATTACGACGTCGCCCGCACCATGGGCGCGCGCAACCGCTTCCTGGTGCTGCGCGTCGCCCTGCCCGCCGCGATGCCGCAGATCTTCGTCGGCCTGTTCATGGGGCTGGGCGTCTCCTTCGCCACCCTGGTGGTGGCCGAAATGCTGGGCGTGAAGTCCGGCCTGGGCTTCTACATGCAATGGGCCCAGGGCTGGGCGGCCTATCCCAACATGTATGCGGCGCTGCTGGTGATGTCGCTGATGTGTACGGGACTGGTCACGCTGCTGTTCAAAGTACGCGACCGCGTCCTGTCCTGGCAGAAGGACGGGCTGAAATGGTGAGCATCCGTCCCCTCGGGCTGCAACTCGCGCATATCGACCATGGCTATACGATCGGCGGCGCCTTCACCCCGGTTCTCGACGAGATCAGCCTGACCATCGCACCGGGCGAGTTCGTCGCCCTGCTCGGCCCCTCGGGCTGCGGCAAATCCACCCTGCTGCGCCTGATCGCGGGGCTGGAGACGCCGCGATCAGGCACGATCCTGGCCGACGGCATCTCCATCACCGGTCCGGGCCCCGACCGCATCGTGATGTTCCAGGACCCGACGCTCTATCCATGGCGCACCGTGCGCGGCAACGTGGCGCTGGGCCGCGACATCGCCGGCCGCAAAGACCCGGAAGCGGTCGAGGCCGCGATCGAACTGGTCGGGCTGAAGGGCTTCGAACGCGCCTGGCCGCATCAGCTTTCCGGCGGCATGGCCCAGCGCGCCGCCCTGGCCCGCGCGCTGGTCAACGACCCGCGCCTGCTGATCCTCGACGAACCGCTGGGCAAGCTGGACAGCCTGACGCGCCTGACGATGCAGGCCGAATTGCTGCGCCTGTGGCGCGATCGCGGCTTCACCGCCATCATGGTCACCCACGATGTCGAGGAAGCCCTGCTGCTGGCGACGCGCATCGTGGTCTTCAGCCCTCGCCCCGCCCGCATCGTCGGCGACCTGACGATCGACCTGCCCCCTCACCGCCACCGCGACGACCCACGCCTGCTGGCACTGCGCAGGGATATCCTGGTCCAGCTCGGACACAGCGCGGACTGGTAAAAGACGGAAGGCGCGCCGCCGCATGGCGGCGCGCTGCCTGACTTTTTACCCTGCAGCGACTCTGCTCCGCGTATCGAGCGCAGCGACACGCTCACGCACCAGCGGAATCAGGTCGCGCCCGTAGCGCTCCGCGTCCGCCAGAGGCTCGAACCCCCGGATCAGAAAATTCTCGATTCCCAGCGCGTAATAATCGAGCAGCGCATCAGCGACCTGTTCGGGCGTACCGACCAGGCCGGTCGAATTGCCGGCGGCACCCGTCACCTGCGCCACACCGGTCCACAGGCGCTTGTCCCGCCGCAGGCCGGACGCCGTTTCCAGCAGGCGGCGCGATCCGTCATTGGGCGGCCGGTGCCCGCTGGTCGGCAATCCGGCTGCTTCGCGGTTCGCACGCACCTGTTCGACGATCTCCGCCGCGCGTTTCCATGCCGCGTCCTCGGTCTCCGCGATCACCGGCCGCAGGGACAGGGAAAATCCGATCGTGCGCCCATGGCGCGCAGCGGATGCGCGGACGCGCGCCACGATTTCCCGCGTGGCGTCCAGCGTTTCGCCCCAGGTCGCGTAGACATCGGCATGCCGCCCGGCCACGTCGATCGCCTCGGCCGAGGTGCCTCCGAAAAAGACGGGCAGGTTCCGCGGCTGGACGGAACTGAACGCCTGACGGACATGATAGAAGCGGCCGTCATGATCGAACGGTGCCGTAGCCGACCATTCCTGCCGCAGGATGCCCAGATATTCGTCGCTGCGCGCGTAGCGTTCGGCCTTGGTCGTGCCCACATCGCCGTCCCGCGCCATTTCCTCGTCCGCGCCGCCGGTGATGATATGCACCGCCACCCGCCCCTGGGAGAGCTGGTCCAGCGTCGCGAGCTGCCGCGCCGCCAGGGTGGGCTGGGTAAAGCCGGGCCGGTGCGCGACCAGGAAGCCGAGCCGCGTCGTCAGCGCGGCACCATAGGCTGCGACGATCTGGCTTTCGGGCGAATTGGAACCGAAGGGGATCAGGACGCGATCGAAGCCGCCATCTTCCTGCACGCGCAGGGCCGCCTGCACGTATTCCCTGTCGAGCGAGCGCCTGCGCGCACCCGCATGCAGTTCCGAACTGTTGTTGAAGCCGATATAGCCGATAAAATTCACAGGCATGACGTTTCTCTCCGACACATCAAGGAAGGATCGCCACTCTCCGCGACGGCCGCCGCCGATGTCATTCGAGAAAAGGTCAAGTCTCGCTCCATCATTCCTTATGCGTCGCGACATACCCCGGCCGTATCAGCCGGCATCAAGAATGATATGAAAACTCGTCATTTTTCCGGACGATTTTCACGTTCTATCGTCATCGGCACAGCAATGGACATGACGCGCATGTGGGCGTTCGAAAGCGACGTACTCGTCATCGGTGGGGGCATGGCGGCCGCCTGGGCCGCGATTTCGGCCGCCCGCGAGGGCGCATCCGTCACCCTGGTGGATAAGGGCTTTGTCGGTACCAGCGGAGTGACGGCGACCGGCGGGCCGAACCATTGGTGGGTGCCGCCGGATCCCGCCCGGCGCGAGACCGCCATCCGCCGCCGCCTGGAGACGGCGTACGGGTTGGCCGACGCGGACTGGATGGCCAGGGTGATCGACGTCACCTGGCGGACGCTGCCGGATCTCGCGGCGTACTACCCCTTCAGCGGCGACGGCCAGGGCGGGACCTATTACTCCGGCGTGCGCGGCCCGGACTATATGCGTGGTCTGCGCCGCTACGCCCTGGCGCTGGGGGTGCGCGTGCTGGACCATCACCCGGCCCTGGAACTGCTGGCCCGCCCGGACGGCTCGATCGGGGGCGCTGCCGGCTATGCGCGGCTGCAGCGTCAATCCTGGACGGCCCGGGCGGGCGCGGTCATTCTCGCCACCGGCGGCTGCGCGTTCCGATCGGGACTGATCGGCAGCCACAACAACACGGGCGACGGATATCTGATGGGGGTCGAAGCCGGGGCCGGACTGTCCGGCATGGAGTTCTGCGTCGCCTATTCAATCTCGCCGGCCTGGGCGTCCACCCGTACGCTGCCTTATACGGGTGCACGCTTCTTTGACGCAGAGGGGCGGCTGCTCGACATTCCCTCGCCGCTGGCGCAAAGGGATTATCTGTGCGCGCTCGCCCGCGCCTTCGCCCAGGGGCCGGTCTTCGCCGATTTGCACGAGGCGCCCGAATTCCTCCGGACCGTCATCCGCAAGATCCAACCCGCGACCCCGACGCCGTTCGAACGGCGGGGGCTGGACATGTTCCGCGATCGCTTTCCCGTGGCGTTGTACGGCGAAGGAACGATCCGGGGAACCGGCGGCCTCAGGATCACCGACGGCGCGTGCCAGACCAGCGTGCCCGGCCTGTATGCGGCCGGCGATGCCGCAACGCGCGAACTGGTTGCGGGTGCCACCAGCGGCGGGGGCGCGCAGAATGCCGCCTGGGCCCTGGCATCCGGCGTCCTGGCGGGAAGCGGAGCGGCCTCGCTGGCACTGATCCTGGGCAAGGGAGGACGCCACGGCCCACTGACTGCCCTGGGACAGGCAGGCCTGCGTCCGCGCGCCACCAGCCGCCCGGTAGACGACCAGGCTGCGATCGGCCTGGCCCGGCACCACATCCTCGACCTCGACCAGGCTTTGTGGCGGAATGCGGAATCGCTGACGACAGCCCAGGCCGAACTAAATGCCGCCTGGGCCGAGATCCAGGACCACCGGCGGGGCGACGGTCTCGGCCTGGTCGCGGCGCGAGAGGCTGCGGCAATGACCGCGACGGCCCGCTGGTGCAATGCCGCCGCCCTGGCCCGCACCGAGAGCCGGGGCATGCATGTGCGCACCGACGTACCGGCCGCCATGCCCGCGCATGATGGCCGATTGCTCGTCGACGGCCTCGACAGGATCAGGACCCGTTTCGAAACCGCGGGCACCAAGGCCAATGCTGCATGATCACCTATATTTTTCCCGAGCGCTGTATCGCGTGCAACGATTGCGTGGCTGCCTGCCCGACCCATGTCCTGGACCCCGGCGCGGGAGGCGTGCCCACCATCGCCCGGCCTGATCAATGCCAGACCTGCTTCATGTGCGAACTTTATTGTCCTGCCGATGCCATTTACGTGGCGCCCGGCCGAGACGAAGCTGAAGCGCCCGACCCGGCGGCCATTCTGGCCTCCGGGCAGCTCGGCCGCGTGCGGCGCGATCATGGCTGGACCGGCGACGACCCCGACCCGTTGTCGGAGTTCTGGCGTCTTGGACCATTGCTGATGGCGGGGGCGGAGATCGCCGCCACACGCCATGCCCGCATGCGCGGGGAAGAGGGTCACGGCCGGGACTGAAACGCGCCGCCGGCCGGCGTCAGAGGCTGAAATTGATCCGGCCGTAGTAATAGCCGCCCGTGATCGGAACGCCGGACGAGTTGGCGTCGTAATAGGAATTGCCCAGATAGGACGTGATCAGCGGCATCCGGCGGGGACGGACATTGAAGATGTTGTTCGCGCCGACAGCGACGTGCCAGCGGCGCGAGAGCCGGTACCCGACTTCCAGATCGGTCAGCCAGCGCGGCGTGTTCACGAACTGATAGAATTGCGTGTTGGAATAGCGGAGCGCGGCCGGCGCCTGGTCCTCATAACTGACATCGTCGACCGTCTGGCCGTAGCGGGTCTGGCGCAGATTGATATCCCAATTGCCGATCGTCCAATAGGCATCCAGGATGATCTTGCTGCGCGGGGACGCATTGGTCAGGTAGCCGATTCCCTGGGCGCTCAGCAGCGGGTTACCGTTCGCGTCCTTGGCCAGGTGATGCAGGCGCGTCCGGTTGAGGTTGAGCCCCAGGCTGAGATCCAGATTGCCATATTGCCGCAGACGGAACAGGTAATCGGCGGTGATGTCCAGTCCCTGGGTGCGCGTACTGGCACCATTGGAAAAATAGGTCGCCGATACGTCGTTGGATTGCAGTCCCGTCGGCAGCGTGGCGCCCGTCAGGGCGATGGCCTGTTCGGCGATGGCCCCTTCGTAATTGCCGCCGGCGACGATCCGGTCGCGGATATTGATCTGGTACACGTCGACCGCGACATGGAAACCGTCCACCGGTTCCAGCACGATGCCGCCGCTCGCATTCGTCGACCGTTCCGGTTTCAGCGGCACCGCGCCCAACAGACGCGCCGCCGCCGAATTGACGGCGAGGTCGCCCGTCGCCCCGGTCGGCGACACGTTCAGCGAACTGTAATGTTCCTCGGCCAGCGTCGGGGCGCGGAACCCGTTGCTGATGGTGGCCCGGACCGCGATGCGCCGGGTGAAATCGTACCGCGCCGAGATCTTGCCATTCTCGGTATTGCCGAAATCGGTATAATGCTCGAAACGCCCGGCCAGATCGACATCCAGCTTGCGCGTGACATGCATGTCGGTATCGATATAGCCGGCCCAGATGTCACGACTCCAGCGGCCGGCATTCTCCGGCATCAGGCCGGCATAAGCCGCCGTCCCGCCCAGCAGATAGGACGGCGGAATGCCCGCACCCACGTCATAGGTCTCCAGCCGATGCTCGGCCCCGAAGGCCAGGTTCAGCTTTCTGCCCAGCACCTGGAACAGCCGGGTGAAATCCAGATCATTCGTCCATTGCGCGTTGCGATAGCTCTCCGCATGGACCATGGTCGGCGTCCAGCCATAGGCGTCGTAGAAACCGACATTGGCAGTGTTCTTGACGCCGATATCGTCCTCGTCCGCACCATAGGTCGTGCTCAGATCCCAGTGGAACCCCAGGAAACGGTCGCCCTTCAGGCCCAGGGTCGCCGCGTAGTCGTTCTCCTCGATCGTCTCCAGCGGCAGGAAACCGTAGGGATAGAGCTGCGGCAAGACCGACGGCAGGCGATAATGTTCGTTGGCTTCGGCATGACGGTGGCCATAGGTGATAAAACCATAGCCCTGCACGCCTTCGGCCAGAGTCTTGCCGAAATCGATGCCCAGCGTCTCGCGGGTTTCTTCCGGCGTGCTCTGCGCCTGGTCGTCCTGCAATCCGGTGCGGGCGTCGGTGCCGCCATGGACGAAATGGTCGGTGTGATAGGCTTGCCCGCTCAAATGCAGATAACCGTCGCCGCCCAGGGAAAATCCGCCATCCATGCCAACCTGGTACTGCCAGCCATCACCGTTATAGGCATTGGCGCCGGTCTGCGCGGTCATATCCAACCCGTGGGGAGTCTTTTTCAGCACGACGTTGACGACCCCCGCAATGGCATCCGAACCGTACTGCGCCGCCGCGCCGCCGCGCAGAACCTCGATATGGTCGATCGCATCGACCGGTATCATGTTCAGATCGACCGGCGTCGACCCTTTCTGCGGGCCGGAGTCGGCATAGATATTGCCCGTCATGTGGCGCCGCTTGCCGTCGACGAGGACGAGCGTGTCATTGGGGTTCAGTCCACGCAGGCGAATGAACGATGTCAGCGCCCCCGCATCCCATCCGACCGCATTGATGCTGATCGACGGGTTGGTCCGCGCCAGCGCGTCGGCCAAATTGATCTGTCCCGAACGGCGTAGCGCCGCCGCGGAAATGACGTCGATGGGCGAGGTGCTGGCACGCGCCGTCCGGTTGCGGACATGCGTGCCGGTGGCGATGACGATCTCGGCCGCATCCGGCGCGGCGACACTACCGGCCGGCACCGCGGACCGCACCGTCCGCCTGCCGGTCGGCGCTGCGTGCGCGCCCGTAGCCACCCCTTGTCGCGCGGCAGGCGTCGGGGCCGGCTTTACCTTGACGATATGTTTCCGCTTATGCGCCCCCAACGACGCCGCCTCCGGCGCTGCGCCGGCCACCGACATATGAGAAAAAGCCAGACTCGCTGAAAACAAAAGACCTTTTTTTAAAGACATTCTTCAATCCGTCCATTTCGAAGCAGAGCATCCCGCCCTCAACGATATGAACATTAATTTTCAATGCGTATATTGAATTTGGCAAATTAACCCAATGAACATATTAAAATTAATACTTTTGGAAGCTTAATAATTAAGCTTCATTTTTCATCGCCTGGAGTTTTTCATCATTGTCTATGCCTGAAATCGTCCGAAACGCTTATATTTCCGGCAATATCAGATCACGTAATCGGGCAATGCCTGATCCATGGTCAAGGAGGGCAGTTCCTCGTGGCGCGTGCCGACGGCGCGTGCCGGGTTGCCGACGACGGTGGTGAAGGGCGCGACGGGTTTCAACACGATCGAGCCCGCCCCGATTTTCGCACCCTCGCCGATCTCGATATTGCCCAGCACCTTCGCGCCGGTGCCGATCAGCGCGCCGCGCCGCACCTTGGGATGGCGGTCGCCACCTTCCTTGCCCGTGCCGCCCAGGGTGACGTTCTGCAGCAGGGCCACATCGTCCTCGATCACCGCCGTTTCGCCGACCACGATGCCGGTGCCGTGGTCGAACATGATCCGTTGTCCCAGACGCGCGGCGGGGTGAATGTCCACCGCGAACAGTTCCGATGTCCGGCTTTGGATATAATGCGCCAGCGGCTTGCGGTTTTCATGCCACAGCCAGTGCGCGACCCGATAGGACTGGATCGCATGGAAGCCCTTGAAGAACAGGAACGGCACCAGATGGTCGGTCGCCGCCGGATCACGCGCGCGGATCGCCGCCAGATCGGCCACCGCCATGTCGACCGCCTGCGGCCGGAGACGCTGGAAATCCCGTATCAGCGCGAAGATCGTGGCCTTGCGCACCAGATCGCTGCTGAGCTTGCGTGACAGCAGGAACGCCAGGGCGGTGGCAAAATCCGGCTGGTCGAGCACGGCCGGCCGCGTCAATTCCCGCAACACGGGATCGCGATAAGTCCGCGCCTCGCCTTGCATAAGGTCCCATATGCCCGCCGCCGTGGCGGACGGAGGCGATACGGCGGCGGCGGATCCGCCGCGCGCAAGATAGGTGTGCAGGCTGGTGACGTGCGCGGTCATCCCGTCTTTTCACTCTATCATGACATGGATACATGGATCGCGCCCGGACGCGGCCCGGGCGCGGCCATATGCTTCGCTCAGTATCCCAGTTCTGCGCCGGCCGGTCCGGCCGCCGGCGGCCTGGGCTCGGCCTTCTCGGTCACCAGCGCCTCGGTGGTGATCAGCAGACTGCCCACCGACGATGCGTCCTGCAATGCGGTGCGCACCACCTTGGTCGGATCGATGATACCGGCCGCCACCAGGTCCTTGTATTCGCCGATCTGGGCATCAAACCCGTAATTGTAATCGGCGGCCTCCAGAACCTTGCCAGCGACCACCGCGCCGTCCTCGCCGGCATTCTCCGCGATCTGCCGCAGCGGCGCCTGCAACGCCTTGCGCACGATCTCGCCGCCGATGCGCTGGTCCTCGTTATGGAAATGCAACTTGGCGATCACCGATGTGGCCCGTGCCAGCGCCGTGCCGCCGCCGGGCACGATCCCTTCCTCCACCGCGGCCCGCGTCGCGTTCAGCGCGTCATCGACACGGTCCTTGCGCTCCTTCACCTCGATCTCGGTCGAGCCGCCGACCCGGATGATGGCGACGCCACCCGCCAGCTTGGCCAGACGCTCCTGCAGTTTCTCACGGTCGTAGTCCGAGGTGGTTTCCTCGATCTGCGCGCGAATCTGTGCCACACGCCCCTTGATGGCATCGCCGTCGCCCTCGCCGTCGACCAACGTGGTATTGTCCTTGTCGATCACCACCCGCCGCGCCTGGCCCAACTGGGCCAGCGTCACGTTCTCCAGCTTGATGCCCAGATCCTCGCTGATGACCTCGCCACCGGTCAGGATCGCGATATCCTCGAGAATGGCCTTGCGCCGGTCACCGAAGCCGGGCGCCTTGACGGCCGCGATCTTCAGCCCGCCGCGCAGCTTGTTGACCACCAGCGTCGCCAGGGCCTCGCCTTCCACATCCTCGGCGAGGATCAGCAGCGGACGCCCGGATTTGACCACGCTTTCCAGCAGCGGCAGCAACGGCTGCAGCGACGACAGCTTCTTCTCGTGGATCAGGATATAGGGATGCTCCAGGTCCGCGATCAGCTTCTCGCTGTTGGTCACGAAATAGGGCGAGATATAGCCGCGATCGAACTGCAGCCCCTCGACCACGTCCAGTTCGGTCTCGAACCCCTTCGCCTCCTCGACCGTGATCACGCCGTCCTTGCCGACCTTCTGCACGGCGTCCGAAATGATCCGGCCGATCTCGGTATCGCCGTTTGCCGAAATGGTCGCGACCTGGGCGGTTTCCGCCTTGGTCGCGATCGGGCGGGTGCGGGCACGCAGATCCTCGATCACCGAAGCCGTGGCACGGTCGATGCCCCGCTTGATATCCTGCGGGTTGAAGCCCGCCGCCACCGATTTCAGCCCCTCGCGCACGATCGCCTGGGCCAAGACCGTCGCGGTCGTCGTGCCGTCGCCGGCCAGGTCGTTGGTCTTGCTGGCGACCTCGCGCAGCAACTGCGCACCCAGATTCTCGAACCTGTCGGACAGCTCGATCTCTTTCGCGACCGACACCCCGTCCTTGGTGATCCGCGGCGCGCCGAAGCTCTTGTCGATCACCACGTTGCGGCCCTTGGGGCCCAGCGTCACCTTCACCGCGTCGGCGAGGATATCGATCCCCGCCAGCAGCCGCGCCCGGGCATCCCCCGCGAATTTGACGTCCTTGCTGGCCATGATGCCTCTCCTTGTTCCCTGAATCTTACCGCGCGTCGCCGACGATGCCGAACAGGTCGGATTCCTTGGCGATCAGCAGATCCTCGCCGCCGATCTTCACTTCGGTGCCCGACCATTTTCCGAACAGGACATGATCGCCCTCGCGGACCTCCAGCGGCACGACCTGCCCGTGCTCGTCCCGCGCGCCGGGCCCGACCACCACCACGACGGCCTCGACCGGCTTTTCCTGCGCCGTGTCGGGAATGATGATGCCGCCCGCCGTCTTTTCGGCAGGAGAAATACGCCGCAGGACCACACGGTCATGCAGGGGACGAAATCTGCTCATGTTCAAACCTTTGAATTTTCGGCCTATCGAATCGGTCTATCGAACCTGGCGGCCATCGCCATCGGCCGACCGGACGCGTGCACGCCGGAACCGCCACGCCGCCTGGCGCGTCAGGTCATCCGGTTCGGCCAGGATGTGATTATGCAGGGGGCGCACGCTGTCATGCGCGGCGTAGAAGCGCCGCGTCTTGCGGTCGCTTTCCAGGATCACGGCACCCAGAAACGTGCCGTCGATTTCGACGATATGGGATTCAAGCATGGTCGCTGCCTCTCGCTCCGCTTGCGCGGACCTCCGCCGGCAGCATCGACCGCCGGCGATCCTATCGGGCGGGCACCGGCTTCATATGGCCGGCGCACGCTGCGCTACATCGATCGATGCGACACATTCGCGCGGTGATACGGGTCATCAGGCTCCGCCCTTGGATTGAGGCGCCACAATGGCGGCCAAGCCCACGATCGCAGGGGCATCGCCTCACGTCAAGACAATATAATCATTTAAGTTCGTTATATGTAGAATTCACGTCAAACAACGAATCGCAATCGAAAGGCGGAGCGAATTCAAATTATCATATTGATATTAAATGATATATTGTTCATCTCGGCGGATGTTGCCGCATCGTGCGCCCCATCGGTCAAGCCGGGCATCGCCCGATTTCTGGCGCAGCCTCGCCGACAAGGGAATTTATCATACGATATTCGTGGTTATTTATTGCATACCACGATCATATATCGCAGAGTGGCTTGCATTCGCTGCCGGCCGCGCCCGGCGACCGACAAGGACCATTGGCCTGCAAAAGGATTCCACAAAGACCATGCCGTCGTCCTTCACCCGCCGCTCCGTCCTCGGCCTGCTGGCCGCGGCCCCGCTCCCGCGCATCGCCGGCGCGACCACCCTCACGACGCTGCGAATCGGCATCATGGCTGGCGAGGACGAGGATGTCTGGCGTGCCGTAGCCGCCCATGCCGCGCAATGCGGGCTGGCCCTGAAGATCGTCCCGTTCTCGGACTACAATGCCCCCGACGAGGCCCTGGCGGAACACGAACTGGACGCCAATGCCTTTCAGCACCGCCCGTTCCTGTCCGCCCAGATCGCGGCGCACGGCTATAATATCGTAGCGGTGGGCGATACCTATTTCTCGCCGATCGGTCTGTATTCCAGCCGCTGGAAATCGGTCCGCGACCTGCCCGCCGGCGCGACGATCGGGGTGCCCAACGACCCGAGCAACGAGGGCCGCGCCCTGCATCTTCTGGAAGCCCTCGGCCTGATCACGCTGAATCCGTCCGCGGGCCTGCTGCCGACCGCGCTGGATATCGCCGACAATCCACGCAACCTGTCCGTCAAGGAACTGGATGCCGGGATCGTCGGCCGCACGCTTCCCGACCTGGACGCGGCGATCGTCAACACCGATTGGGCGTTCAAATCGGGGATCCAGGTCGACAGGCAGCGGATCGGTCAGGAAACTCTGGCCGGCAATCCTTACGTCAACTTCATCGCCGTGAACGCGCAGGATGCGCATGCCCCGTGGGTCGCATCCCTGACGAACGCCTTTCACCAGCCGGACGTGCGCAAGGCGATCCTGGACATCTATCACGGGGCGATCGTGCCGGCATGGGGATGACTCTGCTGCGGGTCGAACAGGTCTGCCGCCGGTTCGGCGACCATGTCGCGCTCCAGGACGTCCGGTTCGACGTCCATCCCGGCGAGATCGTCGGTATCATCGGCCGGTCCGGAGCGGGCAAGACGACATTGCTGCGCTGCCTGAGCGGGCTGGAACGGCCGGACAGCGGACGGATCGTCATCGAAGGCCAGGACATCACCGCCCTGCCGGAACGCCGGCTGGTCGAAATTCGCCGGCGGATCGGGCTGGTGTTTCAGCATTTCAACCTGCTGCAATCCCGGAGTGCCGCCGGCAATATCGCCCTGCCTCTGGAGATCGCGGGCATGCCGAAATCCGCGCGCGCGGCCCGGGTCGCCGACCTGATCGACCTGGTCGGGCTGTCCGGGCACGAACGAAAGCGCCCCAGCCAGATGTCGGGCGGACAGAAACAGCGGGTCGGCATCGCCCGCGCCCTGGCGGGAAATCCGGCGCTGCTGCTGTGCGACGAGGCGACTTCGGCGCTCGATCCGGAAACCACGGCCGCGATCCTGGACCTGCTGGTCGATATCAACCGGCGACTGGGCCTGACCATCCTGCTGATCACGCACGAGATGGACGTCATCCGCCGCATCGCGCACCGCGTCGTGGTGCTCGACCACGGCCGAATCGTCGAGGACGGCCCGGTCGCGGCATTGCTGGGCGGGGCGAGCCGCCACGCCGTCACGCGCGCTTTCCTCTCCGAAGGCCGGCCGCGTGTTCCCGATCATGTCGTGGCGCAGTTGCGGGACGTGTCCTTCGACGACGCTCATCCGGTCGTACGCGCGACCTTCGATCCGAACGCGGCGCCCTCTCCCGTCCTGTCGGTGCTGAGCCGCCGCTTCGGACTGGACGTGACCATCCTGCAGGCGACCGCGGGCGACATCGCCCGCCGGCCGGATGCGGAATTCGTGCTGCGCCTGTCGCGGCACGATGGCGACGCCCTGGATTTCATCCGCCAGGCCAGCCAATCCATGGAGGTACTCGGCTATGTTCCGGCTGATTGCTGATCTGATTCTGCGCGCGACGGGCGAGACGCTGGAGATGGTGCTGGCGTCCGGCCTGATTTCGGTGCTCGGCGGTCTGCCGCTGGCCGTCCTGCTGATCGTCACGGCGCCGGGCGGCCTGTACCCCCTGCCGGCACTGTCCCGCGCCCTCGCCCTTGCCGTCGACGCGGTCCGTGCCGTGCCGTTCATGATCCTGCTGGTACTGCTGATCCCGCTGACCCGGCTGATCGCGGGCACCGCCCTGGGGACCGGCGCTGCAATCGTACCGCTGGCCATCGCCGCCGTGCCCTATTTCGCCAGGATCGCGGAGGTCTCGCTGCGCGAGGTCGACCAGGGACTGGTGGACGCCGTGCGCGCCATGGGCGGCACGCGCTGGATGACGGTGCGCTACGTGCTGCTGCCGGAGGCGCTGCCGGGCCTCATTTCAGGCTTCACCGTAACCCTGATCACCCTGGTCGGCGCCTCGGCCATGGCGGGCGTCATCGGCGCCGGGGGCCTGGGAGACCTGGCGATCCGCTATGGCTATCAGCGTTTCAACACGACGGTGATGCTGTCGGTCGTCGCCGTGCTGATCGTCATGGTCACAATCCTCCAATGGATCGGCAACCGGCTGGCACGGCGGCTGGCATGAAGCCGCCTCCGCTCTGCGTGCATATCCTGCGCATGGTTCTCTGAAATATGTCCAGAATCCGGAGTCGAAATAAATGAAAACCAACATGTCCACTCCCCCATCGATCCAGAGGCCATCCGCTCGAACCGACCACCGGGCCGATCCGGAAAAGCGATTTGCAACCTGGATATCTTCCGATCTGGGACGGGATTTCCATTCCGTTCGTCAGGTGTGGGTGTCCAAGTTCGCGACGCAGGGCTCCATCTTCCGTATCAACGGCGAACCGCGCGACGACGGATGGTTCACGCCCGAGGGCGAAACACAAGCGCTTCGGATCGGACGGGATTGCTTCCTTTCGCGCGACGAAGCTGCGCTGGATGCCGATTCACGGCGCAGACACAAAGTCACGTCCCTGAAAAATACGCTCGAACGGATCGAGAAGCTCATCGCGTCCGATTAGGCCACGCCTTCACTCCCATCCGCTCCAACGACCCGAAACGATCCAGATTCAGGAGGCCGACGAATGGCACTGCTCCCCGGCTGGACAGCCCCGGATTTCGCCTGCGACACGACATCCGGGCCGATCCGCTTCCATGCATGGCTCGGTTCAGGCTGGGGCGTCGTCCTGACCCACTTGGACGATTACACGACGCAGAGTCTTGGCGCCGGGATGGATTGGGCCAAGACATGTGCCCGGCCGATCAAAGTGCTGGGCCTGGATTCCCCGCCCCATGAACGCCGCGCGCCGCCCCGTCCGCGCCAATCGGCTCCGTCGCCAGTGCCGCGACTTGTAGACCCGACCGGCGCCGTTCGGACCCTCTGGCGGGGCATCGCCATCGATGCCGGCCATGATGCCCCCGCTCTCGATGATGATCATGTCGTCTATTTTCTGGACCCAGCCAAGACCATACGCATGACGCTTTCATATTCTCTTTTCCAGTCCCGCGATTTTTCCGATATCGTGTCTGTACTCCATGCCTTGGGGGCCGACCGGCATTGCGGGTGCCGCCCCATCCGGAAGGCGGCCTGACACCGGCATAAGACTGATCCGCACCATGAACCATCTGTGGGAAGCACTGGCTCGTTACCCGAACGATGCCCCGGTCAGGGAAAATCAACCCAAAAGGAAGATATGCCCGATGCCGACACCCGGCCGTTCCAACGATGGCGGCAGCATCCAGCACCGTCCGCTGCCCTGCCGCGAGACGACCGCTTTTTTGACCGACCCGACCGTCGCGTCCGCACTGATCGGCGCATTGTCGCCCTTTGACATCGTGATCGTTCCCGGACTCGACGGCTCCGGACCGGATCACTGGCAATCCCGCTGGGAGGGTTTCCTGAGTCGGCGCAGCATTGCCGTCCATCGGGTCGTGCAGATCGATTGGGAAAAACCGACCTATCGCGCCTGGCGTAGCGGGCTGCGCGCGACCCTGGCAAAATGCAGCCGACCGACGATCCTGATCGCGCACAGCCTCGGCGCCGTCCTCGTCGCGCGCTGGGCCAGCGAGCGCTCGAACGGGCCTGTCTCGGGCGCGTTTCTGGTGGCCCCGGCCGACGTGGAGCGGCATCGCGGAGCGGATGCCGGACGGGTCGCCGACTTCGCCCCACTTCCGAGCGCCCGCCTGCCCTTCCCTTCGGTACTGGTCGCCAGCCGCAACGACGAATGGCTGACCATACATCGCGCGCGCACCATGGCACGCCGGTGGGGATCGACGATGCTGGATGCCGGTAAGCTCGGACATATCGGCAACATATCGGGCGTCGGGCTTTGGCCGGACGGCCTCTCCGCACTTGGAGACCTGGCCCTTTCATTGTCCGGCGCTCCCGATCCATAATCGACGAGGCAGATCCGAAGCGCGTGGCCGGCTGGTGGCGGGGATTGCCGGAATTGGAGACGGATCCTGTCCGTCACGACGCGATCGTCCGCACCGCGTCCGTAAAGGCGACCGGCGCTTCCTGCGGCAGATTGTGACCGATCCCGCCACGGACCAGGCGATGTTCATAGCGTCCCGCAAAGCGGGTCCGATATGTTTCGGGCGCCGGGTGCGGCGCGCCGTTGGCGTCCCCTTCCAGCGTAATGGTGGGCACCGTGATGGCCGGCTGCGTCGCAAGTCGCTTTTCCAGCGCGTCATATTGACGTTCTCCGTCGGCCAGACCCAGACGCCAGCGATAATTGTGGATCACGATGGCCACATGGTCGGGGTTGTCGAAGGCGCGCGCTGAACGGTCGTAGGTCGCGTCGTCGAAATGCCATTGCGGCGAGGCGAGCTGCCAGATGAGCCTGTTGAACTCCCTGGTGTTGCGCGCATAGCCCAGGCGGCCGCGCTCGGTCGCGAAATAGAACTGGTACCACCAGGCCAGTTCCGCTTTCGGCGGCAACGGCGCGGCATTGGCCTGCTGGCTGCCGATCAGATAGCCGCTGACCGACACCAGCCCCCTGCACCGTTCCGGCCACAGGGCGGCAACGATATCCGCCGTCCGCGCGCCCCAGTCGAAACCGGCGACGATCGCCCGGCGGATGCCCAGGGCATCCATCAGCGCGATGGTATCAGCCGCCAGCGCGGCCTGCTGCGCATTGCGCGGCGTGGCCGCCGCGCGAAAGACGGTCGTGCCATAGCCGCGCAGATAGGGCATGACCACACGGTACCCCGCCGCCGCGAGCACAGGCGCGACGTCGGCAAAACTGTGGATGTCATACGGCCATCCATGCAGAAGAATGACGGCAGAGCCGTCCGACGGCCCCATCTCGACATATCCTATGGACAGGGGCCCCGCATCGACCTGCCGCGGCGCCGGCAGGCGGGGCGGAACGGCCGGCCGGTTGCTCGATGCCGGCGTTGCGCGGCCTGCGCGCGTAAGGCCGCCGAATTCGAACGCAGCGGCGGACGAGGCCGCGAAGCCCAGGAAGCGGCGGCGGCTCGGGTCACGGAAAAGACTGTAGGTCATGATGATGAATCCGATTGCTGATGATTGGAGGACGAATGCGCAGGAATCGCCGGCACGATGAAATGGACGGTCCTGCGGTTCAGGAGAGAACGGTTCGCGCCAACCCGTGTGACGAAAGCCCGCTGGGGGCAGGCAGGCCTGCATAAAGCGCGATGTTCATCCGGACGTTCATGGCATGCAATCCTATCGTATCCGATATTATCGGACACGAGTTTATAGAGCCGGCGACGATCCGCCGTCAAGCCTTCCGATTTAATCGGATGCGATTTATATTGAGACGGGAATTGCCATAGGAGAGATGCAGGATGGATGCGCGCCCGCCCAAGCCGGACTACCCGAAACTCGCGGATTTCATGTGCTTCGCCGTCTATTCGACGAACCTCGCCTATGGTCGCGCCTACAGACCGATCCTGGAGGAACTGGGCGTCACCTACACCCAGTGGATCGCCATCGTCGCCTTGTGGGAAGAAGATCACCAGACCGTGAGCGGGCTGGGAGAGAAGCTCTTCCTCGAATCCAATACGCTGACGCCGATCCTGAAAAAGCTGGAGACCCTCGGCTATCTCCGCCGAGGACGCGACCCGCGGGATGAGAGGCAAGTGATCGTCAGCCTGACCGAGTCCGGTCGCGCCCTGCGCGAGAAGGGCGCGCAGAGGACGCTGGTCCAGGCATCGGGCCTGGAACCGGACGAGTTCCGCGCACTTCAAAAGGCCATCGTCAAGCTGCGCACGAATTTGATCCGCCATGCGGAGGCGGGGAACTGACGGGCACGGCTTCGCCATTATTGACCGATCATTCCATATCCTGCTATGCACGGGGCATGGCACGGCCACAGCAATTCGATCGGGATCAGGTTCTGGACGCGGCCGTCGCCGTCTTCCGACAGCATGGCTTCGAGGGAAGTTCGGCAGCCGCGCTCGTCTCGGCAATGGGGATCGGTCGGCAAAGCCTGTACAACAGCTTCGGCGACAAGTGGCAACTCTATCAGGAGGCGGTCCGCCGTTACGCGGCGGCAGAGACCGAGGCACATCTGGCAGCGCTGCGGCGCGGCCCGCGCGCCGTTGACGGCATCCGGCATTTTCTGGAACGCGTGGTCGAAACAGCGCGGGAGACGTGCCTGGGCGTCAGCAGCATCTGCGAATTCGGAACCTCTCGCACCGATCTCGCGAAGATCCATGAATGCTTCGGCAGGGTTCTGCGCGACGCCCTCATGACCCGAATGCGTCAGGCCCAGTGCGAGGGCGACCTGTCTTCCGCTATTGATACTGGCGAAGCGGCGGCCTTCCTGATCGCCACGGTCGCGGGCATCCGGGTGTCGGCCCGGGGCGGTGCCGACCGGGCGACCCTTGCCGCCGTCGCACGCGCGGCGCTGCGTGGCCTGCGCTAAAAATTTTGCCCATTATGGAATGATTGTTCAATAAAAAGGACCGGACGATGACCCCGGAGAACACCCCAGAGAACCCCGCAGAGACCCTCCATGAGATCAAGGAAACATTCGCGGCCACGCCCGACCGGAGCCGGGTGGCCATGGTGTTCGGCGGATCGCGCGGCATTGGCGCAGGGCTTGCCCGGCGGCTGGCGCGGGACGGATTTGCCGTCGGCCTGACCTATGTATCCCGGCCCGAGCAGGCGCAAGAGGTGGCGGCCGCGATCCAGGCGGATGGCGGCCGCGCGCTGGCCGTCCGGGCCGACAGCGCAGATCCTGCTGCACTGCACGCGGCGGTCGAACAGGTCGTCTCGCATTACGGCCGCCTGGACGTCGCCGTGGTCAATGCCGGCGTGCTGAAGCTGGCGCCGCTGGAGCGGATGAGTCTGGACGATCTCGATCTTTGCCTCAACGTCAATGTGCGCGGCGTCGTGCTCGCCGTTCAGGCCGGCGTCGCCCGGATGCATGACGGTGGGCGCGTGGTGACCATCGGCAGCATTGCCGCGATCCGGCCGATCGCGCCGGGCAACAGTATCTATGCCATGACGAAGGCGGCGGTGGCGGCGTTCGTGCAGGGGGCGGCACTCGACCTCGCCCGGCGCGGGATCACGATCAACAACATCCAGCCCGGCCCGATCGAAACCGACATGACCGACGGCATGGCGGACCATCTGGTCGCCCGAATGCCGCTCGGCCGGATGGGACGTCCGGACGACGTGGCGGCACTCGCGTCCTACCTCGCCGGCCCCGCTTCGTCCTTCATGACCGGCGCAAGCGTGACGATCGACGGAGGCTTCATCCTTTAGATTTCCTGATTACATCCGGATGACACCCGAATTTGATCGATCGAGGCGTCGAGCCCGGCCGGCGAAACCGGAGGCAAGGCATGCGCCGCGGGTCTCGCGGCGTTTGCGACGTCGGCGCGCCATGAATTCCGCCGCCGCGACGAGGGCATAGCGCGGGCGCGGGCCGACAAACGTGAATGCCATGTCGCTCAGGCCATGCTGACTCTCGTCGATCCGGCCCGGCCACCGCTTCGCCTGGCCCTGGGCAGCGGTGCGCTACACACCGAACAGCCGGCCGATGCCGCCCGTGACCAGCATGGCGATAATGCCCCAGAACGTCACCCGAAGCGTGGGCCGCACCGGAGACGCGCCGCCGGCCACCGCACCGACAGCCCCGAGAACGGCCAGCACGACGATCGAGACCAGGGACACGCCCCATGACACGTACGGTTCCGGCGTGAGCACGGCGGTCAGGACGGGCATCACCGCACCGGACGAAAACGCCGCCGCCGAGGCGAACGCCGCCTGGAGCGGGCGCGCCGCCGTGGCATCGGACAGCCCGAGTTCGTCGCGGGCATGCGCGCCCAGCGCGTCATGCTTCATGAGTTCGGTCGCCACCGTACGGGCCAGCGCGTCGTCCAGCCCCCGCTTGCAATAGATCCCGGCGAGTTCGTCGATTTCGCTGTCCCAGTCCGAGGCAAGCTCCTGCTTTTCACGCGCGATGTCGGCCCGTTCCGAATCCGCCTGGGAACTGACCGAGACATATTCGCCCGCGGCCATCGACAGGGCGCCCGCCACCAGCGCGGACAAGCCGGCGATGAGAATGCTGCCGCCCGACGCATGGGAACTGGCGACGCCGACGATGAGACTGCCGGTCGATAGCGTCCCGTCATTGGCGCCGAGCACGGCGGCACGCAGCCACCCCAGCTTCTCGACGGCATGACGCTCGGTATGGGAACGGAGACGTGACATGAATGCATCCATGATGGCAGATGGCCGGCCTCGGGATCACGACCGGGAACGGGCGTGACGCGATCGCGAATCCCACATAGCATGCTCTGAAGCCCGGCATGGATAGGTCCGCGAAAAGACCACCCGAGCCCCTTCGGTCAGGCCGCGTCCCCTCCCCGGCCCGCCCCCGGGGTTCTGCGATGCGTCGGCCCTCATGAGCGAGCGGCTTCAAACATAGCGGGGATCTGGATGACCATCTCGATGCATGCTGCAGGCGTCGTATCAGGGACCCAGGTCCGGCAATGGATGGCCATGGCGGGAGGCGCGGGCTTCATGAGCGCGATCGAGAAGGGTGACAAGCTGCTGACGAGCGGCCCTGTCGGAGACTGGCCGGAGATCCACTCGACGGCGCCGGCACCATAGCAGCAGACGATCTGCAATTTCGAAGCCGGCACGGGCTGCAGGACCTCGCCCGGCTGAACCACGCGCAACGAGAAACGCTGCCGCATGGAGCCGCCCAGTGCCGCCGCCATCGATGCGCTCTGTTCCGCGTCCTTCACGAGGAAGGACGGCCACCCGCACCGGGTCGCCGGGTGCTTCAGCGTGCGCAGGACGTCATCCAATGTGCCGTCGATCCGAACTGGCGCCGGCCGGCCCGTGAAGGCGGCGCTCGCATCCAACCAGTCGTCTGGCACCATCCGGCCCCATACGACGATGTCCAGGTCCGGATGGATAGCGTCCATCAGGATGCTCGGGTCGGCCGATGCCCTCACACGCGGAGCCAGGGAGGAACCCGGCCAGCTTTCGATGACGAACATGGTGGCGACTCCGCTCACGTCACGATCGTGGGATTGGCGTCATCCATCATGCCGCAGGCATCCGGTGCGTCGATCGTCAGCAGCAGTCGGACACGTTCGGCTTCCGGCGCATGAGACAAAGGTGGAGAGCGGTGCAGCACGCCCTGTCCATCGCCGCCCGGCCAGGCACTGCCTTTGAGAACGGCGATGTCGCCGGTGCCGATCTGGCGCATGGACGCCGGGTCGATCTCCGCGTGCGGCATGCGATCGGCCGGATGTGAGGGCACCCATTGCGTCCCCGGCCCCACATAGGTGCATAGCAGGCGCAATCCCACGCGATCGACATGGAATCTGCGGCAGGAATCGGTGGTAATGCGTTCCAGCCGCAGCCGGACCTCCGTCAGCCCGGCAAGGGTCCGATAATCCGCCGCCAGCGCCAACGCGTCATCGAGCAAAATCCGTGCGTCCGCCGGCATACGAGGGGCCAGCAGGCGACCGAGCCGGTCGGGCGTCCCGCGTGCCAGCATCAGGCGTGGTCCATGCGCAAGCATGATTCGCGCCGCGGCGCTGTGCGCCGCCGATAACGCGCGTGGCCTGACGGCGATCACACGATCCGGCACGAGGATCGTCCGCAAAGGATCGGTCTCGGGCGGGAGCAGGCGAGAACGGGTCGGACAAGGAGAGTCGATCATCATCGGGCCGGAAGCAAGGAGAAGAGGAAGCAGCGCAGGCACGCCGCACGTCGATATTGTTATGTTATAATATTTCATTTAGGAAGAGGTAAAGCCGCTCCGCAATGGCTGCGATGCCATGCGGACACAGCCAAGGACTCCCTGATGGACAGCAGACTGCCCGTTACCGTGCTCTCCGGCTTTCTCGGCGCCGGGAAGACGACCCTTCTCAACCACATTCTGAACAACCGCGAGGGACGGAAGGTCGCCGTCATCGTCAACGATATGAGCGAGGTGAACATCGATGCCGACCTGGTGCGCGAAGGCGGCGGCAACCTGTCCCGCACGGATGAGACCTTGGTGGAAATGACCAATGGCTGCATCTGCTGCACGCTGCGCGACGATCTGTTGCAGGAAGTCCGGAAACTGGCCGGAGAGGGGCGGTTCGACTACCTGCTGATCGAATCCACCGGCATTTCCGAACCTCTGCCCGTCGCCGCGACATTCGAATTTCGTGACGAGGCCGGCGAGAGCCTGAACGACGTTGCGCGGCTGGACACGATGGTCACGGTCGTGGACGCGGTGAACCTGCTGCGCGACTATGCCTCGACCGACTTCCTGCGCGACCGGGGCGAATCGCTGGGTACGGACGATGATCGTGCGATGGTCGATCTGCTGGTGCAGCAGATCGAATTCGCCGATGTGGTGGTCCTGAACAAGATCGATACGGCCACGGCGGAGCAGGCCGATGCCGCCCGCAAGATCGTCCGGGCCCTGAACCCGGATGCCGATCTGATCGAGACCAGCCAGAGCCGGCTCGACCTGGGGCGGGTGCTGGACACACGCCGTTTCGACTACGAGAAGGCGCACGAGCACCCGCTATGGTACAAGGAACTTCATGGTTTCGCGGACCATGTTCCCGAAAGCGACGCATATGGCATCAGCAGCTTCGTCTATCGTGTGCATCGTCCCTTCGACCCGGCGAAATTCCACCGCTTTCTCGATACGGCCTGGCCTGGGGTCGTGCGTGCGAAGGGATATTTCTGGCTGGCCACCCGTCCTGACTGGGTCGGGGAACTGAGCCAGGCCGGCGCGCTCGTGCGCAATCAGGCAATGGGCTTCTGGTGGGCCAGCGTGCCGAAGGATCGGTGGCCCGATGACGCGGCCTGGCGGGAGATGATCCTGGATCGTTGGGATCCGGTCTATGGCGACCGGCGGCAGGAAATCGTGTTCATCGGCACCGGCATGGACGAGACCGCGATCCGCACGGCACTGGATGCCTGCCTTGTCGCGGCGGAGACAGGCACCCGTTTCGATCCGTCGCACTATGCCGGTCTTCCCGACCCCTTCCCGGCCTGGCAGCAATCGACCTCCGTCGTGGACTGACAGTTTGGGTGAGCACGAGTCTCCAAGCCCGGTGTTTCCTATCCGGATAGGAGCGGAAGCAAGACTGTCGGGCGAGACTGCGCGAATGGCGGGCATGGATCTTGACCCTGTCCGCCGATCATCTTCTCCCGAGCCGCGGCAATCTTACCGATCCAGACGAATGTCGATCTGCGTGCGCAAGGGCGCCAGGAAATCGTCGCGGGAGATCTCGCCGAGATCGACGGCCTTGGCCCCGCCGGCCGCAATGACGGAGACATCGTCGATCCCGATCACGTTCAGGATCAGCTTGAGATAGTGGGTTGCGACGTCACGGTCGCGGATCGGCGAGCCTTCCGTATAGACGCCGCCCGACGCCACAAGGACGGTTGCCCTCTTGCCCGTCACCAGCCCTTCGCCCCCGAAGCCCAGCGTGTGGCCCTTGCGCACGATATTGTCCACCCAGGCCTTGAGATTGGCCGGGATATTGTAATTGTAGACCGGTGTCCCGATCACGATGTGATCCGCCGCCAACAGTTCGGCGACAAGTGCGTCGGACAGGCGCAGTGTTTCGCGCATCTCCGGCGAATGCCGCTCGAACGGCGTGAAGTAGGCGGCGAGCCAGGACGCATTGACGAACGGCAGGTCCGTGGTCGTCAGGTCGCGCGCGACCACCGTACCGTCGGGGTGTTTAGCACGCCATTTTTCGACGAACGCAGCCGTCAGGTTGCGTGAGATCGCAGACCTGCCGCGCGGGCTGGCTTCGACGACGAGGAGACGAGGCATGGCAATTCCTTTATCGTGGTCCGTGAGGTCTTCCGGTTTCAGCCAAAGCGGAATCCGGAGATCGGTTTGCCCAGGGCATGGCCGTGGAAATCGACGACGCCCGGCTCGCCGGTCGCAGCACCCGCGGCGACCATGAGCGGCAGAAGGTGGTCCTCATGCGGGTGCGCATCGCGCGCACCCGGCGCCGACGCCCAATGGGTCAAGGCGGCGTCGCGGCCGTTTGGATCGGTCACGATGTCGCGCAGCCACGCATCGAACGCCTCGGCACCCCGATCGGGGCCGCGCCCGAAAAAGCGACTCATGTTGTGGTAGCTCTGGCCGCTGCCGACGATCAGCACGCCCTCGCGGCGCAGCTTGGCCAGGGCACGGCCGAGTGCGAGATGAAACGCCGGATCGAAGTCCCGCTGCATCGATACCTGTACGACGGGCAGTTCCGCCTCCGGCATCATGACCTTGAACGGGACGAACACGCCGTGATCGAACCCGCGCCGTGTCTCCGTGCCGCTGGCAATCCCCATCTCTGCCAGGCCCGCACGTATCCGCCCGGCGAGAGATGGCGCGCCCGGCGCCGGCCATGTCAGGTCGTAAGTATGCGGGGGAAACCCGAAATAGTCGTAGAGCAGCGGCGGGGCGGCGCCGGCATTGACGCTCGGCATCCGCTCGGCCCAGTGGCCGGAGACCACGACGATAGCCGAGGGCTTCTCGCGCAGTCGGCTCATGAAGCCGCGAAGATAATGTTCCAGCGCGGACCAACTGTCCCGCATCGGCCCCGGATCGAGGAAGAAGCAGGGACCACCGCCATGATTGATGAAGAATGTCGGTTGCATGGCGGCAGGCTACCGGCACACGCTTGGCCTGTGGAAGCGATCAAAATATGATCATCTCCATCTCTTTTGGAGATGGAGATGATCGGCAGTCTGACCCTCGACCAGTTGCGCGTGCTGGTAGCCATTGCGGAGACCGGCAGTTTTTCGGCGGCCGGGCGCAGGCTTGGCCGCGTCCAATCGGCCATCAGCCAGTCGATCCTGGCCCTGGAAGGCGCACAGGGGGTCGTTCTGTTCGATCGCAGCAGGCATCGGCCGATTCTGACGGAACAGGGGCGCGTCCTGGTCGATCAGGCCCGCCTCGTGCTCGCGGGTGCCGCGCGGTTCGCGGCGGTGGCCGCCGGCATGCACGCGGGCATCGAGCCGGAATTGACGCTGGTGATCGATCCTCTGGTGCCGAGCGAACCCCTGGTGAAAAGCCTGCAGGCGCTGCAGGTTCAGTTTCCGGATCTGCCGGTGCGTTTTCAGGCCGAGCTTATCGGCGGCGCAGCGCGGCGCTTGCGGGCACGCGACGCAGCCGTTGCGATCTGCCTGTTGTTGCCGGTCGTGCCGCCGGACCTGACTGCATATCCCCTGTCCACGTTGGACCTCGTCCCCGTGGCCGCGCCGCATCATCCGCTCGCGGGGGCCGGCCGTCCGCTGGATCGCCACGATCTCGCGCCGCATGTGCAGCTCGTCCTCTCCGACCCGAACGCAGAAGACGGGCGGGAATACGGTATCGTCAGCAACAGGCAGTGGCGCTTTGTCGACCAGGGACGGCGGCTTGATTTCCTGCTTGCCGGGTTCGGGTGGTGCAAGATGCCCGCGCATCTCGTGGCTGGCCACATTGCCGGCGGACGACTCGTGGCGCTTCCGGTACGTGACGAAATCGTGCACGCAAGACCCTCTCTCGTCGTGTATGCAGCGCATCTGAGCACCGTTCCACTTGGACCCGCGGCTGGATGGCTGCTGCGCCATCTCCAGGAAGAATGGAAACTGTCGTGAGTTTCCGCGCCGGATCGCGCAGGGGTGACGCCGGCAGCCATTGATGGCTACTTGATCCGGTCAGGTTTTGCCGGAACTGCACCGCCGCCGCGTGTCCGGTGATCTGCCAATATTCCTGGCAAGGCCAGCCAGGCGAGCAACGCCGCCAGGACGAGGAAGCAACGCGCTGTCCACCACCCATAGACGAGTGCCCCGACAAGACCGCCGCCAGCGAAGGACAGCACGATTCCACCATGCAGCAACAGTCGCTGGCGTGTCTGTGCGAGGCGGCCATGGTCGACGGGATGGCGAAAGGATTCCAGCCAATCGGCGATTTCGATACCGAAATCGGTCAACATGCCCGTCATGTGCGTGGTCCGCACGCGCGCGCCGGAGATGCGGGTGACCGTCGCGTTCTGCAGGCCCATCAAAAAACTCAGCCCATAGGCCAGCACCGGCCCGCGTGGACCCGCATGCAATGCGGTATCCAGGAAGGCCAACAGCCCGAGCAGGACGGATTCCAGCAGGATACTATAGGCATAAATCGCCTGGTGTCGGCGGCGTCGGCCGGCATTGACCAGAAAGGTCGAGAGCACGGCCCCCGCCACGAAGGCCGCGATCAGCCCAAGGCAGGATGCCACGACCATGAGATCGCCGACATGCAGGCTCATCGCCAGGGTCGACACATTGCCGGTCATGTTTGCGGAATAATAGCCGACGGCGAGAAAACCCGCTGCGTTGACCGCACCCGCGACGGCGGCAAGCGAGCAGCCCAACCGGCGGTCCATGACGAAGGTCCGGGTTTCCCCCTCTCGGACAAGCACATGCCCCTCCTGTTGCGTCGGCTGTATGGGCTCCACAACCTTCAATGTGATGGCACGCGCCGTCAAACACCAGAATGAACTGAACGCAACCAGCGCTTCAGTTCAATGTATCGAAGAAGCGCAGGATGTAGGTAATTTCATAAAGCAGGGCAAACGTAACGAACGCCTTATGGAATTGACGATTTGCGGAATATATAGCGATACCGCAGAGCACCATATAGAGTGGAACCCGAAACCAGTATTCGCCACCGAACATCGCGAGATGCGCATGCCCCTTGATCAGCGTGTCGATCAGGTCGAATATGATCGTCAATCCAAAGAAACCAAAGAACCATTTACGCCGGGAGATGAAGAAATCCTCATACCCGGTGTAGTCGCTGATCGAATCCGGAAACAGGAAGGCGCTCAGGAAGAATAGAATGATCGCATAGAGGATCAGGAACAGGTAGACTTGGAACGTCCAGGTCGGCAGTTCGACCAGCCAGAACTCCCACCACCAGAAATGCATCAGCGTCAGGAGCAGGGTCAGCACCCAGCCGATATGCACCGGGTAGATCCGTGTCTGCCCGGGATGCTGGATGATCCGTACCAGCCCGTTGAGCAGGCGGGTCATGCTCAATCCCAGGACCATGCCCATGATAATGCGGACATGCTGGAAGATCTCGGGGGACGTCACGGACGGTATCGCCATACGGATCAGGTTCCTCGGTTGTTTTGCATTCGATGCGTGCGGTTACGGCGCTGGATTGACCATAGCCAGTCCATTGGAACCAAAATAGCCCGGACCGCTCCCGATCATGGCCAGGCCCTCGGTCATAGTTGCCGAAACGATAAACCTATCGTGCGCCGCCTCTCACCCACGTCAAAATACCGACTGATCATTTCTACGGGGTGCACGTGCGGGAACGACGTCGCAGGGACCGGGCGGCGGCCGAGCAGCTCGGCCGTTCGGCTCCACCCTCACGGACGCGCACCCGGCTCTTCCCGAAAGGGGCGCGCGTCATGTTGCACGTGGTGTCCAGGGACGAATGATCCGGGGTCGGGACAAGGGCAAGTTCGCCGTCACGGTCTCGAACCAGTCCCAGCCCATGCGCCGGCTCTTCTGGCTCCGCCGCTTGAGGCAATTGAACCAGATGCGCCGGACGTCCTGCAGGAACCCGTTCATAGAGCGCCGGTTATGCTGCAGGCCGAACTTGCCTGGCCACCGCTGGCGGCCGGAATCGGGCAGCCTTCGTCCGTTCCAATGGAATGATGACCATACCAAAAGTAAGTCAAACGACAGGGTTCAACGTCATCCGATCTGCTACGAGTTTACAACCAAAAAAAATGAACGGAAGCATGCAAATATGGATCGCTGGGCCGAATTTTCCAGATCCGCCAAGCTGAGCGGCATCGGTGTTTCGGAAATCATCCGCATCGGCGCAGAAGCCCGGAAGCTGGCCGAAACGCATCAGGACGTCATATCCCTCAGCGCGGGCGAGCCCGACTTTCCTACCCCCGACAATGTCAAGCTGGCTGGCATCAATGCCATATTGACCAACCAGACCCGTTACACGGCCCTTGACGGCACCGCCGAACTCAAGGCCGCGATCCGGCGCAAGCTCAAGCGCGAAAACGGCCTGGATTATGCCGCAAATGAAATCAGCATCGGTGCCGGCGCGAAACAGGTGCTCTTCAACATCCTGATGGCGACGCTGGATCCGGAGGACGAGGTGATCGTTCCGTCCCCGTGCTGGACGACCTATCTGGACATGATCCGGCTGGCCGGCGGTACGGCGACCATGGTGCCCTGTTCGGCGGACGCCGGTTTCCGTCTGTCGCCAGAGCAACTCGCCGCCGCCCTGACCTCCCGGACGCGCTGGCTGCTGCTCAATTCCCCGTCCAACCCCACGGGCGCCGTCTATGGCGCGGCGCATCTCGCCGCGCTGGCCGAGGTGCTGCGCACCGCACCCGGCGTCGGCGTCATCTCCGACGACATCTATGAACACGTGCTTTACGATTCGGCACCGTTCGCCACGATGGCCGCCATCTGTCCGGACATCAAGCCTCGCGTGGTCATCGTCAATGGCGTGTCCAAGGCCTATTCGATGACCGGCTGGCGCGTGGGCTATGCCGCCGCCGCGCCGGACATCATCGCCGCCATGGCGGTGGTGCAGAGCCAGAGTTCCTCCAACCCATGCTCGATCAGCCAGGTCGCCGCGATCGAGGCCCTGGACGGCCCGCAGGACATCATAACGGAACGGCGTGACGCCTTTCGCCGCCGCCGGGACAGAATCGTCGCCGGCCTGAATGCGATCCCGCATGTCCATTGCCTTCTGCCCGACGGGGCATTCTATGCGTTCGTGGACATGCGCACGCTCCTTGCCAGGCCGGAATTAAAGCGGAAAGATATTGCCGACGATACCGCGTTGTGCCGGTATTTCCTGCACGAATGCCATGTCGCTTCCGTGCCGGGATTCTGCTTCGGGGGACCGGGATATTTACGGCTTTCCTTTGCGGCATCGGACAGAATGATCGACGACGCGCTGGAACGCATGAAAGCGGGCGTCGAGCGGTTGCTGAAATACTGACGGACAAAACAACATAGAGCATTTCCGCTGAACCGGTGTTCAGCGGAAATGCTCCAGGAGCGGCGGATGATGGCAAGCATGATCGCACAGGGCGGACGAGCCATATATGGGGTGCCGCTCGGTATCCTGATGCTGGAAGCGCGCTTCCCGCGCATTCCGGGCGACATGGGCAATGCCGAGACCTGGCCCTTTCCCGTGCAGCTCTGCGTCGTGGAGGGCGCCACCCCCGAACGGATCGTCCTCGGCGACCCCCGCGCGTGGCTGGAACATTTCATCGGGGCCGCGAAGCGCCTGATCGACCTGGGCGTGTCGGCCATCACGACGAATTGCGGCTTTCTCGCCCTGCTGCAGCCGCAACTGGCAGCAGCCCTGAATGTCCCGGTCGCGACATCGTCGCTGATGCAGATTCCATGGGTCAACGCGACCCTTCCCCCGGGCCGGCGGGCCGGCATCGTGACGATATGCGCCGCGACGCTCACACAGGCCCATCTCGCCGCCGTGGGCGCACCCACGGACACGCCCGTCATCGGCACCGAAGACGGCGCGGAATTCTTCCGGGTCCTGATCAAGGCCGAAAGCGAGACGATGGACGTCGCCCTGGCGGAACGCGACGTGGTGGCGGCGGCACAGGCGCTGGTGGCCCAGCATCCGGATGTCGGCGCCATCGTCCTGGAATGCACGAACATGCCGCCCTACGCCGCCGCCGTCGCCGCGGCGACCGGGCTGCCGGTCTATGACATCTATTCCATGGTCACATGGTTCGTGGCCGGCATTCGGCCGCGCGTCTTTTCCAGCCATTATTCGCGGCTGTAATTTTCCGAGGGGGAGCCAGGACATGGATCTGGGACTGGAGGGGCGCCGCGCGATCGTGTGCGGCGCCAGCCGCGGCATGGGCCGGGCGATCGCCGTGACGCTGGCGGCGGAGGGGGCAGCGGTTACGCTGGTGGCGCGCGACCCCGCGGCGCTCGAGGACACCGTGTCGCTGGTGCGCGCGCAGACCGGACGCGACGCGGTGGCAGTGGCTGCGGACCTGACGCGGGATGAGGACCGGCAGCGGATCTTCGCCACCTGTCCCCAACCCGACATTCTGGTGAATAATGGCGGCGGCATGCTGCCAGGCGATTTCCGCGACTGGGACAGGGCGCACTGGATCGCGGGCGTGGACATGATGATGCTGGCCCCGATCGACATGATCCGCCTTGCCGTGGACGGCATGACCGAACGCGGTTTCGGCCGCATCGTCAACATCGTCTCGCGCAGCGTGAAGAATCCGCAGGCCGAGATGGCCCTTTCCAACGCCGCGCGATCGGGGCTGGTGGCCTTTTCGTCGGGTCTGGCGCGACAGTTGGTCGCACGGAACGTCACGATCAATAATGTCCTGCCGGGCATCATCGATTCGGCGGCGCAGCATGCCCATGTCCATGACCTGTCGCGCATGACGGGGCGCAGCTACGACAGCATCTGGGCAGAGCGCGCTGCCGCCAACCCCGCGAAACGGTTCGGCGATGTCGAGGAGATCGCGGCGGCGGTCGCCTTCTTCTGCTCGCACAAGGCAGGCTTCATCACCGCCCAGAGCCTGCTGGTGGACGGGGGCGACTATCGCGGCCTGTTCTGAAACAGCATCAAACATTCCAAAAAGGAATATGTACAAGAGGCGTTTTGCCTTCTCATTCCGAGTCAGAAATAACATAATGACCGTCAGGACAAAGGTGATCATGGCAGGCGGGTTTCGGCCCCTCCTTTTCTCCTGCAACGGATGGACGTGAATCATGACGAAACCCTGGATCGGGGCACAACCCAAAGTCTGTGTCGCGCATGCTCATTACGATCTGAAGGGCGAGATGGAGCGCCGCCCCAATCCACCCCCCTGCGTCCAGGTCAACAACCTGGCGGATCTCGAGCAGGTCGTCGCCGATGCCGAGGTGCTGGTCGTTTCCATGCTCTGGAAGAACCATATTCTCGACTGGGCACCGAAATTGAAGCTGGTACAGTCGGTCAGTGCCGGCGTCGACCATTACGACCATGCCCTGTTCCGCGAACGCGGCGTGCATCTGTGCAGCGCCCGGGGGGTGAATGCGAACGCCGTTTCGGACCACGCGCTGGGCCTGCTGCTGAACCTGTCGCGCCGGCTTTTCGAAGCGCGCGACGACCAGAGGAATGCCTATTGGCGCCTGACCAGCAGCAACCCGAAAGACAGGCTGCAGGAACTGGACGGCAAGACCGTCCTGATCGTGGGATTCGGCGGAATCGGGGCCCGCGTCGCCCGGCTTTGCAGGGCCTTCGGCATGAACGTGATCGCGATGCGCCGTTCGGTTCCCCAAACGCAGCCCGAGGACGTGCGAATCATCTCGAACCGGGATTTCCTGCCCACCCTGCCGCAGGCCGACGTGGTGATCCTGACCTGCCCGCTGACCGAAGAGACGTTCGAACTGGTGAATGCGGAAGCCTTCGCCGCCATGCGCCCGGACGCGGTGCTGATCAATGTGGCACGCGGCAAGGTCGTCGACGAGGGCGCCATGATCGAGGCGCTGCAATCCGGGCAGATCGCCGGCGCGGCGCTGGACACGTTCGTCGAGGAACCGCTGCCCGCCTCCTCTCCCCTCTGGTCGATGGACAACGTGATCGTGACGCCGCACGCGGCGGGCGAGACGCAGTTCTATGAACGGAACGTCGTGGACATCCTGCTGACGAACATCGGCGCGCTCGAAGCCGGCACCCCCCTGAAGAATCAGATCGTCTGACGACAGGCAGGGGGCGATTTCGGCTTTACGGTGCCGCCCGCCCCCCTAAACTCGATATGCGTTGTAAACGGTTCGCCTGATGGCGGCGGGGAGGTCCTGGAGTGACGACACGTCGAGCTTTTGCATCGGTCCTGGCCCTGGGCGGCGTCGCGGCCGCGACGTCCCTTGCCGGCATATGTCCGGCACGGGCGCAGGAAGAAGGGGGAACGATCGCGCGCATCAAGGCCTCGGGCAAGCTCCGCACCGCCGCCATTCCGGGAGCCGAACCGTTTTTTCACAAGGATATTCTAAAGGGCGGCTGGAGCGGCGCATGCGTCGACATGGTCAGGGACATGGCCGCTTCCCTGGGGGTCACGCCCGACATCGTCGAGGCCGAGTGGGGGACGTCGGTCATGGACCTCCAGACCGGCAAGATCGACGTCATGTTCGCCCTGAGCCCCACCCCCGCGCGGGCACTCCAGATCCAGTTCAGCGACATCGCCATCAACAACGCATTCACGGTGATTGCGAAAAACGGCCTGTCGGTCGCGACGTGGGACGATCTGGACAAACCCGAAATCCGCGTCGCCTTCGACACAGGTTCGTCGCACGACATCTTCGTCCGGCGCCGGCTGCCCCACTGCACCCCCGTGGCGGTCCAATCCCCGACCGACGCGATCATGGCGCTTCAGGCCGGACGCGCGGACTGCGTGGTGCAGGTGGTGGTGATCGCGGCCGTGATGCATGCGCGCAACCCGGCGGTAGGCCGGCTGATCCTGCCGCAGCCCGTGGTGCATCAGCCGACCTGTATCGGCGTGCCGGCCTCGCCCGACCCGCGTTTCCTGACCTTCGTCAATAACTGGCTTCTCTACAACCGTTCGGAGGGCATCGTGCAGGACTGGATGTTCAAGGCGCTGCGGGCCAGCAATGTCGATCCGGCATCGCTGCCGCCCGGCCTGGAATTCTGATGGCGATGCGGCCCGCACCATGACCTATCAATGGGATTTCGGCCCGATCCTTCAATACTGGTCTCTTTTCAGGATCGGTCTCGAATATACGTTGGGCTTCACCCTGGCCAGCGCGATCGTCGGCATGGTCGCGGGCCTGCTGCTGACGCTGGCCCGGCGCAGCGGCTGGAAGATCCTGTCCATCCCCGCCGGCGCGGTCGTCGAAATCTTCCGCTGCACGCCGGCCCTGGTGCAACTGGTATGGTGCTATTACGCGCTGCCGGTCGTGCTGGGCCTTAGCCTGCCGCCCGCCACGGCGGCGCTGCTGGCGCTGTCGCTCTACGGCGCGGCGTTCTACAGCGAAATCTTTCGCGCGGGCCTGGATTCGATCGACCGTGGCCAGTGGGATGCCGCCGCCGCGCTGGGCATGACACCCTTCACGATGATGCGCCGGATCATCCTTCCGCAGGCCCTGCGGCGCATGACCGCCCCGCTCGTCAGCCAGGTGGTGCTGCAATTGAAGAACACGTCTCTGATTTCGGTCGTGACCGTCCCCGACCTCGTCTACCAGGGACAGATGGTTGCCTCCGCCACCTACAAGCCGCTCGAGGTCTACACCACGATCGCAATCATCTATTTCCTGATCCTGTTTCCGATGACACAGGGCGCGCGGCTGCTGGAGCGTCGTCGTCATGGCTAGGGAACCGCTGATGATCGACATCGTGAACCTGTCCAAGCGCTTCGGCAGGCGCGAGGTGCTCAGGGACATCTCGCTGGGGGTGCCGAAGGGCAATGTGCTTGCCCTGATCGGCCCCAGCGGATCGGGAAAATCCACCTTGCTCCGTTGCGTCAATCTTCTGGAAGCCCCCGATTCCGGGTCGGTCACGATCGACAACCATACGATGCGGTTCGGCGCCACGGCATCGCGCCACCGTACGGGGGCCATGGCGGCGTTCCGTGCCGAAGCCGGAATGGTTTTTCAGTCCTTCAACCTGTTTCCGCACCTGACGGTCCTGGAAAACGTGATGTCCGGCCCGCGTTTCGTGCGGGGCCGGTCGCGCGACGCGGCCGAGCGGATCGCCCGCCCGCTGCTGGAACGCATGGGAATGGAAAGTTTCGCCGACACCATGCCCGAACGTCTTTCCGGCGGCCAGAAGCAGCGCGTGGCGATTGCCCGCGCCCTGGCGATGGAACCGAAGGTCATGCTGTTCGACGAGGCGACATCCGCGCTCGACCCGCAGCGGGTGGCCGAGATCCTGAGCGTGATGCGCGACCTGGCGCAGGCGGGCATGACCCAGATCGTGGTCACGCATGAAATGTCCTATGCGCGGGACGTGGCCGATACCGTCGTCTTCATGGCGGACGGATACATCGTGGAATCGGGCCCGGCGCGGCAGGTCATCGAAGACCCGCGGGAAGAACGGACCCGGACGTTCCTGAAACATTTCCACATGGGAAAAGCCTGATGGCTGCCATGTCTTCTCCGCCGGCCTCTTCTCCGCCGGCGCAGGGTGCCCGGCTCGTCGTCATCGGCGCGGGGGCCGTTGGCGTGACGATTGCGCTGCACCTGCGGCGCCTGGGGCATGACGTCACCCTTCTGTCCTCCGATGCGCCCGGATCGGAAAATGCGACGAGCTACGGCAATGCCGGGTGGCTGAGTCCGGGGTCCGTCGTACCGATTTCCATGCCCGGCATGTGGAAGAAGGTACCAGGCTATCTGCTGGATGCCCAGGGTCCGCTGCGCCTGCGTCCGTCATCCCTGCCGCATATCTGGCTGTGGCTGCTGCGCTTCGTCGCCTGTGGCGCCACCCGCGCCCGTGCCCGCGCCATCGCGTCGGCGCTGCGGCCGTTCCTGGCCGGCGCGGCGGACCGGCATGCCGCCCTGGCGGCGGAAGCGGGCGTTCCCGAACTGATCCAGCGCAAGGGGCTGCTGATCGTCTATCCGGATGAAGCTGCCTATAGGGCCGACGCCTTCGGCTGGCAGCTCCGGCGCGAAAACGGCGTACGGTGGAATACGCTCGACCGCGCGGCGCTGGAAGCGGTCTGCCCGGGCCTGAGCCCCCGCTACGGCTTTGCGGCACAACTGCCCGATGGCGCCCATTGCGCCGATCCCGGGGGCTATGTGGCGGCCCTGGCCACGCTGGCACGCGCGCAGGGCGTGCACTTTGCCGACGGCCATGTCGATGGCTTCGTGCTGGAGGCCGGGCAGGTGCGCGGTGTCCGTTCGTCGGGCCGGGTCGTGGCCTGCGACAGCATCATCGTCGCCGCCGGGATGGGCGCGCGCGCGCTGGGCAGCATGCTGGGAGATTCCGTGCCGCTGGTGAGCGAGCGCGGCTATCATGTCCAGGTCCCCGGCCTGGCGGAGGAACCGCCCCTGCCCGTCATGATGTCGGACCTCAAATTCGGCATCACCCCGATGACAGGCGGCATGCGTGCCGCCGGACAGGTGGAATTCGCGCCTGAGGGGGCACCGCCGGACTGGCGGCGGGCCCGTATCCTGCTCGATTGCCTGCGCGACGGCCTGCCCCTCGTGAAGATCGGCGGCTTCTCCACGGTCGGGCACTGGATGGGCAACCGGCCGTCGACACCGGACTGCCTGCCTGTCATCGGCCCTTCGCCCTCGACGCGGGGCGTGTTCTACGCCACGGGCCATGGGCATCTGGGGCTGGTCAGCGCGCCTTGGACCGCGGAACTGATCGGGCGGATGATCGGCGGCGATACCGTCCCCGAGGCCGCGCCCTACGACCCCGCCCGGTTCCTCCGCTTCCGTCTCTGAGCGAACCATGAGCGTGATCGCGACCGAAGCACCGGCGCACGAGAGCCCTGCCGCCATCCGGCGGGGCGCGCTGGCGGCGATCCTGCTCTCGGTCCTGCTGGCGGTTCTCGATTACGCGGTCGCCAATATCGCCCTTCCGACGATCGCGACGGATCTGCACGCGTCCGCCTCGGTCTCGATCTGGGTCGTCAATGCCTATCAGCTCGTCAACTGCATGCTGCTTCTGCCGCTTGCCGCCTTCGCCGAACGCATCGGCGCGAAGAAAATCTGTCTGAGCGGGCTGGCGGTACTCATGGCGGGCTCGCTGCTCTGCGCCCTTTCGCACCATATCGCGACCCTCGCTTTCGCACGCGGCATGCAGGGGGCGGGTGGCGCCGCGATCATGGCGGTCAATACCGCGCTCATCCGGATGGTCTGCCCCCCTGCCCGTCTCGGCCAGTGTCTCGCGCTCAACGCGCTGACCACGGCGCTGAGCGTGGCGCTGGGCCCGTCCGTCGCGGCGGCGGTCCTCTATTGCACCGGTTCGTGGCGCTGGCTGTTCCTGTTCAACCTGCCGGCCGGCGCGCTGGTGTTCGCTTTGTGCAAGGTCCGCCTGCCCGCCACGCCGCCGCTCCGGCGCATGATCGACCCGCTGTCGGTCGTCCTGAACATGGCAGCCTTCTGCCTCATCCTGACCGGCAGCGATTTTCTGGCCCGCAACGCGTGGGCATCGGGCGGGACGATACTCGTCCTGCTGGGGGCGGTGGCAGGGGCCTTGCTGCTGGCGCGCCAAAGAGGGCACGCCGCTCCCCTGCTGCCGGTCGACCTGCTTGCGCGCCCCGCCTTTTCCATCGGCGTGATGACCTGTTTCCTGGGCTATACGGCGGCGAATTTCTTCATGATCTCGATCCCGTTCTCCCTGACCGGCCTGTTCGGCCGCTCGCCGGTCACGACGGGACTGCTGATCACGGCCTGGCCCGGGGCGATGGTTCTGACCGGGCCGCTCGTCGCCCGGCTTGCGGATCGGATCCCGGCGGGAACGCTGTCTTCGCTGGGGCTTGCGGTCAATGGCTTCGGTTTCCTGATGGTCAGGATGACGCCTCCCGATGCCGGGAATTTCGACATCATGTGGCGCTTCGCGCTGGCGGGCACGGGGTTCGCCATGTTCGTCTCGCCCAACAACCGCGCGATCCTGCTGGCCGCGCCACATGACCGCAGCGCAAGCGCCAGCGGCATGATCGCGCTCTCGCGCATCATGGGACAGACCTGCGGCGCGACGCTGGTGGCCATGATCATGGCCCGGGTGGCGAACCGGCCGACGCTGTTATGCCTGGATTACGCGGCTGCCGTCGCCTGGACGGCAGCCCTGCTGAGCCTGAGCCGCAAGATGAAAAGGAGGTTGCCATGCTCCTTCCCCGCCGCCTGATGCCGTCGGTCCCCGAACTCGTCGCCTTCGAGGCCGCGGCCCGGCACCAGAATTTCAGCGCCGCCGCCGAGGAACTGAGCCTCACGCAGGGCGCGATCAGCAAGCAGATCCGCAACATGGAAATGACGCTGGGCGTGTCCCTGTTCGACAGGCGCCGCAAGCGTCTGGTCATGACGCGCCAGGCCAAGTCGATCCTGCCGTCCGTGATTTCGATCCTCGAGCAGATCGCCGGCACGACCTATCGCGTCCTGTCCGCGGGAGACGGCGAGAACACGCTGAACCTGCATATGTTCTCCACCTTTTCGTCCCGGTGGCTGATCCCCCGCCTGCCGCGGCTGATCAGGCAATATCCACAGATCAAGGTCAATATCACGACGGTCTTCGAACCGTTCAGCTTCGACGGGTCCGATTGCGATATCGCGGTGCATTATGGCGCGCCGGTCTGGCCGGACGGGCAGCTCCATCATCTGTTCGACGAAACGATCGTCCCGGTATGCAGCCCGGCCTTTCGCGACGCGACGAAACTGGAGACGGCCGAGGATCTTGCGCGGGTCAGCCTTATCCAACTGACCACCCGGCCCGCCTTGTGGGATTTCTGGTTCGCACAGGTGAACGTCACCGGTGCCGCATCATTCAAGGGGCATGTCTTCGACCAGTTCAACGCGACGATCGAGGCGGCGATTGCAGGCTTCGGCGTGGCCCTCGTCCCCACGATCTTCGTGGAACGCGAGCTTGCCGATGGCACGCTCTGCGTCGTCTCCAACGAGACGATCCGTTCACGCGGGGCCTATTACGTCGTGACTCCGGTCGAAAAAGCCCACGATCCCGCCATCTCCGCCTTTATCCGCTGGATCTGCGCGGAAAGCGCCGCTTATGGCGGCCTGGGCGAGGCCGCGCCGGCGACCCTGCATTTCAACGGATATGAAGGAACGAGGAATTGAACGACATTCTCTACCTCGATACGAATCGTCGCCGATCCCGGACGCCGCCATTGCCGATGTCCGGCCGAAGGATCAGGCGGCATTGTCTTTCGAAAAGAGCGGGCGGCTGTCGGGAGCGGAGGCAGAAGGAATCCAGCGGCCGAGCCAGCGCGCGAGGCCCGGCCCGGTGAACAGGACCAGCACGAAACGTACCGTCTGCATCGCCATCACGAAAGACATATCCACCCCAGGCGTGGTGGAGGCGATGATGGCGATCGTATCCTCGCCGCCCGGGCTACAGGACAACCAGGCGGAGAGCGGGTCCGTCTGGCCGCACAGGACCAGCAGCCACGCCACCGCGCCCGACGCCGCGATGACCAGCGACGTCGACAGCACGACCCAGGGCGACGCGCGCAGGGCATGGCGAACGATCCCGGGCGTGAAGCGCAGGCCGATCCCCCATCCCAGCGCCGCATAGGCAGGAACGCGGACCCATCCGGGCAGGACGATGGTCAGCAGGCCCGTATCCTGCAACGCAGCGCTGACGACCAGCGGTACCATCAGCGCACCGGCGGGAATACGCCATTTCCGGGCAAGGAACGACGACACGGCAACGGTCAGAAGCGTTCCGGCGATCGCGCCGGCGTCTCCGCCGGCCGCGGACACCGGAATCGGCCCCGGCGTCGCCGGAGCCGCAGCGAAAAACCGCGTGGCCGCCGCGGCACTTCCCGAGACGAAGATCACCCGCAGATATTGCATGAAGGCGACAAGCCGCATATCGGCGCCATAACTGGCGGACATGATCGTCATCGCAGTCGCGGCACCCGGCGACGCCCCCCATAACGCCGTCGTCCCCGGCAGGACCCCGGTCCGCGCGAGGGCGAAGCCGGCGGCGGCGCTGACCAGCACGACGGCCAGGACCCCGGCGAAAAAGACCGGCCCCTTGTCGAGGATGCTGGCCAGAACGGACAAGGGCAGGCTGGTGGCGATCAGGCAGCCGATCACCCCCAGGGCCAGCGGAAAGATCGGGCCGGGAAACCGCAATTCCTGCCCCGTGACACCGGCAGCGATGGCACAGATCATCGGGCCCAGCAGCGCCGACGCCGGCAGGCCGGCACGGCGAAACAGCTCGGCCAGCACCATCGACCCCGCGACCAGGACCACCCAGCGCGGCAGCAGCCTGCACATGGCCATGGAGCCCGAACCGACGTCAGACATAGGACATGTCCCGGATCGGGTCAGAGGGAGAGGTCCAGTTGCATGTAGTAATAGCCGCCGAACAGACCCATCTGCTGAACATCCATGTTATAGATTTCGGATCCGAGATATTGCACCGCGTACGGAAGCTTGCGGGGATAGGCGTTGCCGACATTGTTGGCGCCCAACGTGGCGTGCAGGCGCGGCGTCACCTGATAGCCTATCGCAAGGTCGGTCTGAAAGCGCGGCGTCTGGACCCAGCGCAGGAACTGCGTGACCGAATTGACCATGGAAGCCGGCACGTCGTTCCAATAGGTATTGTTCGACGTCGTGCGTCCGTAGCGGGTTTCGTGCACCGAGAAATCCAGCTTTCCCCAGGTCCAGCGGCCGCCGAAGATCAGCTTGTTGCGCGGCATGTACGAGGTCAGGAACGACCTCTGCTGCGCGTTCAGCAGCGTGTTCCCGTTCAGGTCGGTGCCGACGGAACGGACGTTGGTCTGGTTGAAATTGACCGCCGCGTCCCAGTTGATTCTTCCATATCGGCCCAGATTGGTCAGGTAGGTGGCCGTGACGTCCATGCCGCGCGTGCGCGTCGATGCACCGTTCGTCTCATACTGTGCCGTGGCGGTCGCCGACGTGGAGGGAAAGAAGAGACCCGACAGTTCCATCGCCTGAATGGCCTTGGCACCACCATAGACGCCACCGATCACGATACGGTCGCGAATGTCGATCTGATAGGCATCCAGGGAGACATGCATATTCGGGATCGGATTGAGGATGATGCCGGCGCTGAAGCTCGTCGAGCGTTCGGGCTTCAGCGGCCGGGCGCCCAGCAGCCTGGCGCCGGGCGAGTGCACGCCCAGGACACCGGAGGCCGATGTCGGCGATTCCGTCAGACTGGAGAAGTTCTGCTCGGCGAGGGTCGGCGCGCGAAAACCGCTGCTGACGGTGCCACGAACGGCAAGATACCTGTTCAGGTCATAACGGGTCGAGACCTTGCCGATCTCGGTATCGCCGACATCGGTGTAATGTTCGAACCGTCCAGCAAAATCCGCTTTCCATCCCTTCAGGAACTCCGTCCCGACATCGATATACCCCGCCGTCACGTCGCGGCTCGACGTGCTGGCGAGGCCCGGCGGAATCGCGTGCTGGCCCTGGGCGCCCGATATATAATAGGCGTCGTAATCGCCGGCACCGATCTTGTAGGTCTCGTACCGATATTCGGCACCGATCGAGAAATTGAGCGGACCCGCCAGAACACCCGTATCGAAGCTGCGCCGGAAGTCGAGATTGTTCGTCCATTGCGTGGCCGTATAGGCAGTCTGGTGGAATTCGGTCGGTGTATAGCCGTAGGTCTGGAGAAAGCTCTGGCTGCCGGTATTGGCGATGTTCACGTCGTTATGATTGCCGCCGTACGTCGTCGACAGATCGAAATCGAAGCCCAGGAACGCCTTCCCTTTGAAGCCGACCGTAACACCGTAATCGGTCTCGTCGGTCTGGATGATGGGGACATAGCCGTTGGGGAAGAGCGTGGGGAAGGTCGCCCCCGGCACGTCCACGCCGGTCCGGAAATTCTGCAGCGCGTCGGCGACCTTGTGGCCGAAGGTCGAGAAGGAATAAAGCGTCAGGCCGTTCTCGACGTTGTATTCCATATTGTAGCCGAGCACGACCTGGACCGCACGCGGCATGCTCATGATCGGGTTATCGTATCTGTTCGTCCGCTTGTCCCATCCGCCACGAATGGCATGATCCTGGAACTTGAAGTCCGCGCCCAGGTTGAAGAAGCCGTCGTTCGGCAATGCGAATCCGGCCCCGATATAATCCTTCGAGGTAAAACCGTCGCCCTTGTAATATCCACCATTATTGGCCGACATCTGGATGCCATGCTTGCGGTGCGTCAGAATGACGTTGATGACCCCCGCGATGGCGTCCGACCCGTACTGGGCGGCTGCACCGTCTTCCAGCACCTCGATATGATCGATTTCCGAGACCGGAATCATGTCGATATCGACCGGCGTGGTCCCCTGTTGCGGACCGGGCGCGTAATAGACCGTCGACGTGGTGTGGCGGCGCTTGCCATCGACCAGAATGAGCGTCTGGTTCGACGTCAGGCCGCGCATGTTGATCGAGTCAATCGTATTGGCCGTCCCCGTACCGACGGTCTGGCGGGTCAGAGACGGAATCAGCGTGGTCAGCGCATCGCGCAGGTCGGCCTGCCCGGTGGATTTGAGCTGCGCCGCCGAGATGACGACCACAGGGCTGATACTGTCGCGCGCTCTCGCGTGCGGATCGCGCGTTCCTGTCACGATCACCTGCTCCTCGGCATCTCCCGAGGCATAATGGCGCGCGGCAGGCACCTTGACTGGCGCCAGGACAGAGGCTGCCGTCGGCGCGGGCGTCGAGCCAGCGGCGGCATGACCCTTTGCCGCACGCACCGACTTGGTATTCGTGCCGGTCGCCGCAAAACCCTCGGACGCGATCACGGCCGGAAATACAACGGCAAGAGCCGTCGAGAAAAGTGCCTGACGTTTCATTCTGCTCTGCCTTCTTCGCCTCTTTCGCGCCGCCGCCCGACGCGGAAGTCTCCAACCACGGGATCGCGCCGGCCGAACGGCTGCCTCATTCCGCCAGGCCCCGAACCCGATCCATGAAGGAACCTACCTCAGTTCGAATAGGCAACAAAACATATATGGGTCCCGATCCGATATTGTTTTTACGGTTAAGATGAAAAGAATTCATGGAAAGATTGGGTGCTGTCCTTCCCCAGATGCGTGGGGCATGGCCTCGCCCGCCAAGGAGCAGCCAACCGGGATTTTTGTCTCCGCCGGGTCCTGGGAGTTCCGATTTCGTAATAATGTGATATCGATGTGCTTCCCCAAGAGGAAAATAGAAATGTCGCCTTCTCGAACCGAGGAAATTCCAAGTGGAATTGGAACGGTCTAGCAATGGCTCGATCCCCTACGCATTCGCTCGGCCGCATCGTGCCGGCGCCCGACAGGACAGGAGTGAAACCCGATGCTTTTAAAGAGACGACACCTGCTGATGGGCCTTGCCGGCACGGCGGCACCCACGGCCCTGGCCGCGTCGCCCCGCAAATCGGTGGTCGTCGTGGGAGCCGGCATCATCGGCGCATCGGTCAGCTATCACCTTGCCTCCTACGGTGCCGACGTCACGATTATCGACCGTGCCGGCCCGGGGCAGGAAACCACGGCCAAATCCTTTGCCTGGCTGAACGCGTTCAACAAGAAACCCTATTCCTATTATACATTGAACATGCTCGGCATCCTGGGCTGGCGTCGCCTCCAGCAGGAGATCGGCAACGACCTCGCCATCCAGTGGGGCGGTGGCGTCTCGTGGCACGCCGACGAGCAGAATGCCGTGGAAGAAACGCTGGACATCATTCGCCGGCTCGAAGGCTGGGGTTATCCCATCCGCAGGATCGGCAAGGCGGAGGTCGAGGCCCGGTTGCCGGGCGTTCGCACCGGGTCGTGCGCCATTGCCTGGAAATCCGACATCGACGGGACGGTGGACCCGGTCGCCGCGGCAAAGGCCCTGGTCGCGGCCGCGGCCGGAAAGGGCGCGCGCCTGGCCATGGGCACGAACGTGCTGGCGCTTGACCGGACGGGCGGGCATGTAACGGGCGTGCAGACAAGCAAGGGCCTGATCCGTGCGGATCACGTCGTGCTCTGCATGGGCAATGATACACCGGCGATGGCGGCAACGGCCGGGTTGAAGACCCCCCTCAAGGAATCAAGAGGTGTCCTGGCCCATACCGAGCCGCTTCGCCCCCTTTTCGGACAGGTCATCATGCCGCCGGGCTGCGACATCAAGCAGAATCCCGATGGACGCCTTGTCACCGGCTCCAATTTCGGCGACAGCGGCGATACGCCGGCCGACGCCGCCACGGGGGCGAGATTCCTGGCGCAGGTCCGAAAGTTCTTCCCCCACTTGCCCCCCATGCCGCTCGAATTCATGACCCTGGGTCACAGGGTCCTGCCGGTCGACGGGCACCCTATCGTCGGCGCTTCGGCCAGCGATCCGAACGTCTACGCCGCCGTCATGCACAGCGGCATGACGCAGGCGCCGATCATGGGGCAGTGCATCGCGATGGAGGTCCTGAACGGTGTTCCCGTCGACTGGCTCTCCGATTATCGGCCCAGCCGGTTCGCGTGACCGTCAGCGCATTCCATGCGGGAAGTCATGAACGGCCTTCCCAGCATCCCCCGAGCCAGGTCTCGACCCCTATCCGGCCCGCAGATGAAACCGCGTCATTTCGGACGGCACGCCCAGACGGAGTGCGAAGCCGGGCCAGAGACCGGTCCCGTTACTGACATAAAGCGTCATGCCGGCCACCTCATAACGCCCGGAGACGAAACCGTTATTGCCGCGCGCGACGAGTCGGTCGAGGCCGAGGATCATCCCGCCATGCGTATGGCCCGAGAGCTGAAGCGCCACGCCGCGGGCGGCCGCAGCGGGGGCGTCGCCGGGCTGATGATCGAGCAGCACGACCGGCGCATCCCGAGGGCTCCCGTCCAGCGCCGCGTCGAGATCCGGGACCGTATGCCCGTGCCTGTGTGCGGAACGATCGGTCACCCCGGCGATCACCAGAGACGCCGTCCCGCGCGTGATGATCCTGTGCTGGTTTTCCAGCACATCGAAACCCAGCGCCGACAGATGGCGCATCCAGTCCGCATAGTCGAAAAAATATTCATGGTTGCCCGGAGCGGCCAGAACGCCGTCCGGCGCACGCAGCCGCGCAAGCGGCGCGATGTCGGCGCGGCGCATATCCACTGATCCGTCGATGAAATCCCCGGTCACGACGATCAGGTCGGCGCCCGCCGCGTTGGCCCGCGCCACGACACGGGCGGCCCATTTCGCAGAGAAGAGCCGCGTGATATGCAGATCACTCAACTGGAGCAGCCGATATCCGTCGAACAGCGGGGACAATCCGCGTATGACGACGATCTCGTCCCTGACGGGCGGCACCCGCAGCGCATTGACGACGCCGGTTGCCGCCAGCAGCGCGGCCACTCCACCCACCGCAATGCGGGCTTCCGCGCCGATATGAACCGGCTGCCATGTCACCAGCGCGATCACCAACACGCCGCAATCGAGCGCGAGCTGGAGCAGCGTGAGAAACAGGACCGTCCCGACCGCCCAGTTGAACAGGATGATGAGCGGCTTCGGGAACTCCGGCGCGAACACCGAGCCCGAGGAGAGCCTGCTCCAGAACTGGTATTGCGACGCCACGATGACGCAGACGGCCACCAGGACTTTCACGGCCAGGGGAAGAGGCAGCGGCCATAACCAGTTCAGGATCACGATCGACAGGAGCAGGCCGAAAATAATGACGCGCAAGAGTGTAGGATCCTCATGGGTAAGCAGAAGAGCCGGCGGCTTGGCTGCCTCCGCCGTCCGGTTGCGCGTCGTGACCCTACGCCGGATCGAAGTGCGGTTCGCGCGAACGCCTCAGGCGAAGCGTTCCCCGACCATGTCCTCGCTTTTCGTCCACAGGGCCTCGGCGCGTGCCGGATCGAGAGCGTAGGCGCGTACCCCCGCATTGACCAGACTGATCGGCTGATCGTCCGGCACGACATCGCTGACGCGGCAATTCTCGCAGTAGCGCCCGCCTACCGCGTCGGCCCCGGCGACCGCACCGGCCCATACGGATGTTGCTGCGCCCTGCGGAATGCTCTTGAACTGGAACGGCTTCTGGCCCTCGGCGGCGGCCTGCTCATTGATCCGGCTCACCATGGCTTCGATCTCACCGGGCGCCATATGCCGCGCCAGTTCCGTCATGATTCCACCGGGATGCACCGCCGTCGCCCGCACGCCCCGCGCGCGATGTCGTGCATCGAATGCGACGGCGAAGAGAATGTTGGCGGTCTTGGAGCGCCCATAGGCCACGAACGGCTCATAAGGCGTATGCTCGAAATTAGGGTCGTCAAGATCGACGTCGGCGAAGCGATGTCCGGCCGACGACACATTGACCAGCCGGGCGCCGTCACGCATCAGGCCTGCGATCCGGTTGACCAGGACGAAATGTCCCAGATGGTTGGTGCCGAACTGCGTCTCGAACCCGTCCTTCGTATGCCCGAACGGCGTCGCCATGACGCCTGCATTGGCGATCACCAGATCGAACGGCGTGCCTTGCGCGTTCAGACGGTCGGCGCATGCACGCACGCTCGCCAGATCCGCGAGGTCCAGCGCGGTCAGTTCGAACGCGCCGCCGCCCTGCTCCGCAGCCGCGCGAACCTGTTCCGTCGCGCGCCCCGCTTTCGCAAGATCGCGCGCCGCACCCACGACATGCGCGCCATGAGCCACCAGCGCCCGGGCCGTTTCGACGCCCAGTCCGGCGGAAACGCCGGTCACGAGCACGCGCCTGCCCTTCAGGGACACGCCGGAGAGAACATCATCGGTCGTCGAGGTTGCGCCAAAAATCTGTGTCATCGGTGGAACTCCTCGAAATGGTACATGCATTTCTTGCCGAAACGGCATTCGGTGTCATATGTGGAGTATCGCTCCGTTTGATATATACGGAGCATCACTCCGTTTAACAAGAGGGGACAGGTGACCGACGTGAAAACGCCCCGCCGCCGACCGCGCAGCGACGGACAACGCAACAGAGAGCATCTCCTGGAAGTGGCCAAAGCCGCGTTTACGGAGGGCGAAGTCGACATTCCTCTGGATGAAGTCGCAAGGCGCGCGGATGTGGGCATCGGAACGCTCTATCGTCACTTTCCCAGTCGCGACGCTCTTATCGAGGCGGTCTATCGCGCTGAACTGGACCGCCTTGCCGAAGCAGCGCCGGTTCTCGCAGCGCAACATCCGCCGGTGGAGGCCCTTCGCGCATGGATGCGATTATTCGTGGATTACATCGCCGCCAAGCAGGTCATCGCACCAGCACTCAATAGGCTGGTCGGAGGAACGAGCACGCTTTACGCTCAGTCCGGCGCCGTCCTCCAGACTGCGATCGACAAGCTCGTAGCTGCTGCGGTGGAAAGCGGGGATCTCAACGCGGATATCGAGCCGCTCGATCTGCTTCGCGCCCTGGCTGGCGTCTCCAATTTCTCGTCCGGGCCGGGCTGGGAGAAAAGCGCGAAACGCCTCGTTGACATTCTCATCGCGGGCTCGCGGTCATCAGCGTCGTAACGACGCAGGTCCCACGGCTTTGTCCGCTTAGCGGCCCCACTGCTCGTATTTTTCGCAATGTTGCAAATGAGGCCGCAACAGCCGCGATTGCATCACCTTCAGACTGAACACCATACGGCGCCATCGGAAATCCACAAGACGCTCACCGGGCAGGCCCTGCTCGTATACCGCGCCCCTCTTTGCAGAGCTTCTTGCCGGCCACGTCTCCGTCACCGGCTCACCATCATTCGGTCGTTCAAAATCCGAATCGAGCGCGAGAATAAAAGCATGATGACGCTGGCAGCGGCGATTCCACTGCCCACCGCCAGCAAGCGCGCCGTGCCGAGCGCGTGCGCCAGCAGACCGCACGACGCATAGGCGACCGGCGCCATTCCCTGGGCACATACGCTGAAAATGGCGCTGACACGCGACACGGCCTCTTCGGGAACGTTCCGCTGTATCGTCGTCTGCGCGACAAGGTTCTGGACCACCATCCCGGCCCCGAACGCGACCCCGCCCAGAGCCAGAAACGGCACCCCCACCCCGTTCAGCAGCAGGAGCAGCGGGATGATCGACACCGCCGTCGCGACCTCGTACATCACAAGCGGGCGTGACGCCCGGACGACCAGCAGAATGAGCGCGGCCAGGATACCCCCGACGCCGATCCCGGCCGACACGATGCCCCAGGACCGGGCGCCATGGCTGGCAGTCGCCAGCGACGCCGGCCCCAGGACGAGGAAGGGGGCGAAAACCGCCAGGTTCATGACCCCGTACTGCATGGTGATCAGTTGCAGCCAGCGCAGACGGCGAAACACCGCCCAGCCGGTGGCCAGGCGCGCGGCAAATGACGTGTGCGGACGTTCTGGCATGGCGCGGATTTCCAGCCTGGCAAGGCAGAGCGCGCTGAAGGCATAGGTCAGGGCATTGAAGCCGATCGCCAGCACGGGCCCGTGGCTGGCGATCAGCAGCCCGGACAGCATGGGCCCCAGGATGGCGGTGATGGAGCCGGCAAGACTCAGAAGACTGTTCACCCGATGCAGATGCCACGCCTCGACCAGAAGCGGGATCAGGCCGAATTCCGCCGGCCCGTAAAACGCGTTGCCGGTTCCGATCAGCGCCACCAGCACAATCAGCAGCGGGATCGACGAATGGGGCCCGGACATCAGGACGGCGATCAGCCCCTGGCTGGCACAGCGCAACAGGTCCGCACCGATCATCAGGCCGCGCCGTGACCACCGATCAGCGATCGCGCCGGCCGGCAGGGTCAGCAGCACCGTGGGCGCCGCCTGTGCCGCCAGGACGAGGCCAAGGACGATGGTGGATTGGCCATGCAGCAGCAGCGCGAACGTCAATGCCAGGCTGACCATGGACGTGCCCAGCGTCGATACCGTCGTCGCCACAAGATACAGGCCGACATTCCGGGTCAGCCAGTGCCTCATCGACCGCGGGCACTGGCGTGGGTGGGAAAAGGCGACACGCGACGCTCCGAAAGATCCAAGGAAGTTCCAGACGGACCCGTCCTGAAGACAGGGCGGCGGCCGATCAGTTCATGAACGCCGATAAAACCCGCATCCTCGCCATCTGTTCCCGTCCGGCACACGGCTCTGCCGGGGAGCAGACCCGATGCCCGCCGGCTGCAAACGTGATGCCGGCGCCACGGAAGGCGACGTCACCGCCAACGAAGACTTGATGCGCGAGCATGGCGTGTTGCGGCGTATTCTGACCGTCTATCGTGAGGCTGCGCCGTGCATCGAGACGAATGCCGCAAACGTGGACATGGCGGCGCTCCTTCGGTTCACGGATATGGCTCTAGCTGATTGTTTTGGCGCGCATCTTTATCCAACCGGATGCGTCCATCCGGTCGGATGATGCTCTAGTGTCCTGCCCGAGAAATTCTTATGAGAATTTCTCGGATCAGCAGGCCACTAAAATATTGATTCTACTATCTTTTCGATTCCGAAATTCGCTTGCCAATTTCGGAATCGGAACACTAGGCCTAAGCGAACCGGCCGGGTTCACCGCGCCACCTCCCGGCGGCTGGCACGTCACCCGGAACGCTCCGAAGCCGCCGGTCTGCGACGCGCAGCAGGGGAGCAACGAACCTTGCATGACTCGGTAAAGATGGCGCTGGACGAGACGCGTACCCTGATTCTGGGGGCTCAGATCCTGCTCGGCTTCCAGTTCCAGGCCGCCTTCCAAAACCGGTTCGACAGCCTGCCGACGCATGCCCGCGCGATGGCGGCCGGGGCACTGGGCCTGATGCTGCTCACCACCGGCCTGCTGATCGCACCGTCAAGCTATCATCGCATTGCGGTGGACGGCTACAGCACCGGGCATTTCCTCCGGATGGTCACCTATATGACCGCATCGGCGCTGCTGCCGTTCACGATCGCCTTCGGGCTCGACGTCGCGATCGCGGCGGAACATATTCTCGACGGAAACGGACGGGCGGGCGGAGCGGTTGGCGCGGGCCTCGCCGGTCTTGCCCTCGTCGCCTGGTATGGCACGGGCATGATGATGAAACGCCACATCGGCACCGCCGAACGGCATGCGGCCGGCATGCGACGGAACCGGCGCGTTCTACCCCCGCTGCATGCCAGGATCGAGGCGATGCTGACCGAAGCACGCGTCATCCTGCCGGGCGCACAAGCGCTTCTGGGCTTCCAATTGGTCATCGTCTTCGCCGCCGCATTCGAAACCCTGCCCGCTGCGTCGCGCCTGGTCCACGGGGCAGCCCTGCTGTGCGTGGCGTTGTCCGTCATCCTATTGGTCATGCCCGCGGCACTGCATCGCATCGTCTGGGCAGGCGAAGACAGCGAAAGGTTCCTGAGCGTCGGCGGGGCCCTCACGGCCATGGCCCTGGTCCCGTTGGCCCTGGGCCTGGCGGGCGACAGCTATGTCGTGATCGCCCGGATCGCGGGGCCGCGCACCGGCGCCGCCACGGCCATCGCCGTCGCATGCCTGCTGTATGGGTTATGGTTCGCCTGGCCGATGGTCATGCGAGGGTCCCGAAACGCGTAATCCGCCGGATCGTTGACTCCGCACCGGCCGGAGCCGCCGCGCCCACGCCGTGGACCTGGTCCCAAAACCTCCGGCACAAGGACTCCACGAAATGCCCGAAGCCGAAATTATCCTGATGCGGCATGCCGAAAAGCCGGACAAAGACCGGAACGAGATCGGTCTGTCCCCCGCCGGTCAACCGGACGAGCACGCGTTGAGCGCTCGCGGCTGGCAACGCGCCGGCGCGCTTGCCCTGCTGCTCGGCCGCGACTCACGCGTCCAGGTGCCACTACCGACGCCCGACAGGATCCTGGCCTCGGCGTTTCGCGAGAACGGGGGCCGCAGCCGCCGGCCGGAACAGACCGTCCAGCCCCTTGCCGACCGGCTGTCCCTGTCCCTCGACCTGGCCTGGAGCCTGAATCAGGAACAGGCTTTGGCGTCGGACCTGCGCCGGCGGACCGGGGTTCATCTGGTCTGCTGGCAACATGACGGTCTGCCGGCACTGGCGCGCGCCATCGCCGCGCCCGACGGCCTGACGGAAATTCCTGAAACCTGGGCATGGCCGAGCGAGCGTTTCGACGTATTCTGGCTGCTCAGCCGGGCCTCCGCAACCGCCCCCTGGCGCTTCGCGCAACATTGCCAGTGCCTGCTACCCGGCGACGCCGACCGGCCATTGCTCCTTTCGCCCCCGGTCAACGACCATTGACCGGTCCGGTTTCTCCATACCGATCCGCCGCGGATCGAGCACGGCCTGGTGTTGGCCGGCGGCATCAGCGGCACAGTCCGAACCCAGTCGCCTGGAAATGAAAATGGCTGGCATGCAGCCTGTCATAATCCGGCGATAGAACGGTTTCGAAGACCCCACAGGATTCGTCGCGAATCCTGCGGAGAAAAACCGCATCGACACCCTGGCCGTTCCATGCGCTGAGTGGGATTTCACGTCCGTCCGCCAGAACGAACGCCGATACGTCGATCGCATTGGCCGTGGCATGGCTGCTCCGAATACCCGGACGATCGCGCACATCGCGGCAGGCAAAGCTGCCGACATGCCGAATGCGCGCAAGTCTGGTACCGAATACCGACCGGGCCACGGGAAGGGCGACATCGGTTTCGAACAGCGCCCAGCGGACCGCGAGGTCGCAGGACGCCAGAAAGCTTTCCGGCTCCATGGCGACAGGCCCTCCGGAGACGGTAAAGATATCGCTCAACGGGCACGTTGCCGTGCCATCGCTGGCCTGCGGCTTAACCCGTATGGGCGCGGTCCGCAGAGCGGCGCGGCAGAATTCCGGAAAAAAGGCAGTGATCCGAAGCTTCAGCGGCGTCATGACGGTACGGGGCGCGCGCAAATCCAGAGGCGAGGCAGGATCATAGGACGGCGGAAGCCACCTGCTGTGGAAAACGAGCACGGCGGCGATCGCAAGGCCGGTGATGAAGATCGCGAAGTGCAGGAAACGCAAGGACACCTCCGTTATTCGACATGACGCCGCAAAGGTCCCCCCTCCTTTCCACAGCACGATTCCGAACAGCCGCTATCAAGAAACATTCTTGTTAAATCTCATCTTTTTCTTTCCAATGCCGATTGGCCGACTTCAAGATATCGTGCAAGCAAAAAAATCCACATGCCCTTTGGCAAGCACGTCGCCATGCCAACCTATCTTTCGTGATCCAACCAGAGGAGGCCATCATGGCGGATCCAATCACGGACAAAATCGACGAAACGCATGAGCTTATCGCCTCGGACAAGGTCGAAGGCACGGCGGTCTATTCGCGCACCAACGAGAAGCTGGGGACCGTCAACCATTTCATGGTCGACAAGCGCACGGGCCATGTCGCCTACGCGGTGATGAGTTTTGGTGGCTTCCTGGGCCTGGGCAGCCGCTATCATCCCCTGCCGTGGAGTGCCTTGACTTACGATCCGAATCTGGGGGGCTATGTTGTGGACTTGACGCCGGAACAACTGAAATCGGCGCCCAGCTATACGTCGGAAGCCCTGCCAAATTGGGATGATCAAGTATACAGTCATCGGATCGATGAATATTACGAAGGCACCATGGGACACTGAACACGATATCGGCCTTCGATATCTTTCATTGCAGTGTGTCCTTGCGCCGTACTCGACACCAGGTCAATCGATACAGGGTGCCGCCATTATGTGGCGGCACCCTGTATGACGCGACCGCCCGTCAATGCGGCCGCTGATCGGGCGGAATGCCGCCCGGCGCCGGATTGTGCGCGCGCTTTATCTCCTCGGGCGAGGCCGGCCTCATCTTCAAAGGGGGCTTCGGAGTTGGAGAGACCTGGTCCCGTTTCAACTGAGGCCACTCAGGCAATTTTTCGGAAGGCGGGACAGTCTTCCGCTTCTGGTCGGGGCTATTTCCGGATTGCGGTTTCATCGCCGACGGTGAAGGTGGAGCTTGCGGAACGTCGGGCGGTTGCGCGGCCATGATCGTATACGGCACCAGTGCAAGAGCTGCCGACAAAATTATGGGCATTCGCTTGGACACCTTGTTCCGCATCTGAATGCGGCATCCATGGAAATCACATGTTTTTCTTGAAAATCTTTCGATCGGCATGCTGATTTTTTTATTTATCCTCATGATCCCGCTCTCCATTGAAGGCATATCGTGCCAACGGTCTCCCCACGACCGGGTTGCGGCGAAATTTCGGATCGCTCTCCCTTACGCGAACGCCTGATCGATCGAAGAAGAAAATTGCCCATTTTAAATATTTCATTCACATATCGCGCCAAGTAATTTAATAACAATGCTTTAGATACCCAAGACAAAGCTTAAGCTTATTCAATTTTTCCTCACATTATGGTGTTAATTTTTTTGACAATTATGGATATTTTTGTGCTTTTATTTGCATGCGGGTCGTCCGCCTAAGGCGAAACGCTTCTCTCTTAAATCGACAGGAGGAAATAATGGCCCAGACACGTGGTTTCGGTGCGATGGATGAAAAGAAACAACAGGATATCGCGTCGAAGGGCGGCCAGAGCGTCGCCCCTGAAAACCGATCTTTTTCCAAGGATCATGAACTCGCCGCCGAAGCCGGTCGCAAGGGCGGGCAAAGCGTGGCACCCGAGGATCGCTCCTTCTCCAAGGATCATGAGCTCGCCGCCGAAGCCGGCCGCAAGGGCGGACAAAGCGTGGCGCCGGAAGATCGCTCCTTCTCCAAGGATCATGAACTCGCCGCCGAAGCCGGCCGCAAGGGCGGGCAAAGCGTGGCGCCCGAGGATCGCTCCTTCTCCAAGGATCATGAACTCGCCGCCGAGGCCGGCCGCAAAGGGGGTAGCGCAAGTCACGGTTCGGACGACACCGGCGACGGCAGCTAGAGCAGATCCCATTCAAACGGAATCGTTTGAATGGGTGAAGATGCTCGATAAAATAACGACATAGAGCATTTCCGCTGAACCGGTGTTCAGTGGAAATGCTCTAAGGTATAATCTCCCTCGGGAAAAACAGATTGGCAGAGAGCGGAAAAGCCGTGGCGCACCGCGCGACGGCAGCCCGCTCTCATGCATCATTCAACGGACATGGAAATGCGGACCCTCATCCCCTTTTTCCACGTGAGCGGCCACGCTCCAGAGTCCGATCCTGCGCCGCCTTACCTTCCGCTTCGGCCTGGAATGTTTCGCCTTTCCGCTCTTTCTCTTTGGTACGTCTAAGATTTTCTTTATTTTTCTTTCCGGATTCCTGCCGTGTCGCGCCAGCCTCATGCAGCGCAATCGCGATCGCCTGCTGCGGCTTCTTCACCGGCTTTCCATCCTGCCCGCGCGTCTTGAGTTCCCCATGCTTGAACTCATGCATCACCCGTTCGACCGTCTCTTTCTGTTCCCTCGACTGTTTTGCCATGATGGTACTCCATTCGTGCGTAGCTTGCCGCCGACGTCCGTCCATGGACTCCAGACTAAGAAACGCAGATGGAGACGGATACGGCATTATCAAGCGTGTTTTGCCGGTTCCTTTTGTTTTTTCCTATGTGGTATTTGATATGACCTTGCCCCCTGAAATTGAAGTAAGTGCCAGATTATAAGACGTGATTGGCGTAGGTCATGATGCGATGGACACCATCCATGATATCCGGGGCAACCTCAGCGCTGCCGTCATCGTTACGGCCATATCGATCTGCCGTCGATCCGGCCGATTGTGACGCGGAGTGGAACCGTTCGATGGCCGCTGCCGGGCTGTGGCCGGCGTTATCGGGCCGAGGCACGAACATGACCGCCGCCACCAGGGCGATCAGCGACACGCTGCTCTCGGCCCGGATCTGTGGACGTGGCGGCGGCAGTTGCGGTGGGGGCGAGCTTGGCGGCTGGGCTCGCGTCAATAATGCATCCCTCAAAGCCTGGGACTAAACGCTTAGGCTCTATGACGACTTGACCGACGCAGAGCCTGTGGCGGCTGTCCATAAACGCGCAGGCATGCACGACGCATGCGTTCGAGATCACGGAAGCCGACATGCAAGGCGATCTGGTTGAGCGGTTCGCTCGTATTTTCGATACGTGGGAGAGCGGCGTCACACCGCAGGCGCTCAACAGCGCGAGCCGGCGTCTCCCCCGTCTCCACGACGAACTGTCGGGCAAACTGGCGTGGACTGATCTTCGCGACATCTGCCAGTTGCTCAACCGACAATGGCTCCCGCAAGTGCGTATGAATATAGGCAATAGCATCGCGAATGCGCCCCGGGCGCGGCTCCAGGTCGAGAAGAGTCGAAAACTGAGACTGGCCGCCACTGCGGCGATGATAAACCACAAGTTCTCTTGCGACAGCCTTGGATGTTTCGATCCCAAAATCCTCTTCGATCATCGCCAGTGCAAGGTCAATGCCGGCGGTAATGCCGGCCGAGGTCCAGATCGCACCGTCGTGAATGAAAATCCGGTCGGCCTCGACCTTGAGCAAAGGGTAGCGACGCTGGAGATCAGCCGTATGACGCCAATGGGTCGTCACGCGATGTCCGTCAAGCAGCCCGGCTGCCGCCAGAACGAACGTTCCTGTGCAGACGCTGGCGCTGCGCCGCGCATGGGGCGCCAGCATGCGCACGAGTGCAATCAGATCAGTCTGCCGGGAGAGCATCTCCGTGTCGGGGGCCCCCACGATCACAAGCGTATCGAGGCGCCCGGGCACAGATGGCTGGGCGGTGTCGATTGTCACTCCCGATGAACTGGCCACGGGCCCACCGGACACCGAGACGGTCCGGATGTCATAGCCCGTCGGATGAAAGTCGCGCGCCAGATGAAACGCGCATAACGGGCCACTCACGTCGAGGAGTTCGAAGCCGGGAAACACGACGAACCAGATGGTAAGGGTATCGGAGGGAATCGGCATCATCGTCTGTCACTCTATGGCAGAATACGAGGTATATATGTCATTTCTGCCATCCCCGACAGAGAATAGAATCCGAATGAGACGATACGCCTCATGAGGCAGGCGGTCGCCGGATGGTCGCGACACCGTTGTCAGGATCGCCGGAGCCGGAAAAAAAAGGAGCTTACATCATGATAGATACGCTTCGTTCTGGGACGAGCATCAATGGCATCGTTGTGCCGGACTCTTCTCTTGGCCGCGCGATCACGGAGTTCATTCGTGATATCGAAAGCGAACTGCTCTTTAATCATTCAAGCCGCGTCTACTTCTTCGGCGCGCTTGCCGGGCAGCAGCGCGAACTGACCTTCAATCCCGAACTCCTCTATGCTGCCGCGATGTTCCACGATATCGGATTGATGCCATCGCACAGCAGCGAGACTCTTCGTTTCGAAGTTGACGGCGCCAATGCCGCACGGGACTTCCTCAAGAGTCACGATGTCGATCCATCTGACATCGAAAAGGTCTGGACGGGCATCGCCCTCCACACGACCCCAGGCGTGCCGGAATTCATGCATCCCGTGATCGCGCTCACCACGGCCGGCGTCGAAATGGATGTTCTCGGCCTTACGTACGACCAATATCCCGACGCGGTCCGCGAGGCAATCGTCGCCGCCTTTCCAAGGGCACCGCATTTCAAGGAAGATATCATCCAGGCATTCTACGACGGTATCCGCCATAAGCCGGACACGACCTTCGGCAACGTAAAGGCGGATGTGATCGCTGATAAGGAGCCGCATTTTCACAAAGGAAACTTCTGCTCAATCATCCGCACATCGCGCTGGAATGCCTGATCCCGACCGCCTGGTCCAGATGACCGCGCTTCAGCCCCAGGAGCGCCAATATTCATATCAACGGGTATGTCATTGCCGGAGGAGGCGGCCGAGGCTGCACGTTCGGCGATCCGATGAAAGACATCACGGCGCGTTACGGGCCCGATGGCCTGATCAGATTGCTTAAGCAGCCCTCTTACAACTCTATCCTCACCTATGGCCGCCTGCCCGAATACGGAAAGTATCGCGACCATCCATCTCTCGGAAACGAGACTGTCGCCGCAGCACAGGTTCTCGCTGCCGGATGCGAATAAGCCAAACCGCGGCCGGTTACCCTGCTTCCGGAGGGGTAACGAGGAGGGCGCCCCTGAAGCCGCGGACCTGTTCAGTGAGGCGGACAAGATCGGATACCGGAGCGCCAATCGCTTGAGCAGGGTCGTCGCGAAGCATGTTGCGTCCTGGCGCAACGCAACGCCTTTCGAACGCGGCGTTACGACGGCCTGGCGCTCATCGTCCGAATTGCGTTGGCGTCGCACGAATTCCGCAGCTTCCGGACGCGTCACGAGAGGCGTTATCGTACTCGACTCCAGTGCGAGGCGATCGGCGACCGCTCCGACGGATTGCCCGTTCTTCTCCCAGAGCACGTTCATGACGAGATACTGCGGATAGGTGGTACCAAGCCGAAGCAACTCTTCGCAACGGGCTATTCCGCTTGTTTCCTTTTACCGAAGCGGCGATCACGTGAGATCGCCGTTGGTGTAGCGAGCGGCCGGAAGCGAACGCGAGAGGTTCGGCATCAAGGCATGGCGGGCGTTCTCGTAGGCTTCCCAGTCCGCGACATCGGGCAGCGAGGGGATCGTCACCAGTTCGCCCTGGTCCAGCCCCGCCAGAGCGGCGTCGACCATGTCCGTTGCCTTCATGACGATGCCGGACGGCAGGTGCTCGATCGGCGTGCCCGCCGCATTCCAGAACTCGGTGGCCGTGGCACCCGGCAGAACCGCCTGGACGTTGACACCGGTACCAGCCAGTTCCTTGTGCAATGACTGGGTCAGCGCCAACACGAAGGCCTTGGTGCCACCGTACACACCGTTCAGGACTTCAGGCGCAATGGCGCCAATCGACGAAATATTGACGATTAGCCCCTGTCCGCGGGCCACAAAACCCGGTAGCGCGGCATAGGTGAGTCGCGTGAGAGCGGTGACGTTCAGCCCGATCATCGCCTCCATCGCGTCGATATCGGATTGGAGAGCGGGCGCCGTCGCGCCGACACCGGCATTGTTGACCAGCGTGGTGATGCTGTGATCAGTCTTCAGAATGTCTGCCACCCGGCGGACGTCTGCGTCCTGACCCAGATCGGCGGTTACGACCTCAACGGACCGACCGGTCTCGTCGCTGATCCGCGCCGCCAGTTCGTCGAGCCGTGCGCGATTGCGCGCGACCAGGATCAGGTCATAACCGCGTCGGGCCAGCCGGTCCGCGTAGATCGCGCCGATCCCCGACGATGCTCCCGTCACCAGCGCCGTTCCCGGATGTTGCGTTGCCATTACCTTGGTTCCTTTTCGATGCGAAGGCGTGATGCCGTCGCTGGGTGGGACCATAGGCGGGCTGGCTTTTGTCTTGAATGTCGTATAAGCGTCAATTCAAGACAAAGGAGATCGCAGCTATGCAGCGCGTCGGGTTCATCGTCTACCCGGGGTTCCAGATCATAGGTCTCGCCGCTGCGACGGCGTTCGAGGTTGCCAATCTCGTCAGCGATCCGCCGGTCTACGAAGTATCGGTCCACTCGGAGAGCGGCGGCACGATCCGGGGATCAGACGCCGTTTCGGTCGACAGCGCGACGTTGGACGACACGCATTTCGACACCCTGATCGTCTTGGGCGGGACGGGGATCCCCGATCCTTCGCTGGGGCTGGTGGAGCATATTCGAATTGCCGCCAGAAGCGTACGTCGCCTCGCGTCGATCTGCACGGGTGCCTTCGTCCTGGCGGAAGCCGGATTGCTGGACGGCCGGCGCGCGACCACACACTGGCTTATGGCCTCCGAATTGCGCACCCGGTTTCCGGCGATCAAGGTGGAAGAGGACCGGATCTTCCTGATTGACGGCGCAATCTGGACCTCCGCCGGCATGAGTGCCGGGATCGACCTCGCGCTGGCGATGATCGAAAAGGATCTGGGCCGGGACATCACGCGATCAGTCGCGCAGAAGCTGGTGCTCTATCACCGTCGCGCCGGTGGCCAGTCACAGCATTCGACCTTGTTGGCACTGGAACCGAAATCGGACCGGATTCAGAATGCTCTGGATCATGCCCGGCGCAATCTGCGGAATAGTCTGTCCGTCGAGGAGCTGGCCGAGGCCGCGCATCTCAGTCCCCGCCAGTTCAGCCGCCTCTTTCGCGCCGAAACCGGGGAATCACCCGCCAAGGCGATCGAACAACTGCGCATCGAAGCCGCGCGCCTGATGCTGGAACAAGGTCGCCATCCGATTGAAGTCATCGCGCGCGAAACCGGCTTCGACGACCGCAACCGGATGCGCAGAGCCTTTCTGCGCGCCTATGGCGTGCCGCCGCAGGACATCAGGCGCAACCTCGCGGAGGCATAAGGCCGTCCGCCGCCCTTATCCAAGGCCGATCATCAGCAACCCGGCCCGCACGCCGTTTTCGAGGATCGCATCGGACTCGGCCCCCGATCCGATCACCCGCGCCAGTTGCAGCGTGCCGATCATCAACCCATAGAGCGCCTGTGCGGTCGCCCGCCGCGCCGCTGGCGTACCGGCAGGCAGGCTGTCCGCGATCTGCCCGACGAATTCCTCGCACGCGGCACGGAAGGCATCGCGCGTTTCTTCCGGATGCCGGGCGATTTCGGCCGATAATGCGGCCGCGACACACCCCCCACCCGGATTGTCGCGATGAGACGGGCTGAGATACCGGCGCAACCAGATCTCGGGCGGCGCGCCATCGCGGATCGCCTGCACGGTGGCACCGCCGGCACTCTCGCGCATCATGTCCAAGGTCTGCCGGACCAGATCCTCTTTCGACTCGAAATGTGTGTAGAACGCGCCGTTGGTCAGGCCGGCATCCGTCATCAGCCCGGCAATGCCGGCAGCCGCGATCCCATCCTGGCGAAAGCGCCGGCCCGCCACGTCGATGATATGCCGGCGCGTTTCCTCCCGACGACCTTTCTGATAGCGCATCCGTCCCTCTCGTCCCTGCTGCCGGAATTTAGAGCATCATCCGATCAGATGGAATCATCTGATCGGATAAAGATGCTCGCCAAAACAACGGTCTAGAGACGTATCCGTGAACCAGTGTGAACGGATACGACTCTAGGTCCGCGCCTATTGCATTACAATCATAATTCTACATTATGACCGTAATTCAACTGGAGGCACAGACAATGAGGCTACGTGACAAGACCGCCCTGATCACGGGCGGCAACAGCGGCATCGGCCTCGCCACGGCCGAACGCTTCGTCCAGGAAGGGGCACGGGTCGCGATCACGGGTCGCGACCGGAAGACGCTCGATGCGGCAGCGGCGAAGCTGGGGCCGAACGCGCTCGCCATACAGGCCGACCTGACCGAGGACGGCGCGGCCGAGCGTGCGATCGCCGCCACAATCGAGCGATTCGGCGCACTCGATGTCCTGTTCCTCAATGCCGGGATCTCGGGCAGTACGCCGGTCGGGACGACGATCCGCGCGGATTTCGAACGCATTATCGCGACCAACCTGACTGCCGTCTTCTTCACCGCACAAGCGGCTGCCCCTCACCTGAAGAAGGGTGGATCGATCGTTCTCAACGGATCGGTACACCAGGTACTGGGCATTCCGGGAGCGTCTGCCTATGCCGCAAGCAAGGGCGGGATCGGCGCGATGAACCGCGTTCTGGCATCGGAATTCGCACCGCGCGGCATCCGGGTGAACAGCGTGGTGCCGGGCGCCACCCGCACGCCGATCTGGGCCGCACGCGCGACGACCCCCGAGGCGCTGGCAGCGCTGGAAAATGGCTATTCCCGCTCCATTCCGCTGGGCCATTTCGGCGAAGCCGTGGATATCGCCAACGCGGTGCTGTTCCTGGCCTCAGATGAGGCACGGCATATCACCGGCACCGAGATCGTCGTCGATGGCGGCACGATCGGCGCGCCTGCCGGCTCCCCGATTTTCCGCGCCGAAACGTAAGACGACCACGATGTCCGAGAGCGCCAATGAGAGGATCGCCGACCTCATCGAAATCACCCCGATCAGCGAGCCCCGCGTGGCGGATCGCAAGGCGCGGACACGCGACGCCATCCTGACGGGACCGATCGCCGGAACATTGATGCGGCTCGCGCTGCCGACGATCGCCGTACTCCTGGCCCAGACGGCGGTTGGGGTGGCCGAAACCTACTATGTCGGTGTCCTGGGGACCGAGGCGCTGGCCGGCGTAGCACTGGTCTTTCCCGTCTATATGCTGATGGTCACCATGTCGAACGGTGGCCTGGGCAGCGGGGTGGCGTCGGCGCTCGCGCGGGCGATCGGCGCCGGGCGGCAGCACGACGCCGACGCTCTGGTGCTGCATGCCATCGTGCTGGCCACGATCGCCGGCGCGGTCTTTACCGTCGGGCTGCTCTGCGGCGGTCCCGCGCTCTATGGCGCGCTGGGCGGAAACGGCGCGTCCCTGCGCACGGCGCTGGCGTACTCGAATACCGTTTTCGGCGGCGCGGTCGCGATCTGGATCGTCAATCTGCTATCCGCCGCCTTGCGCGGGGCGGGGAACGTAAGGGTACCCGCATTGGTAACCCTGGTCGGGGCCGCGGTCATGATTCCGGCTTCTCCGGCCCTGATCTTCGGCTTCGGGCCGATCCCGCGTCTCGGCGTCGGAGGCGCCGGACTCGCGTTCGTGCTCTATTACGTCTGCGCGCTGATCGTCCTGTTACGCTACATGGCCTCGGGCCGGTCGGGCTTGAAACTGCGGATGGCACGCCTCGAATGGCGCCTGTTCGCGGATATCCTGAAAGTGGGCATCCCCACCGCATTGAATACGGTGCAGACGAATCTGACCGTCATCATCATGACCGGCGCGGTTGGAGGCCTCGGCGTCGACGCCATTGCCGGATATGGCATCGCCTCCCGGCTCGATTACGTGATGATCCCGATCCTGTTCGGCCTGTCCTCGGCCGTACTGACCATGGTCGGGATCGCGGTCGGCGCGGGACAGGCCGCTCGCGCGCGCAGGATTGCCTTGATCGGCGCAAGCGTGGGCGGTGCCTTCGCGGAAATCGTCGGGCTGGCCGTCGCCCTCGCCCCCACGCTCTGGAGCGGCCTGTTCACCGGCCAGGCGCCCGTCACGATAACCGCAACGACCTATCTGACGACAGTGGCCCCCACATACGGCTTCATGGCGGCGGGATTCGTGTTCGCCTTCGCCGTCCAGGGCGCAGGCCATGCCCTGTGGCCTTTTCTCGCCTATACCATGCGGACGTTGCTGGCGGCGGGTGGCGGGATGGTCGTCGTGCATGTCTTCCACGCCGGAATGGCGGCTTTGTCAGCCGCCGTGGCGATATCCTATATCGTTTTTGCCCCGATCTGCGGCGTGCCGATGCTGTCCCGGCGCCTGTGGCGCGTTCCCGCGAAACAGGACACCGCCTGACACACAAAGGCCATCGTGAAGCGCCAGCCATGCTCAGCGGCGCAGATTGATATCGTCCTCCTGCTGACGGATATCGTCCAGCCGTCATGCCGTCGTACGTCGATATCGGCATGACGACATCCTTCGGACGCGGCCCGAATGCGCAACCCCGTGTCATTCCGGCGCCCGCCGATGACCCTAATTGCCGGCCGCCCGGTCGATCGGCTGGACGCACGGGCATCAGCGACATCATACGCGTTCGCCTCGGCGATTCCGGACCAGACCGCGTCATCTTCCAGCAATCCCGCGAACGCCCCGAAAAACGCGACGATCTGTGCGTCCGATCTGGTCGCCAGCGCCTTGAAGGCCGCCGAAGGGGCTGAGATATCGTCGCAGCCCCCCGTCGGTCTGGCACAGCTCCAGCACATCTCCGGCCCGAAATTCATGCGCCAGGCCGGCCGCTACGGTGGCGGCACGGCCTGAGCTACCTCTTCGAAGCGTCCTTATCTTTGTTTTCGGGACGTAGGGAGTGCCGAAGGCACACCCTACTCTTTGGAAGCCCCCGTGAAATCCTTCGCCACCTCCGGCTCGCCGCCGTCAGGCTCGTTCGTCGGCTTTATGCGATACCAGATCGCATAAAGCGCCGGCAGGAACATCAGGATCAACCCGGTACCGGCCGCCGTGCCGCCGATCAGCGTATAGGCCAGCGAGCCCCAGAACACCGATTCCGTCAGCGGGATGAAGGCCAGTACGGCCGCCAGGGCCGTCAGGATGACCGGGCGGGCACGCTGCACGGTCGCCTCGACCACCGAATGGAACGGATCGAGCCCCGCCGCCTGATTGACCTTGATCTGTCCGATCAGGATCAGCGTGTTGCGCATCAGGATGCCCGACAGGCCGATCAATCCCAGGATCGCATTGAAACCGAACGGCTGATGGAAGATCAGCAGGGTCGGAACGGTCCCGATCAGCCCCAGCGGAGCCGTCAGGAACACCATGAACATGCCGGAGATGGATCGGGTCTCGAACACCAGGACGACCAGGGTCAGCAGGATCATCACCGGAAAGATCGGCACCAGGGCCTTGTTGGCCTTTCCGGATTCTTCCGCGTTGCCGCCGGCTTCGATGCGATAGCCAGGGGGCAGCGTCGCGCGGACGGGCGCCAGAGCCTGATCGATCTCCGTCGTGACCTGCGGCGGCTGCAGGTTTTCGTCGATATCGCTCTGAAGCGTGATCGTCGGAATCCGGTCACGCCGACGCAGGATAGGGTCTTCGGCACGGATCTCGACGTGACCGATCTGGCTGAGCGGAATCAATTGGCCCGTGCGGTTGCTGATGGTCATGTTGCCCAGCTTCGCCGGATCCAGACGATCCTGCCCCGCGCTGCGGACCACCAGATCGACGGTCCGGATGTCCTCGCGGATCTGGGTCACGGGCACGCCCAGCAGCAGGAACTGGATCTGTTCGGACGCTTCCTGGGGGGACAGGCCGATCAGTTGCAGCCGCGCCTGGTCCAGCACGAAATGCGCCGTCTGCACGCGCTCGCCCCAATCGGCATTGACCTGCCGTGTATGCGGATTGTTCCGCATGATCGTGCCGACCTGGGCCGCGATATCGCGCACCCGATCCGCATCCGGTCCCATGATACGGAACATAACCGGGAAATGCGTGTAGGGGCCGAAGACGAACTGCGTCACGCGGATCCGGGCATCAGGCGCCATCCCCTGGGCCACGGCCTGGCGCATACGATCGCGCAAGCGGTCGCGGTCCCGGGCGCTGGGAGTCAGGACGACGATTTTGGCAAAGGACGGATCAGGCAATTCCGGGTTGTACGCCAGGAAGAAACGCGGCGCGCCGGCACCCACATAGCTGGTGACGATCTTTGCCTCGGGCTGCGTCTTCAGCCATGCTTCCACACGGGCCGTGACCCGCGTTGTGGCTTCGATGCTGGTGCCCTCCGGCATCTGCACCTCGGCCAGCAGTTCCGGGCGGTCCGAACTGGGGAAGAATTGCTGCCGGACAGAGCCCATCCCGACGAAGGCCAGCAGGAACAACGCCAGCACCGCCCCCGCGACCATGAATTTGCGCCGCACGACCCATATGACGAGGCGCCGGAAGCGGCGGTAATTGGGCGTGGCGTAGATATGTTCGTAGGCGCCCTCGATCCGCTTGATGTCCGGCAGCAGCTTGACGCCGAGATAGGGCGTGAACACCACGGCCACGAACCAGGAGGTCAGCAGCGCATAGCCGACGATCCAGAAAATGTTGCCGGCGTACTCGCCGGCGGTGGAGCGCGCGAAGCCGACCGGGGTGAAACCGATAATCGTGACCAGCGTGCCGGCCAGCATCGGGGCCGCCGTGTGGCTCCAGGCATAGGCGGCGGCCTTCGTGCGTTCGTACCCTTCCTCCAGCTTCACCACCATCATCTCGATCGCGATGATCGCGTCGTCGACCAGAAGGCCCAGCGAGATGATCAACGCGCCCAGCGTGATGCGGTCCAGCGCCCGGCCGGTCACCAGCATGATGACCATGACGATCGACAGCGTCAGCGGCACGGCTGCCGCGACGACGATGCCGACCCGCCAGCCCAGGCTGACCAGGCTGACGACCATCACGACGCCGAGCGCCACGAAGAATTTCAGCATGAATTCGCCGACGGCGGCATGAATGATCCCGGCCTGGTCCACGATTTTCGTCAGCGTGACCCCGACAGGCAGTCCCGCCCCCAGCGTCTTCTCCGCCGCGGCCAGGGACTGGCCGAGCTTCAACCCGTTCCAGTGATCCTGCATCACGACGTTCAGCACCAGAGTCTGGGCTCCGGCATGCCGGACAAGGTAGGTCGGTGGGTCCTCGTACCCCCGCTCCACCGTCGCGATGTCCGAGATCTTGAGAGTCCGGCCGCCCGCCGCGATGGGGATGTCACGAATTTTCTGCAGGTCGTCCAGCGCGCCATCCAACCGCACGAAGACCTGCGGGCCGCGCGTATCGATCGAACCCGCGGCCGTCACCGCATTCTGACGTTCGAGCGCCGCGAACACGTCCTGCGTGCTGATCCCGAGCGTGACCAGTCTGGCATTGGAAAAATTGACGAAGATCCGTTCCGGCCGCTCGCCGATAATATCAACCTTGCGCACGCCCGGCACATGCAGCAGGCGCTGCCGCACCGTTTCGGCCTGGCGGACCAGCAGGCGTTCGGGCAGCCCATGGCCGTCCAGTGCGTAGACGGCGAAATCGACATCGGAATATTCGTCATTGACGAACGGTCCCTGCACGCCCTGCGGCAGAAGAGGCATGGTATCGTACAGCTTCTTGCGCGTCTGGTAGAATTGCTCGGGAACGGCGGCAGGCGGCGTGTTGTCCTTGAGCGTGACCATCATCAGCGCCAGGCCCGGCCGGGTCAATGTTTCCACCCGGTCGTACCATTGCAGTTCCTGCACCCGCTTTTCCAGGGGATCGGCCACCAGGTCCTGCATTTCCTGCGCCGTGGCGCCCGGCCAGACAGCGGTCGCCGTCAGGGTTTTGACGGTGAAGGCGGGGTCCTCGGCACGGCCGAGACTGAAGAACGCATAGGCGCCCGACAATGCCAGCGCCACAATCAGGAACAATGTGATCCCGCGCTCGCGCACCGCGAGGGCGGACAGGTTGAACCCGCTCATTGCATCGCGACCTTTGTCGAGGCGACCTGGACATGCTCGCCGACATGCAGATAGTGACCGCCGGCCGCCGCGATCAGCATGCCCGGGCGAAGATCCGCACCGGGGACGACCGTCGCCGTATCCTCGCCGATATGTGCGATCTGTACCGGATGAAAGCTGACTGTCGAAGCCAGGCCATCCACGCTCCAGACGCCGGGCCCCTTGCCCTCGTCATCGACGGCGCCCAACGGCACGACGAGCGCGGGCGGATCGTCGCTGGCTTCAGGCAGGTGGACACGCACCGTCGCCCCCAGCGGCGCGTCCGCGCCCGGCCCGTCCATGACGTAACGGGCCTCGAACGTGCGGGTACGCGGGTCGGCGGCGTCGGACAGTTGCCGCAGGTGCGCGGACACGCGGGAACCCTCGTCATACAGTTCGGCTTCCGCCGCGGAATGCAGGATCGGACGCACCCCTTCCGGCAGGTCGATCGCGGCCTCGCGCGGGCCGGCATGTGCCAGCACGATCACGGTCTGGCCGGCCGCGACGACGTGGCCCGGTTCCGCCAGGGTCTGGACGACGACACCGTCTTCATCCGCGCGCAGCAGGGAATAATCGTCCTGGTTGCGGGCAATCTTCTCCTGCGCGATCGCCGCATCCAGTTGCGCGCGGGCGCTGTCCGCTTCGGCCTTTACCTGATCGTAGGCCGAGGCCGCCACGGCACCGGTCGCGACAAGACCGCGATAGCGACGCTCATCCGCCGCGGCCTGGACCCAGCGGGCGCGCAACGATGCCACACTGCCGACCTGGGTCGTCACGGCATGGAGGTAATCCGTCGGGTCGAGGCGCATCAGCACCTGCCCCTTTGAGACAGTCTGTCCGGTGTCGACCAGGCGTTCGACGATCTTGCCGGACACGCGAAAGCCGAGATCGCTTTGGACGCGGGCCGCTACGACCCCCGTGTAGACATGCTCGGCAGTCGCTGCGGGTTCGATCCGCACCGTCTCCACGATACGGTCGGCCGTGCGCGGATCAGGATCGTCTTTGGGCTTGCAGGCCGACAGCCCGAAAACGGTGCAGATGCCGGCCGCTGCAAGAAAGGATAGGCGTGTTCCAGCCATGTTCGGGCTCCCAGCGGGTTTGGAAGCCCAAATTGTACACGAGTGACCGTATTGTCAATTGGTCACATAAACCTCGTACCAAATTCACGGTGCTAGGCTTCTCAAGACGAGACTGGCCAGCGTCGCCGCATCATCGTCCAACGTGTCCATGTGCTGCTCGAGCAGAAGGGGGTGATAGATCGACTGCAGGACCAGCATGATGGCGTGACAGGTCTCGTCAACGGGCGTCTTGCGCTCGAACTCGCCGCCCTCGCGGCCTTCGCGGATCAGGTGCTCGACCATGCCGCGCAACGCATCGGCGAAACTCCGGGCAGACGCCCATTCCTCCTCCACCGCCGAATAGACGATGTCGTGCAGTTTACGCTCGTGCGAAAACAGCGTGACCGTATTGCGCGCCAGAGCGAGGAAAACCCTGCGCATTCTGTCGGAAGCCGGCTTGTCGTCGTCGACGATCGCCTGGATATCCGCGCGCATCTTGCCATGCTGGAGCGCGCAGATCGCCTCGCCGATCGCTTTCTTCGACTCGAAGAATTTATAGATATAGGCTTTCGACAGACCGATGGCGTCGGCCAGATCGGCCATCGTGGTCTTCTTGTATCCATAATGCCCGAAATGCTCGATGGCCGCCGTCATGATCTGATCCCGGCGCTCGTGATCGACCGGGCCACGTTGTCCAGTGTGAGGCGCGCGCATCCTGTTTCCCCTGGCTGAATTTGACCTCTTAGATAAGACACGGGCGGTGAATTGACAACGAGTGACGGATATGTATATCAGTCACTCGACTACAGCAGGGCAACGCGTGTCCGAGGCTTATCGAAGGTCGAACGCCATGAATTCCACACTTCCTGCAACAAGGCGGAACACGGCACCCCCGCGCCGCCGGGCAACGACCGGATTGCTGAAGCCGGCCATGACACTCTCCCTGGCCATGATGATGTCCGCCTGCGCGGTCGGCCCGGATTACAGGGCGCCGGATGCACGTCTCCGTCCTTTCCACAGCGCAGCAGCCATCGACGCCCGGCACGTCACGGCGGCACCGTCGCTCGACACGTGGTGGGAGGGATTTCACGACCCCGAACTGGTGCGCATCGAACAGCGTGTGCTGACCCAGAACCTGGACCTCGCGGCCGCCATAGCCCGCGTCCGCCAGGCGCGGGGCGCCGCGGAAGCAGCTACCGCACGCCTGTTGCCGACGCTGGATTTCGCCCCGCAGGCCTCCGCGAACCGGTTGTCCCAGGAGGGGCTGATCGGCCATGTCGTACGGACCGTCCCCGGTTTCCACCGTGACTATCGCACCTATGACGTCAGCGGCGTGGCAAGCTGGGAAATCGATCTGTTCGGCGGCCTCAGGCGCGGGCAGGAAGCCGCACGGGACGAGGAAGAGGCCGCGCAGGTGGAACGTGTGGGTGAGCGTATCACCGTGGCGGCCGACGCCGCCGACGCTTATTTCCAGATCCGGGGAGACCAAGCACGGCTCGCCGTCGCGGAAAGGCAGATTACCGTGGACACCCATCTGCTGGATCTGGTCCGCCAGCGACGCACACAGGGCATTTCGAACGAGCGGGAACTCGCCCAGGCGGAGGCTTTGCTGCAATCCGCGCGCCAGACCGTGCCGTTGATCCGCATCGCCCTCGAAGCTCAGACTAATCGTCTTGACGTGCTGATGGGCGCTCAGCCCGGCACCTACGCCGCCGAGTTGGGAACGCCGTCCGACATTCCAGCCATTCCGGCCATCGGCGCCAGCGACAAGCCCACGGACATGCTGCGTCGCCGACCGGACATTCTGGCTGCGGAGCGCCGTCTGGCGGCATCGAACGCACGGATCGGCGAGGCGCTGGGCGATTACTATCCCAAATTGTCACTCACCGGAATTCTGGGCTTTCAAAGTCTCAGTCCCAACAGGCTTTTCACAGCACCCGGTTTCCAGGCGACGGGGTCCGGAGCAATTCGCTGGCGGATCTTCGATTTCGGCAAGATCGACGCCGAGGTGCAGCAGGCCCGTGGCGCCAATGCCGAGGCCCTGGCGCGTTACCGGCTGACGGTCCTGCATGCGGCCGAAGATGTAGAAAATGCTTTCACGACCCTGGTACAGACGGAGCAGCGCACAGGCGACTTGCAGACTGAAGTCGCCTCGCTGACGCGCGCGCGCGATCTGTCCCAGCAATCTTTCCAGGCGGGCGTCATTCCTTTGACGGACGTGCTCGACGCAGATCGGCAGCTTCTGGACTCGCAGGACCAACTTGCCCTAAACCGGGCAAACGCGGCACGCGCAGCCGTAAGTTCATTCAGAGCGTTGGGCGGAGGCTGGCCCACCTGACGGAGTTGATCCGGCAGACGTGGCAGAAGATAGACTCTTTGCTCTTTTGCATGATGATCGTCCTGCTTGCACACGCGCTCGCGTCATGCGAAGCGCAGATCTTGAATATTTCAAGCTTGCCGTGGAGGCCGGCAGTCTGGCAAGGGCAGCCATGATTCGTGGCATGAGACTTTCTACCTTCGCCCGTGCCATCGACAGGCTCGAAGATGAGTTGGCGTCACCTCGCGGAGCGAAACCACACCGGCATTCGTTTGACGGCAGCCGGGAACGTGACAATTTAGAGAGTTTCTTTTTTTCTTGATGGTCTCAATGAGGTCAAAACCTTGGGCAGGACACTTGGGGCGGACCGCCGGGGAGTTGTTCGGATCGACAGCCTGCCACCTCCAGCCGACGGGAGGTTCAAGCTTGCATTATCCGTTTAGAAAAGAAAATATTCTCTTCCCAGACATTGTTCGTGTCCGCGATTAAGACGAAGTCCATCAACCCCCGTTCGGCAACCTGCGCGATATGCGTCAGGTTTTCGGTGCTGACGCTGGCCTGGGGATGTGCTTCGCGGGATGGCACCAGGCGCCGATATGGCGCCCCGACGGTTTGAAGAACAACCCCTTCTTCATTTTTTCGTGCATTCATGGACCCGATTCACCCTTCGGAAAACAGGACGATATTTGAAAACGGACAGCAGATAGTGTGATACGCCATGTTTTACACAACCCTGTTTCGCAAAGGCGTCCCGTTTTCCATATGGGTTATATTGTCGAGCAGGATGCTACGACGTTGCGCGCATAGAACTGGCTATCACCCGCATGAAATTCGACCGCCCGTGGTCCTCATGAGGGGACCACTTCAGGGCTATGGAGGCCCGGCCAGCGATCCCGCCAAAGCGCCGGGACGCCGCCGTTTCCTGCCCGCAAATGAGCTTATCGCAACCGCCATCTGGTGGAAAATCTTGGGGTTCGCCTGAAGGAATGGTGTGCCGTCACAACCCGATATGAAAAGACCGCCGCCTCATTTAGCCGCAGATTGGATCAAGGTCTAACGGGCCCTAAGTGTCCGTCCAAGATCATCTTGAATTATTGGAATCATTTGTGATTCCATGTCGGCAGCCCCGATTTGGAGAGGCCGCCCGATGTGGACGATTGAAAATCGCGTCCGGTATGACCGCAGTAAACTCCGCTATCCCAGCGACCTGACTGACGAGGAATGGTCGCTGATCGAGACGATGATCCCCCACGCCAAGCGGGGCGGCAACAAGCGGACCGTGAACGTGCGCGAGGTCATGAACGGTCTGATGTATATTCTGAGCACCGGGTGCCAGTGGCGCGCGATCCCGAAAGATCTGCCGCCACGCAGCACGGTGAACTATTATTTCTGCCGTTGGCAATATGAGGGTACGCTCGAGCGGTTGCACCATGCCCTTTACGTGCTCTGCCGCGAACAGGTGCATCGCGACGCCAGCCCCACAGCAGCCATTATTGACAGCCAGAGCGTCAAAAGTGCCGAAAAAGGGGGGGCGGATCGACCCGTCCGGCTTCGACAGTGGCAAGAAGATCAAGGGCAAGAAGCGGCATATCCTCGTCGATACACAGGGACTTCTGATGGCCGCCATCGTGCATGCGGCTGATATCCAGGACCGCGACGGCGGCGTCATGCTGATGGCAACATTGTTCGGACTGTATCCATTCCTTCTGAAACTCTACGCCGACGCTGGCTATCAGGGGCCGAAGTTCCAGCAAGGACTGGCCCAGGCCTGTCGCACTGTGAACGTCGAGATCGTGCGACGATGCGATGTCCGAAAGTTCGTGGTGCTGCCCAAGCGCTGGATTGTGGAACGCACCATCGCCTGGTTGAACCGCTGCCGACGCCTGAGCAAGGATTGGGAGAGCCTCAACCAGAACACACTCGCTTTCCTTCAATGGGCATCAGTCCGGATGATGCTCAGAAGACTCTGTAATCATAAAGCATGATCTTGGACGGACTCTAAATATTTTCCTGATTACGCACTATTTTCAGCCAGGGATTTATGGTACAAAGCGAGAACATTTGTTGTTTTCGAGAGGCTTGATCGATGGCTCGCAACAAGGTCCAGTTTCAGAAAGGGCTAAGCGAAGCCCAATTTGACGAACTTTACGGAAGCGAAGAGAAGTGCCGAGCGGTGATCTTTGGCTGGCGTTGGCCATCTGGTTTTGAATGCCCGGCCTGCGGCGGGCGTGAGCACAGCGTCATTCAGAGCCGTGGGCAGTATCAATGCAGCGCCTGTCGGAAGCAGACGTCGCTGATCGCCGGAACGATCTTCGCGGCAACCAAGGTGCCGTTACGGACCTGGTTTCGTGCCCTGTACCATCTGACCCAGAGCAAAGGCGGCATCTCCAGCATCGAACTGGGGCGCAGGCTCGGCGTGACGCAGACCACGGCCTGGAAGATCAAGCATAAACTCGCGCAGGTAATGATGGAGCGCGAGGCCGGCAAGCGACTGAAGGGACGGATCGAACTGGACGACGCCTATCTCGGCGGAGAACGCGGCGGCGGCAAGCGCGGGCGAGGATCAGCGGGCAAGACGCCGATCGTGGCCGCTGTTGAAACCACACCGCAAGGCAAGCCAATCCGCCTGAAACTCCGCCGGGTGGCCGGGTTCAGTAGGGCCGAGATCGCAAAGATGGCAAAAAACAGCTTCGACCCCGCCAGCAGCGTGGTCAGTGACGGTCTACGCTGTTTCGCCGCCGTCACCGAAGCAGGGTGCGTCCATCATCCCATCCTGACCGGTTCGGGACCAAAGGCAGGCCGCAACCCTGCTTTCAAATGGGTCAATACCGCTCTCGCCAACATCAAGAATGCCATGACCGGTACTTACCGTGCTATCCGTGACAAGCATGCGCCGCGCTATCTCGCCGAGTTCGTTTATCGCTTCAATCGCCGCTTCGACCTCGCCTCCATGATCCCTCGCCTCGGATACGCCGCCGTCAGAACCCCGCCCATGCCCTATCGCCTGCTCAAATTGGCTGAAATTAGTGCGTAATCAGGAATATTTTTCATCTCATCCATATCGGTGGTTTTGAAAGCATGCTCCACGACCCGAACACCAGCACTCATGTCGCGAGCGTTTCCGGCAGTCATGACGCGTGCCGCCTGGAAAGCCCTTGGCGGTGTAATTCATTTGGCGTGCCCTCAGGGACAGCCTCGTGACGAAGACAGCACAATCGGTCAAAGCACCATCACATTAAACAATCCATGTGGCAGAGACTCTTTTACATTTTTGTTTTTAGAAGCTGTCGCTTCATCAACGGCGCAGTGGCGACGGGTGGGTTTTTCTCTGCTTATGCCATTGCGTATGGCGCTATGTCAGAATGACAATAATTATAGAAGGGACAGCATGAACACCATCGCGACACATGATGGGCCGGCGATTGGCGGCACTCCTCTTCTTGACGCCAGCGATTGCGCGCTGGTTCTGGTCGACGAGCAGGCAGGCCTTGCCTTTGCCACCGGATCGGCCGATCGCCAAGTCCTGCGCAGCAACGCAATCGCGCTTGCCCGTACCGCGACAACCTTCGGTGTGCCGGTGGTCGTCAGCACCTCCGCATCGAAGGTTTATAGCGGCCCGCTGATGCCGCCGCTCCGCGCCGTCCTGCCCGACGTAACACCGATCGAACGACGCAGCATGAATCTGTGGGAGGACGGAGCAGCGAAGGCCGCGGTGATCGCAACAGGTCGCAAGATACTGGTGGTTGCCGGACTATTGACGGAGGCCTGCGTCAGCTTCCCCGTGCTATCAGCCCTTGCCGAAGGCTACAAAGTCCATGTCGTTGCCGATGTCTGCGGTGGCCTCACCGCGGCGAGCCATGACGCTGCCCTTCGGCGAATGGAGCAGGCCGGGGCGGTGATGACGTCTTGGCTTCAACTGCTGCTGGAGTTCCAGCGTGACTGGACACGCCATGAAACCTATGAAGCCGCGCGATCAATCGTTGTCGATCATGGCGGGGGCTATGGCATCGGTCTGGACTATGCCCGTGACATGATCAAGCCCGCATAATTCGATGGTAGGCGATCTCCGCGACATCGAGCACCGTTTTCCTGTCCGTTGGGATCGCGGCAGCCTGTTGCTCGCTTCCCTGCCCTCCACCTGCCATGCCTTTCTTGACGAACTCACCGCCGACGGGTGGAGCGCATGACCTCGCGCGCGCAGTCCGCTGATGCCAGCCCCCTCACGAAAGGTGCGCTTCCTTCCTCGCCCACAGAAAACAAGCGCTTCGTCACGGTCTTCCTGAGCGTGGCACCCGCGATGTTCCTTGGTTCGCTCGACCAGACGATCGTTGCGACTGCATTGCCGGCGATCGCCACATCGCTGCATGGCTTCACGCAGATCGCCTGGATTGTCACCGCCTATCTGCTGGCAGCGACGGTCGCGGCACCGATCTATGGGCGGATCGGCGACGCAGTGGGGCGCAAGCCTGCGCTGCTGGGGGCGTTGGCACTGTTCGTGGCGGGTTCGCTCGGCTGTGGGTTGGCGCCTGACCTCACCACGCTGGAGGTCGCCCGCGCCATACAGGGGCTGGGCGGCGGCGGTCTAATGACCCTGTCGCAGTCGCTGATTGGCGAGGCCGTGAATCCGAAGGATCGCGGCCGCTTTCAGGGCTGGTTCGGCGCGGTATTCGCGCTCGCCAGCACGTTAGGGCCCATCGCTGGAGGCCTCTTGTCCGAACATGTCGGGTGGCGCTGGATTTTCTGGATCAACATACCTCTCGGCCTCGGGGCGGCAGTCGCCGCCTGGCCGTTAGCGGCTGAGAAGGGTCAAGGGCCTTTCACGCTCGACGTGCCCGGTACGTCGGTGTTCGTCGGCGCGACGCTCGCCTTGCTGCTGGTACTGACGCAAGGACCAGGCTGGGGCTGGACTTCGACGACAGTGCTCGCTCTGGGCGGTGCTGGAATCCTCGGCTTCGCTCTGCTGCTACCGATCGAGCGTCGGGTTGCCGCGCCATTGATTTCGCCGGCGCTATTGCAGAACGCGATCGTCTGGCGGGTGACTTTATGCACCACACTGTTTGCCGCGGTGCTCTTCGCGGCGGTGATCCAGGTACCGCTATTGCTGGAACTGGTGCTGGGCCTGAGCCCAAGCATATCCGGTCTCTTGCTGATCCCGCTGACGCTTGCGCAGGTGGTCATCTCGACCTGGACGGGCCTGCGCATCTCGAACACCGGCCTGCCCCGCGGGCCACTGGTCTGCGGGCTGGGACTCGCCGCCGCTGGATTCGCGCTGCTTGCCGCGGCTATCGACGAGGGCGCCTGGATGATCGCCGGTGCCTCGACCCTGTTCGGGCTTGGTCTTGGAACCACGATGCCAGCGGCCCAGACGATGGTGCAATGGGCCGGCGGCAAGGCGCATCTGGGCACCGCGACCGCGACATTGTCCTTCGCGCGTTCGATCGGAGGGGTGATGGGCACGGCGGCGACTTCGGCGATCCTGCTCCTGGCGATGGAGTGGCAGGCACCGGGGGCCGTGGCGCAGGTCCAGGCAGCGCTCGATGTGCCCACCAGCGGCATCGCGGCTGCGGCATTTCCATTAAATGCGATCCGTGAAGCCTTTCGCTGGGTGTTCGGGGCGATGGCGATGATCGCGCTCGCCGCCGCGTTGCTCGCCATCAGCATCCGGGCGATCAACCTCGGCGACCCCGAGCCCGCGGAAGAAGCATGAAGGAAACGGTCATGGCACATCTGCCACCCCCTCCCGTCGTGACACAGGAGGTCCGTATCGTCGATGCGCAAGGGCATACGCGCATCCTGCTGTCGGCCAAGGACGACACACCGACCATCTTACTGATCGGCAGCGATGGTGCGCCACGCGCGATGGTCGCGCTGGATGCAGCCGGCCGACCGGCGGTGACGCTCAGCAACCCTGACCCCACGTGGCCGAGCGCTGCACTGGCAATCGACGACAAAGGCGCGCATGTGAAGTTCGACCGACCGGGCGGCGCGTCGAGTTACCTGTTTCTCAATAATGCCGGCGGGTCGGGCATGGTATTGATCGACGCGGCCGGCAAACGCCGCATCGGCATGACCGTGACGCCGGACGGCAAAACGAAGGTCGAGCGCCTCGGCGACGATGAAAAGCCACTACCCTGAGCGCACGGCCTGCGCTCTCGTTCCAGCCGCCAATCCGCTTCGTCGTCGGGCAAGACGGCTTCAGGCAGCGATCAAATGACTCCGATCGCCGCCTTGACGCGCGCAGGGCTGAGCGGCATCTCGCGCAGGCGAACTCCGACGGCGTCGGCGAGCGCATTTGCCAAAGCGGCCGACGTGGGACCTTGTGCGCATTCCGCGGTCCCGAGAAAGGGCATGCCGACGCTGTCGATCACATGAACCTCGACCGAATGCGGCGCGTCGGCGAAGCGCAGGATGGGGTACATGCTCCAATCAAAGCTCGTCCGCCGGTTGGCATCGAACGTTACGGACTCATGGGTTGTCCAACTCAGTGACTGGATAATGCCGCCTTCGACCTGGTTGCGGATGCCGTCCGTATTGACCGGTTGACCGCTATCCACGGCAGCAACGGCACGCAATACCGCGATGCGGCCAGTCTCGCGCTCGACTTCGATGTCGAGCATGACGGCACAATACGCACCCAGATTCTTGTAGCGGGCAAATCCCATGCCGCGGCCTCGCCGGCCATCGCCCCGGACTCCGTTCACCCAGCCGAACCGCTCGGCCGCCGTCTGCATGACCGCACGCGCGCGCTCGTCCTTCATGTGCGCCAACCGCAGAACCAGGGGATCGACGCCACTGGCTTTCGCCAATTCGTCAAACATGGATTCGATCGAGAAAACATTGAGATGCGCGCCAAGCGAGCGGAGTGCCGAGACGCGGATCGGCATATCCTTCAGGAAATGATAGAGGACATGCATGTTGGGCAGCGTGTAGAGCGGGTTCGCATTGCGATCTCCGTCGCCCTCGGGCATCGGTATAGGTTTGCCCTCCGGCGCGGGGAACGGCGGCACCACCTCGCCGCCGACCAGCACGCCGCCGGCGCCGACCGGCCGGTTGTTATGGGGATTGCTCCAGACATCATAGTTCCAGGCGACAATACGGTTTTGAGCATCGAGCGACGCCTCGACCTCGGTCACCATGGCTGGCCCCAGCGGCTCCCAACCGAACTCCTGCTCGCGCATCCATTGCAACCGAATTGGCCGCCCAGGCACGGCCTTTGCGATCATGGCGGCTTCCGCAGCAACGTCATCGGCGCCATTCTGGCCGTAACACCCGGCCCCTTCGACATGGATCGCATGCACGTTCGCAGGCGGCAGATCAAGAAGCTCGGCCGCGACGCGACGAACGTCGTATGTGCCCTGGCTGTGCGTCCATATGGTCATCCTGCCGTCCCGGAACATCGCGACCGCACAAGACGGACCGATGGATCCGTGGCTAAGCCACGGTCGCGTATAGCGTGCCCTGACGGTGCGAGCGGAAGGCTCGGTCACATCGTGGGTGTCGAGAACGACAATCTCTTCGGGCGGCAAGCTCCTGAGCGTCGTGACGACGTCGCCCTGAGGGATCGGCGGCGCCATCCGGACGAAGCCCGTCTCCTGAAGCCGTCGCAGCGCCGTGATCGCGGTCCATTCGCGGTCGGCGACCACGGCGACGAACGACCCGACCTGCACGATTTTGACCACGCCGGCGAGGCCCTCGACGGCCGCGACATTCAGTGGATCGAGGCGCGTGCCGACACTCGGGCCGCGCACGACACGTGCATGCAACATTCCCGGCACGCGCATATCCTGCACATACGCGGCCCCGCCCGTCAGTTTTGCCGGGATGTCGACACGCGCCAGTGCCGTGCCCATCGTACGAAACAGCTTCGGATCGCGCAGGGGCACATTGGGAAGCGCTTCGACATGCAGCGAGAGCGAGGCTGCAAGCTCGCCATAGCGCGCCGTGCGGCCGGTTGCACTATGCAGTCGACCGTCACCGCTTGTGCCGATGGTGTCCGGCGCCACGTCCCAGGCACGCGCGGCCTCCTGAATCAACAGCATGCGGACATTCGCGGCGGCATTGCGAAGCGCGCTGCCGCTATCCTGCATCGAGTGACTCCCGGCCGTCAGGCCTTCATCGGGCGTTCTCTCCGTGTCGACGGTCACCAGTTCGATCTGCCCAGGCGCCACATCCAGTTCCTCGGCGGCGACCTGCAGCAATGCGGTCCGGATGCCTTGTCCCAGTTCGGCTTTGCCGGTGAAGGCGGTGATATGTCCGTCCGCATCGATGCGGATCCATGCGTCCAGCCATGGCGTGGATTTCAGGCTTCCCGGCAGGTTCGGCGCGACGATGCGGGGGCCGGCACCCCCTTCCCCCCCACCAGCGAGTTGCGCGAACGCACGCGGCGTTATCGCGAAGGAGACGACAAGTGCGCCACCACCGAGGAAAGAGCGGCGCGACAGGGGCGGAGCAGCATTCAAAATGCTCATTCCAATGGCCCCCGACGCGTGGCCGTGGCAGCTTCCGCGCTGTCCGCCGCGCGTCTGACCGCGCGCAGGATGCGCATATGGGTGCCGCAGCGGCATAAATTGGTCTGCATATGCGCGCGGATCTGCGCATCGGTCGGCGAAGGCGTGCGATCGAGCAATGCCTGGGCGCGCATGATCATTCCGGCGATGCAATACCCGCACTGTGCGGCCTGTTCAGCCTCGAAGGCCCGCTGCACTGGACCGGGATTGTCGATCGATCCCAACCCTTCGACCGTCCGGACCCGCCTTCCGTCCAACGCGGCAATGGGCATCAGGCATGAAAATACGGCCCTGCCGTCGACCTGCACAGTGCAGGCGCCGCACTGTCCCAGGCCGCATCCATATTTCGCGCCATTCAGCTGCAGATCGTCGCGAAGCACATACAACAACGGCGTAGATGGATCGACATCGAGAGCGTGGTCGACGCCATTGATATTCACTGTCAGGATCATTGCTCCGCCCCCGCTCCGCGCGCCGCCATGACGGCCGCTTCAAGTTGGGTCCATGGTGTGCGCGTGCTATATCTGGCGCGCAGATAAGCCGCGATTTCCACGATCTGACCGTCGTTCAGATCGCTCGAGAAGGCCGGCATATAGGGGCCGCGCGTGTCCGAGAGAGGGTGTATCCCCTGAAGAATCGCCTGCAGCATATTGCGTGGATCGTCTTCCTGGATTGCGCTGACCAACGACAGGGACGGGCGGCCTTGCGATACCATGGGGGCTCCCTCCCCGTGACAACCGCCGCATGCGCCGGCAAACAACGCGGCGCCGGACGGATGCGCGTCTTCTGCCTTCCTTTTCATATCCACGGGCCCAGCCCCCCCGTCATCGTCGTGGCCATGCCGCATCAATGACGCGACATAGACAGCAATGGCTCTGACATCGGCATCGGGAGCGGAGGAGAGATCGTAACTGACCGGTCCCATCGGACCTGCGGCGGCGCTGTGTCCGGCATCGATGCCAGTACGGAGATATGTGTAGAGGGATTGAACGGTCCAGCGATGCGGAGATCGGTTTGAAGGATCGAGCGCCGGGGCGTTCCACCCTTCCGCGACGCCGCCTGCGAAGGCGCGGTGCCGTTCCTCTCCGCCGGCCAGGTTGCGGGGCGTATGGCATCCCCCGCAATGGCCGAGCCCTTCAACGAGATAGGCGCCTCGATTCCATTCGGCACTTTCGCCCCGTTTGGCGACGAATGGACCCCGATGCAGAAAAAGCAGATTCCATCCCGCAAGAAGCGGACGAAAACCGAGCGGAAAAACCAGCTCGTTGTGAGGAGCCGGTGCCCGTATCGCCCTTCGCGTCATCAGGAATGCATAGAGCGCCATGAGGTCGTCATCAGTCACATGCGTGAAATGTTCATAAGGCAGCGCCGGATAAAGGTGGCTGCCGTCGCGCGATATGCCCTCGCGCATTGCCCGCCGAAACGCCGCGAACGACCATGAGCCGATGCCGGTTGCCTGGTCCGGTGTTATGTTCGTCGCGTAAAGCGTCCCGAACGGCGTGGCCAGCGGTCTGCCGCCCACATAGGGCACACCGCGTTCGGCCGTGTGGCACACGACGCAGTCTCCGATCATCGCGAGCGTGGCGCCGCGCTCTATCAGAGGCACGGGAAAAGCGCGCGGATCGGGTGGGACCGCCGTCGCGATCGGCGGCTTATAGACCAGCCCGATTGCCACGTCCGACATGACCACCCCAATGCCCAACGCCACGATCAAGCCGGCTTTCAAGGTTACGGGCATGCTCTGTTCGCCGCTTTCTTTGCCATGGAGTGCGCCGGTAAGCCGGATTGACCGTCATGGACCATATCGGTGGTCACACTGCCGCCTTGGCGCCGTCGTCATGCGGAAGAAACGGGTAATCGGTATAGCCGACCGCCGAACCGCCGTACAATCCGACATGACGGAGGTCATTATAAGGGCCACCCTGACGCATCCGCTCCGGCAAATCGGGGTTCGCGATGAAAAGACGGCCGAACGCGACGGCATCCGTACTTCCCTCTGCAACCAACGCCGCCGCGTGTTCCGGGGAGAGTCCCGCATTGACGATGAGGGGCCCTGTGTAGCGGGGCTTGAAAAGAGCCAGGAGCCGCGCGAGATCGGGAGCGCCGGTCCATGCATTCGTGTCGGCAAGATGCACATACGCAAGGCCGGCGCCATTCAGCCACGTTGCCAGGGACGCATAGGTCTCGTCGGGGTCCGGGTCGGCGACATTATTGTAATCTGCATAGGGTGACAGCCGAATGCCGACGCGTGTCAGGGGAACGACCTGCCCGACGGCTGCCAGGATTTCACGCAGAAACCTCGCTCGGCCAGTTGCGTCACCACCATATGCGTCGGTTCGCCGATTGGTGCCGGGAGACAGGAACTGATGGGGCAAATACCCATTCCCCGCGTGAATTTCGACACCATCGAAGCCGGCGTCGCGCGCATTCGCCGCAGCGATGCGATACTCGTCGATAGCGTGCGTGATGTCGGCATGCGTCATCGCGCGAGAATGCGTCGCGTTGATCCGAACATACGCACCGTTTTGCAGAAGCCCCCAAACCTGCAACTCGCCGAGATCATGGTTGACCCCCGATGGGGAAAGCGGCTCCCGCCCAGCCAGAATTCCACGAGCCCCCGCCCTGCCGGCATGCCAAAGCTGGGCAACCATGCAGCCGCCCCCGGCTTTGGCGCTCGATACAATCGCCTGCCAGGCGGCACTCTGTTCTGGCGTCCATAATCCCGGCGCGCGCTCGAATGCCGCCGAGAGTGGCCCGACGTTGATGGCCTCGGTAATTATGAGACCCGCTCCCGCACGTTGCCGGTAATATTCGGCGGCGGAAGCGTTCGGAATACCATCGTCCGCCGCCCGGGCTCGGGTCATGGGTGCCATGACAATGCGGTTGCTGAGATGAAGATCCCCAAGGCGAACGGGGGAGAAAAGCTCTGACATGACGGTTCCTTATGCTTGCAAAAAGGTCAGAAGGTCGGCGTTAAGCTGATCCTTGTACGTCAACACGAACACGTGCGGTGCGTCGAATACCCTCGAACACGGCCTTCTCGGGACCGACCGGATGGTCCGACGTCTTCATAAAATGGCGTCACAGCCCCAAGCAGGAGCAGGCTCGATCGATCAAAACCACGCCGGTCGAACGCGATGCCCCAAAGCCCCGTTCGGCCAGGAACAGCATCTGGGCGTCCCACATATCCGCGCTCAGCGGCCACCCGTGGCTGAAGAGGACGGGCTGACCCGTGCCCCAGTTCTTGTAATAAAGCCCGGTCCCGCCGCAGGTCGTGAGGGTCGCCATGATGTCGGTTCCTGTTCTGGATCCGTGTTGTGGTTGCGCGTATCGTGCTCAGGCGATAGCAAGACCCGAGTCACGATGCGGCAGTCGCAGCACAAAGCGGCCGGGTCCAGCGGCGACGAGAGCGAGCAGCCCCCCGGCAATGCTGATATTCTTGTAGAAATGGATCGTCATATCGTAGCGAAGCGCGCCGTCCATGGTCCAGAAATGATGTCCGATAAAGGCCGTCATGACCGCATAGATGGCGAGGATGCCGGCGAGCGGTGTCACCAGAAAGCCGGTGACGAGAGCCGCGCCGATGCCCAGTTCCATCACGATCGCGACAATTGCGGCGACCGCCGGAAGCGGGGCGTGCGTCTGGGCCATGTAGACAACCGTGCCGGAATAATCGACCAGCTTGCCCCAGCCCATGACAAGGAACAGCATGGCCAGCGCAAGGCGGGCGATCAGCAGGAGCGTGTCGCGCGAAAATAGCTTGATCATATTATAGCATCCTTCTGCTTTCATTGTAGCCTTCCGTGCTTCTTCCCGATCTGGCCATCACCTTCGCGAAATGGCCGACCTTCCGGTCCACGATCTCTGGCGGTACGCCCCACATTGCGGCGGCTCCAGCAGTCGGTGGTCCCGCATCGGCAACGGAGCTCGGAGACCGGCGCTTTCGCTGTTCTGGTTGTCCGGCTACGGAGCACCGGCAGTCGTCGTCAATGCGGATAGCGCAGGCTTTGCAGGTATCGATATTCCTCTGGGCTGCGATGAGTGCCCCGTGCTGGCAGGGGTGATTCGGAACATTTCGTATAAGTAAGATGTTTACGCGACCGGCCGCGCGGTTTCTGCCTATACCGTGGTATATGGATGATCCCGTGGCGAAGAATCCGCGCTTCAATCGAGCACGATCGCCGGACCTACCACCCGAAACGCAATTCAGTACCGAGATAGCGGCTGTCATGGCCACCGGCCTGTCGGATCGTATCACCAGCCGCGTAGTCGACGGCCTCGATCGCACCGGCAAGATTGGCTGTAAACGTATAGTCCAACCGAACCTGCCCGTATAAACCACTCCACAGATGCCCTCGCCCACGCGTGTTTGGAACGGGGATATTCGGCACCGTGTAGATCGCATCGGCTGTCGTCATGCGCCATTGCAGGCCGACGGCGGCCATGACCGCCAGCCGTGGTGCTGGACGTACCAACACGATAGGTTTGACGTGGAAAATATTCACATAGGTGTTGTAGCTGCCAAGGTTGAAGTAATATTCATTCGGAAACAGCGGATTGAATGTCCCAACCGTACGGTCCCCGGCCTTCGTATCTCCGGACGCACCATCGATCTGCATGCCGAACCATGGTTTCCAGTGAAGCGTGTCGATCGTATACCCGGTCCGGCTTCCGAAGGCCCATGCACGTACCCTCTTGCCGCCCATCGTTCCAAACTGCCCCATTGCCTCCAGGTCCCAATCGAACGCGTGCCAATGGCCGGCGCTGCGGACATCGAAGACATGCCGGTTTTCGCGTCCCGACGCATCCAGGTCGTGGACGCCATCCTGCTGAAGCAACGCGTAATAGGCAGAAATGGAATTCGTACCGCCCACATGACGTTCGACGCGCAAAGTGCTGAATCGTTGATGCGGGGTGGAATAATCGTCGAAATACCGGACGTCCCTGTATTGCGTGGGTTGGCTGACAAAGCCGAGAATACGCCAGGGCTTTAGCTCCCAGTCAGCCCAGACGGCGTCATAGGCCTGCCGCACGTTCGGTCCATCCCGGACGGAAACGAATCGCTGGAGATCGAACGCGAACTCCTGCCGTCCCACCCGGGCCTTGAAGGTACCGCCTGCAACCTTGCCAGTATATTCGAGAAACAGAAGGCGCAGATCGATCTGGTTCTGATCGACGGGAGTCAGCATTGTCTTGCCGACGGCCCGTGCGTCCTCGAACTGGACAAAGCCGCGCCAGTGCCTGTCCAGGTGCAAGTCGGCGTGAATCTGCACGCGATCCAGTAAATATGTGTCGGACTTCGCGGGCCCCGTGCCGAACGCGGGCGCGTCGTTGGTCTCGAGCCGCTCTCGGACCGTCAGGCCCAGGGACAGATAGGGGAACGGATCGGATCGGGAGAACGGAATGTATTTCAAGCCGTCGAGCGGCGCGGTACGCAATGCGGGATCGGCCAGCGCCGACCAGTCCTCGGTCCATCGTGTCAGGCCGAGGGGGGACGGACGCGTCGGGACGGGCGTGGTGGCCACGGCGGGCGGGGCGGCGTCCGAAGATGCGGCGTCGCGTGTGATAATACCCGTCGTCTGCATTTCCGGATCGTCCGCCCACGCGGCAACGGACCATGGCAACGCCGTCAGTGCCAACACGCAAAGGCGAGGCAAAGCGTGCCTTTGGAAACAGTGAAAATGGATCGTCACGTCAGGGCTGAGTGGCATGAATTTCGGCGATGTAGCCGCCCGGGAACAATACGAGTGCTGAACTGCGATCGGCCGATGTAAAAGGCTGTACGAGGATTTCCGCGCCGTTCGCTCGCGCCTTGTCGAGCGTACCACCAAGGTCGGCGACTTCGTAGCCAGTGGTCTCCCGACCGTAAGGATAGGGCAGATGTCCGTCCGTTACTAGGACGAGGATGCGCCCGAATTTTGACTGCAGGCGAATGCGCCGAAAGGTGCCACCGGGACGTCCGATTTCGACACCGGGCGCCGCGCGATCGTCCGATGTAACGGTCCCGTGGGAGAACCGGGTGAAGCTCCGCACGAAAGCGTCTGCACGATCGGGGGATATATAGACGCGATTTTCGGGAGTCGTCTTCAGTTCCGGATAATGAGGCGCAGCCGTGTGCCAGTAGAGTTGCATGGTGACATCGCCCGGCCAGCGTACGAGCGCGTCCCGACCGATCGGATCGGGGAATGTCTCCACATAGACCTCGGCACCATCCGCACGCGCCGCCTTCACTGCTTCATCGAGGTCCGTGACGAAATAGCCATCCCTCTCGGAGCCGAATGGAAAAGGCACCGGCGTACGGAAGCCGAATACCGAAAGCGTGCCGACCGGCGTCAGCAGCAGCTGCGAACTTGTCGTGCTGGGCGTCGGCGTGACCGTGACCACGACCTGCTTGGTGCTGGACCCGCCGAATGTCCCCAGGAAGCTGCTGACGAACCGATCGACATCCGACGCCGCGACATACACATGGGTGGTGTCGTATTGCGGACCGACGGCCAGGTCGGGCTGGGACACGCGGGCCTGCGCCACGCTGGCCAGGGCGAAACCGGTCGCCAGGGTAACGCCCAGGAAGAGACGACGCATCATTGAATTTTCCATGGCAAGAATGGACGGGAGAAGCCGGAGCTTGATCGGAGCGCAATCAGGAGAAAGCCTCCGATCAAGCCCCAATGTTCGAAGAAGGCATTGGCGGAGAGCGTACGGACTGCCTCGTCCGGCAGACGCCAGAACGCGTTCGCCAGCATATTCGCGACGACGGTGAACCCTGCGAGCAGGAGCGCGCCGCACCATCGCCAACAGCCGGACAGGATCAACGCAGAGCCGAGAAGCTCGACGATGATGGTGGCGATCGTGGCCAGGAGCGGAAAGGGCACACCAAGGTGCCGCGTCTCGACGACGGCACCCGGGAAATCAAGAATCTTGTCGACACCCCCCAGGATATATGCCGAACAGAGCGCTAGGTATCCGAACCATGCCAAGGCGAGGCACAGTTTCCGGTGTTCGTCATGTGATGAAGCTGACATCATCTCTAGAACGCCCAGCAAGAGCAGCCGAGCGCGCCCCAGAAGGACTTATCGTTACCCACCGGACCCTGGCTGTTCCAGGCGCGGGCGTGGTCGTGGGCGTGAATCCCGCAGGCGCTGTCGCAGCACCGCGTCAGACTAGCGACTGACCCGGCATCCGCGTCCGTAGCCTGGAAGCGGGACTGATACCCTCCGAACGTGCGTACGGGCGACCAGTCGGGCATGGCCGGCGGCAGCGGCGGGGCCAGGGACGAAAACACGTCGCTGCCATGAACAACCCTGCCGCCGACCATCGTCATCACCGAGGAAAGATCCTGGATCTCATCGCCCGGCACGTCGAAATAGTCCCGGTCAAGAACGACGAGATCCGCGAGTTGTCCAGGCGCGATCCGGCCTTTCTTGCCCTCCTCGTTGGAGAACCACGTCGTGTTCTCGGTCCACAGGCGCAGGGCGGTCTCGCGATCGAGCGTCTTGTGAGTCGGAGTGAGTTGCAGGCCGCCGAGGGTCTTGCCCGTTACCAGCCAATAGAGTGAGACCCAGGGGTTGTACGACGCTACACGGGTCGCGTCGGTGCCGCCGGAGGTCTTGACGCCCATTTCGAGCATCCTGGCGACCGGGGGCGTCGCTTCCGCTGCCTTGTTTCCGTAGCGTTCGACGAAATACTCGCCCTGAAACGCCATGCGATGCTGAATCGCGACCCCGCCGCCGAGGGCAGCGATTCTCTCCAGCGACCGCTCGCTCACCGTTTCTGCGTGGTCGAAGAACCAATGTAGGCCGGAGAAGGGAATTTCAGCGTTGACCTTTTCGAAAACGTCCAGCGCCCGGACGATCGTCTCATCATATGTCGCATGCATGCGCCAGGGCCAGCGGTTCTGGGCGAGAATGCGGACCACGCCTTCCAGGTCGTCTTCCATCTCCGCCGGCATATCCGGCCTGGCCACGCGGAAATCCTCGAAATCGGCGGCGGAAAAGACGAGCATTTCGCCGGCGCCGTTGAGACGAAAATAATCTGTACCCTGCTGATATGTCGCCGAACTGGTCCAGCGCAGGAAATCCTCCTTTTCCTCTTTCGGCTTCTGGGTAAACAGATTGTAGGCAATACGCACCGTAAGCTGGTCGTCGGCCGCGAGCTTCTCGATGACCTCGTAATCATCCGGGTAATTCTGGAAGCCGCCGCCCGCGTCGATCGCGCCGGTTACGCCAAGCCGGTTGAGGTCCCGCATCAGGTGCCGGGTGGAATTGAGCTGGTAATCGAAGGGAAGCTTCGGCCCCTTGGCCAATGTCGCATACAGGATGCCGGCATTGGGTTTGGCCAGCAGCAGGCCGGTCGGCGTCCCCGACGAGTCACGCTGGATCTCCCCTCCGGGGGGATCTTGGGTATCGCGCGTGTAGCCGACAACCCGCAGGGCGGCCGCGTTCAGCAGGGCACGGTCATAGAGGTGCAGAATGAAGACCGGGGTGTCCGGCGCGACCGCGTTGATCTCATCGAGCGTTGGAAGACGCTTTTCCACGAATTGATGTTCAGTGAAGCCTCCGACGACACGCACCCATTGCGGTGGCGGCGTGATGGCGACCTGGCGCTTAAGCATGCTCATGGCGTCGGCCAGAGATCTTACCCCGTCCCAGCGCAATTCCATATTGAAATTGAGACCGGCCCGGATGATGTGCAGATGATTGTCGATCAAACCGGGGATCAGGCGGCGGCCACCAAGATCGAGCATTCGGGTACTCGGGCCGGCGCTCGGCATGATATCGCGCTCGGCACCGACGGCGCTGAATCGACCCTCGGTAATGGCGATCGCCTCCGGGGCAGGATTGCCCCTGTCGAGGGTGGTAATCTTGCCGTTATACAAGATCAAGTCGGGTGCGGTCATGACGGTCTCTGCCTAATGTAAGCCGCGAGGCTCAGATGGTCGTCCGGTCGCGATCTGCCTCCGGGCGAGGCTTGGCACCGAACTGCAGGGAGCCTGGCTGCATCGATACGGTATCGGGGGCCGATACGCGCGATGCGGCCGCGACGTTCTGGCCCAGCCAGAAATGCTTCGTGACCGGCACGATCTGTTCCCCAATGAGGATGCCCAGAAGCCCGACCAGCGCCACGATCGGTGGCGCTGGCGAGCGGACATTCACGAGGCCGTAGAGAAGCCCCACGATCGTGCCGGCAAGCAAGGATACGAGATAGGGTTTCACGCGGGATCTCCCGACCTGGAACCAATAACGCGACGCGCTCAGCCTTCGTGCGCGCCGAACATCGTCTTGGCGTAAGTCACGCCAAGGCCATAGGCGCCGCCGTACTTCTTGGCCACACCAGTCGTCGCCTCGTATGTGTCCGTCCGGGCCCAGTCGCGTTGCAGTTCGAGCAGATATTGCAGCGAGGTCATGGGACGGCCGCCGGCCTGCACAATGCGTTCGATCGCACGTTCATGCGCCTCTGTCGAAACGTCACCACACGCGTCGGCGATTACATACACCTCGAACCCCTGGTCAATCGCCGAGAGGGCGGGACCGACGATGCACACGGATGTCCAGAGACCGGCCAGGACGATGCGCGTCTTTCCAATGCGGTTGACGTCGGCGATGACTGCGGCGTCCTCCCACGTATTCATCGATGTACGGTCGAACAGCGCCTGGCCGGGAAAGGCCGAAGTAATTTCTTCAAATATCGGTCCCGAAAAGGATTTGGCCGCCACCGTGGTCAGGATGGTCGACACATGGAACTCGGCCGCCGCCGCGGACACCAGCGCGGCATTATTACGCAGCGTGATGGCATCGATCGATTTGGTCGCGAACGACATCTGAGACTGGAAATCGATCATGATCAGGAGATGATCGACGGGGGTTAAAAGCAGTTTTCCGGGGGTAGGCGTCGCCTGGATAGACATGGATTCATCCTTCTGAAGAGATATGAGCGAGAAGCAAGAAGGCTTGGCAACATTGATCCAATCAAAGACGACTTTGCGAACAGCAAGAACTCGCTGCTTCTTCCGTTGTTTTTGATTCAGTGCCTAGCCCTGCTTCATCATTGATATCACACACAGCAATAAAACAACCGAATGGACGACATTCCGAATAATCGTGATTTTCTCGTGTTATTTCGAGAACATGCCCTATTCGTTCGAGGATACTGCATCCCCACCGGATCAATGACAATATTATGCTCTTGGTCTAAAAAACTATACCAAAGGATATATTGCATACGCCGACCTGTGGTACCGGCGTAACGGCGAATGGCCGGATATGGCACTTTTCGACAAAAATCCAGAATATCCGACAAGACGCTGCCTGTAGCGGTGTGGTGTTCAACATAATATGAACAGATCAATTGGGCACTCATGGATGTCCATTCGCGACGCCGTCATTCTGGGAGGATTCAGCCTCTCGATAATCGGAAATGTGTTCGCCGTAACCGTGCGGATCCTGAGGGGGCGACGAAAGCAGCGGGAAGACGCGATACGGCCGACATATGAGACATCGGCATTTGACCACGCGCCAGTCGCATTGGTGGTTCGCGAGCGGCACGGTACGGTCAGAGCCTGGAACCGGGCGGCGGAAAGACTTTACGGATGGCCTCGCGACAAGATCATCGGAATGAATGCCTGTTCCACATTGGAGACGACATTCAGTATGGACCTGGCCGATGTCGTGGCCACGCTCGAGTCGGACGGTCGTTGGGCCGGGCATGTGGAACAAAAGGACATGTCCGGACATAGCATTACGGCGCTGGTGCAATGGGAATCGGTGCGCGGGTCCGGTGGTCGCCCGGATCTGGTCGTCGAAGCCAATATCGATCTGACGGGCGATACGGCGGCCATCTTCGGACGCTTGAGCGAGGAACGCTATCGCACGATCTTCGATACGCTGGCGGTCGGTATCTGGGAACACGATTTCCGGGCGGTGAAGCATGAGCTCAATCGGCTCCATGCCGAAGGCATCGTCGACATTCGGAAATACATTAAAGAAAATAAAGACTTCGTGGCGCGCATGCGCCGGACGGTGACGATATCGAATCCCAACGACGCGGCCCTGAAACTGTTCAATATCGCAAGTCGAACGGATTTCTTCAAAAACCTCAGTGATTTTCTTATAGAAGACGACAGTACATTCGAACATTGCATCTTGGCGATTGATGGAGACGAGACAAAATTCGTCTGTGAATCGGATTTCCGATTAGCCACCGGCGAGAACGTAACGGCAATTGTCGCGTTGAGCTTCCCGTCCGGAGCCGGATACGACCGGGTGACAGGATGTATTCTCGACATCAGGGAACAGCGGAAAATGGAGGCAATGATCGCGGCGACGCGCGCCGAACTGGAACAGGCCCTGCGTGTCGCTAGCCTGGGCGAGCTTTCCGCGACGATCGCCCATGAGGTCAACCAGCCGCTTGCCGCGGTGGTCAATTTCGCGCAGGCAGCTCAATGCTGGATCTGTGCGCCGGTACCGAATCTGTTAGAGGCCGGGGCGGCGCTGACGGACGTCATCGAAGCTGCTCAAAATGCGGCTGCCGTTGTTCGGCGTGTGCATACGTTGTTGGGTAAAGCGAAACCCGAACATGCCCCAATCCCAGTAGATCAAGTGATCAGCACGGCTGTCCTGCTCGCGCAGGGCGATGCCGAAGCACACGGGATTACCATCGTTCAGGAATTGCAGGTGCCGGGAAGCCTCGTTCTGGGGGACCGAATTCTTCTGCAACAGGTCATTGTCAATCTGTTGGGTAACGCAATACAGGCGATCGATGCCTTCGACCCGGCATTCAGGCGGATTACACTTACAATGTCGGCAAATCACGAGCGAGTCGTGCTGACAATGAGCGACACCGGTGGGGGTTTTTCGCCCGACGGTTTCGAAAAAGCATTTCAGACGTTCTATACGACCCGGGCTCAGGGCATGGGATTGGGCCTGTCAATTTGTCGATCAATTATAGAAGCACATAACGGTACAATCGAAATAGCCAACGACGATAAATCCGACGGTGCGGTGATTACAATCGCTCTCCCCAGAGCGTTCGCCACCGGGATCATCTGAAGGAGGAATAGGCGAACGGCGACCTGCATGCTTTCATTGCCATCAACGCGGTGACGCAACCGCGATGCAGGCGCTTTCTTCACGAAAAGCGATCAGGTGCCTTTTTTGATGGATAGCGTCGAAAGAATATCCAGCAAGATGCGGGGACTTAGTGGCTTCTCGACAAAGCATGCCGCACCGGCTGCCGCGGCCTGTTTCATGAGGTTGGGCCGGGGAAACGCGGTAATGAGAATGATCGGAGGGCAGTTCGGCCTGCTTCTTAGCATGCGGACCAGTTGCAGCCCGTTGACGTCGGGCATTTGTACGTCGGAGATGATACAGCTAAGCGACTCGAAGTCAGTGCTGAGACACTCGCGAGCAGACGCGAATGCGCAGGTGGAGAAACCCAGGGACGTGACAAGACTGCCCAGGGCAACGCGGGCGCGCTCGTCGTCGTCCACGATCGCAATCATTGGGGCATGTGCCAATCCACATCCTTACGAGCTGCTATGAGAGCTCGCCGTAACCGGGTTCCGGGTCCTTGAGCATGCGCCCTCTTTCGATTTTCCGATACTCATACGCGCGTATGGTCTGGTCCCGCGCTGGTCTCGATCGTCTGGATGATCCGAATCAGCTCCGCGAAGCTCCTGGCTTTCATCTTACGCATCAGGTTGGCGCGATAGAGTTTCACCGTGATTTCACTCAAACCGAGGTCACTTGCAATCTGCTTGTTCAGACGCCCTGCCCCGACACCTTTGAGTACCTCGCGCTCTCTCGGCGACAGGGCTTCCAGCCGAGCGTGGAGGTCCCTGAGCCGCGTTACGGACTCCCGTCGGCGGCGGTCGGCCGCCAAGGCTTCCGTAACGGCGTCCAACAGCTCCTGATTTCGGAATGGTTTCTCCAGAAAGTCGACCGCACCGCCCTTCATGGCGCGAACGGACATCGGGATATCTCCATGGGCCGTGATGAAGACCACGGGGACACACTCGCCGCGTTGCTCAAGAGCCGCCTTCAGGTCGAAGCCGTTGAGATTCGGAAGTCGGATATCGCATATCAGACAGCGCTCGGCCGCGGGCAGGCTCTGGTCGAGCAGATCGGATGCAGAACCATATTCTATCGACTGAAGACCGGCCGAACGCAGGAGACTCCGGAGCGATTTACGCACCCTGGTATCATCTTCGACAATGATGACAACCGGGGTTTCGGACATTGTGGATGGTGCGGGCACGTGCATCGGAAAGCTCTCCTGGACACAGCCGAGCATTATCGGCATTTGAAACGGATTTATGACTCAGCCGCGGACCATTCAGCAACAACTCCGAGCGGTCGCCTGGGCATCCATGCCCAGGAGGCGTCAGGCCCGATGCCGCCATCGCCAGGCGCCTGGCGAGATACCCTTCTTCCGTGAGAAGACACGTGTCAGATGACTTTGATCGGCAAACCCGGTGGCGACCGCGATGTGGCTGATCGGCTCTTCGCTTGACAATAAAAGGGCTTCGGCACGCGATATTCTTTGATCGAGGAGCCACTGATGCGCGCTAGTACCGGTACTGACCTTGAACGCGCGCGCAAAATGTGCACGCGTGAGCCCACAATGGCTAGCCACCTCGGAAAGGCTGATATTGTCCGCAATATTCTCTGTCATGTAAGCTTCTGCCTTCGCCAGTTGCTGTGTAGAGAGACCTCCTTTGTTCCACCGTAGTGTCGGGGCATGGTCCCCGTAATGCTCCACGAGATGGTTGCAGAGCGCCAGGGTCACATGATCGAGAAACAGGGTATTGACTTCCTGCGGCCGAGCAAGTGCCAGAAGCAGTATGCGTGACAGATGCACGATAGCAGGATCGATGATTCCAGGCGTAAAGGTGATGGTGCTGACCCGCTTCGTGCCGGCTTCATCGGCGATCTCATCGAGGGATTGCCGGGGAATGTAGAATGTCAGGGCCTCATGCGGTGCGGTGACAAGCGCTGAAAACGCATCGATCAAGTTGACGATCCTGATCGAATCCTTCCTGTAGCCCTGTCGATACAGGGGCCGATTCCCGCTCCAGAGTTCATGGTATTCAAGATCCGTCAGGTACATCGCCAGAACGAAGGTATCCTCGACTGGTATTTGCGCGCTCATCCCAAGCTGTTCCACACCAATACTCAGACGGCTGATTGCGATCTGAGTGGTTTTCAGCGACCGCGTGATGAGTTTCTGTTGGGCGGGCAGCCCAAAGGAGCGCGCTATGGCGTCGCCATATTGCCTCTTGTTCCTTTCGACGCCAGCGTACATTTTTTCCTCGATCGTCATTGCAGAGTCCATCCGGACCAGGGAAGTCATGTCATGCTGTCAACGGATGCGATGTGAAGCGACAAGAGCCGAAGAATCTCGTCCAATGGAACGAAATCATGGTTTTTCTGCATAAATCAGGCCACTTACATTCTATACGTTAGTATATATGTTGGCTGATCGGTTTTTGCGATAAAATAAAGTGAAATGCTGGGTTTCCGGCTCGTTGGGCGACGCGCATCCGGCCGGTAGCACTGAAGCCTCTTACTCATTCCAGCACGTGGATTCAGGGAGTCCGACACACTCATATGCCGGCCGTCTTCCAATATGAAAGCCTCCTGGGTCTGGTCGCGGCAGCGGTGCTGCTCGAATTCGTCGCCTGGCGGCTACGATTGCCACCCGCCGCCGCTTTGATCTCGGGCGGGATTGCCCTGGCGCTGATCCCTGGCACGCCGGATCTGAGCATCGATCCCGGTCTTGTGCTGATCGTCTTCTTGCCACCGTTGCTGATGAGCGGCGCCTATTTCACAGTCTGGCGCGAATTCCGCGCCAATCTGTCCAGCATTCTCATGCTGGCGGTTGGTGCCGTGGGTTTTACCACGCTACTGGTCGGTCTGGCCACCAAATGGATGGTGCCCGGACTGCCATGGGCGGTCTGTTTCACGCTGGGGGCGATCGTCTCGCCGCCGGACGCGGTGGCGGCAGATGCCGTGCTGGAACGCGTCAGCCTGCCAAGCCGGATCACAGCCCTGCTGCGCGGAGAGAGCCTCTTGAATGACGCGGCGGGCCTGGTTCTGTTCCGCTTTGCACTTACAGCCGCATTGACCGGAGCATTCAGCCTGGCGGACGCGATCAGCACGTTCTGCGTGCTGTCGATCGGCGGGGTCGTGGTCGGCTACATAATCGGCCAGGGAGGATTGTTCCTGATTCGCCGGTTACGCGACAGCGAACTGGCCATTGTCGCCACGTTCCTCCTGGCCGCGATCGCCTATATCGGCGGCGAGAGCCTGCATGTCTCCGGGGTGATCTCGACAGTCACGGCCGGGCTTCTGGTCGGCTGGCACCAGCACACCGACTTCAGCGCCGCGACCCGAGTGAGGGCCCAAGCCTTCTGGAAAATCACCGTATTCCTGATGGAAGCGGTTCTGTTCATCATGATCGGCCTGTCGCTGAAAGGCGTGCTGGCGCGGATCCACACGGTCGATGACGGGCTTCATACCCTGCTTCTTCCGGCCGCAATCGTCGTCGCAACCGTCATTATAGCGCGCTTTGCTTGGCTGCTGGGCTCTCATGTCCTGCTGCGTACGATACAAATGTTTGGTTTTTTTCGCGCACGCCGCTCCTCGGTCGCTACGGCGGCGCTTATGAGCTGGGCAGGAATGCGTGGGGTCGTAACTTTGGTGGCCGCATTGTCGCTACCGGATTCGCTGCCAGGCCGTGATATGATTCTTGTATCGGCGTTTGCCGTGATTCTTGTCACCGTACTGGTGCAGGGCAGCACTCTCGGACGGGCGATACGCTGCCTGCGACTGAACGGAGCGGAAGACCTGCTGGTCCGGCAGGAGAGCGAGGACATGGCCTGGATACGCATGAGCGACGCGCAGCAGGCCGCGGTCATCGCGATGTCGCAGCAACCTGACGGCACGCAATCACATCCTCGTCTCGTCGAGCAATATACCCATCGGACGCAAATGGCGATCGCGCTCGCCAAGGATCGGAAGCTGCATCGCCACAAGGAAATCGCGCATTTTCAAGTCATCCTGGCCGCGATCGAGGCCGGCCGTATGGCGCTGATCACCTTGCACCGGTCGGGTGACATCCACGACAAGACGCTGAGAAAAATGGAAGAGGAACTCGACATGCAGCAAATCGCCGCCGAGATCCGCATTTCCGAAACCGGATGATTCGCATGGACACGACGATAATGGGAGATATCCTGTCGTCCGTGTATGCGATCGGCCGTGTGGCACGGTGCATGAGACGGGCAGCCGGGGCAGCTTCGCCCAGCGGCTAAGTCTTTCTGGCCATATTATATCTAAAATCGTTATGACGGCATATATGTTAGTATAACTGCATCACGATCCGATATTCGTCTAGATGATGGTCCCGCCAACAGATGCAGGCGCGCCACCGCGCCCTGCTCTCAACTCGATATGCCAGGATCACATGAGTATCGATAACACCACCTCCGATAAGCCTGCTTCCTCCCCCCGCCTGCAGGTTCCTGGGCTATTCAAATGGATGGTGGGAGACATGGAGGTCACAGCCGTCAGCGACGGACATGCGACGTTTCCGTTGTCCATCGTCCCGGATGCCGATCCGCAGGAGGCCGAACGCCTGGCCCAGGCGGCGTTTCTGCCACCCGGCGACCTGCCTATGGCGATCAACACCTATGTGATTCGGCAGGGCACGAGGACGGTGCTCGTCGATACCGGAGCGGGCGGAGGCCTTGGTCCGCAGGCTGGCAAGCAGCGTGATAATCTTCGCGCGGCCGGCATCGATCCGGCGTCCGTCGACGTGCTGTTTCTGACGCATCTGCATCCGGACCATATTCTCGGGATGACGACGCAGGACGGCACGGCGGCCTTCCCGAACGCCGAACTGGTCCTGCATCAGCGGGAACTGGCTTATTGGTCGGACGACGCCAACATGGCGCAGGGGACAGAGTTCGAGCGCTTCCTGTTTCAGTCGGCCCGACAGGCGGTCGCGGCTTATGCGGGGCGCACGACTCTGCTGGAGCGGGACGAACAGGCCGTGAGTCCGGGCGTGATCGCGCAGGAACTCCCCGGCCATACACCCGGTCACACGGGGCTGCTGGTCGCGTCCGGCGATGGCCAGCTTCTGATCTGGGGGGACATCATCCACCTGCCGCATCTCCAGTTCGTGCATCCGGAATGGGGCGTTGGTTTCGATGTGGACCCCGCCCAGACCATGGCGACGCGCAGGCGAATGCTCGACAGGGTCGCGACGGACCGGATGATGGTCGCGGGCATGCATCTGGGCTTCCCCGGATTCGGCTATGTCGGTCGCGCGCGGGATGGCGCCTATGCGTTCGTGCCCTCCCCATGGCGTCATGCCTTCTGACGTATCCCCGTCGACAGGCTGCACTCCGCCGCGTACAAACCGTGTTCGACACCATGCCATGTCCGGCACCGGGGCGGGAGGATGCGCGAAGACGCGTCGTGACGCACCATCCAACCAGCAAGAGATCCCGTCCATGAAGCTCGCCCGCCATGACGTCCCCGGAGCCGAAAGACTGGCCATCGTAGACGATGGCGGTCGGCAGCGCATTCTTGTCTGGGACGAATGACGCAGCAGGAAGGAGACCGTCGCATGGCGGAAGACGCGTTTTATTCCTATGAACCCGCTGCCGGGCATGGCTTGGCGCATGACCCGTTCAACGCCATCGTCGGCCCCCGGCCGATCGGCTGGATTTCATCGGTGGACGGCGGCGGCCGCCTCAACCTGGCGCCCTACAGCTTCTTCAACGCGTTCAATTATCATCCGCCCATCATCGGGTTTTCCAGCATCGGCTGGAAGGACACCGTGGCCAATATCGCCGAGACCCGCGAATTTGTCTGGAACCTGACGACACGCGACCTGGTGCGCCAGATGAACGTCACCTCGGCTGCCGTCGCGAAGGGACAGAGCGAGTTCGACCTGGCGCGGCTCGCGCGGCTACCGGGCCGAACGGTCCGAGTGGACAGGATCGCCCAGAGCCCCGTTCATTTCGAATGCCGGCTGACGCAGATCGTCCAGCTCCAGGGGGCGGACGGGCAGGCGGTGGAAAGCTGGCTTGTCCTGGGGGAAGTCGTCGCGGTGCATATCCGCCGCGACCTGCTGCATGACGGGATATACGATACCGCAGGTGCCGTGCCGGTGCTGCGCGCGGGACGGCAAGGGGATTACCTGGCCGTCGAACGCGACGCCATGTTCGAATTGCTTCGCCCGCGCGCGGACGACGATGTGGAGGCCCTGCTTCGCGAAAGCCGGTGAGGCGCAGGCCGGCGCGGCCTAGCGATCGGTGCGGACTGCAGCGGCCGCTATGCCAGCCTTTGGACCTCCTGCAATCGGGCCGCAAGAGCCCCGACAAAGGCGCGGACCTTGGGCGGGACCAGGCGTCGGGTCGGATAAACCGCCCAGATCGATAATGGCTCGGGCGCCCCATCGGCGAGTTCGATCGGGACCAGAAGACCCTGGCGCATCTCATCCTGCACGTACCATGTCGAAAGATTGGCGATGCCGAGGCCGCCGAGGCACGCCTGCTGCAAGGCCTCCACCGAACTGGCGGTGAAGCGGCCCGCCGCCTTTACCCGCCTGCTCCCCGAACGTGAGAAATCCCAGTGCGATGTGCCTGTAATAAGCAGGCATTGATGGTGCGCGAGGTCGGCGACCGTCCGCGGCATTCCCTGTTCCGCGAGATAGCAGGGGGCGGCAAAGAGGCCGCGCGGGCTCTCGCCGACACGTTGGGCGATCAGGCCGTTCTCCTGGAGCACCGCGATCCGCACCGCGACGTCGATTCCCTGCGCGACGATATCGACGATGCTGTCGCTGAGCAGAAGATCGACCCGCAGATCCGGATGCGCGCGCATCAGGTCCACGATGAGCGGCCCCAGGATCTTGCGCCCGAAGGGAAAAGAGGCGGTGACCCGCAGCACGCCCGAAATACCGTCCCCGACGGGCCTGATGCTCGCGCGGGCGATAGCGGCGTCTTCCAGCAGTATCTGGGCATGGGGCAGGAACGCTTCGCCTTCCGGCGTCAGAGCGATCGAGCGCGTGGTGCGATGCATGAGACGGACGCCAAGGTCGTCCTCCAGCGCGGCAAGCCGGCGCGTGGCAACCATCGGCGAGAGGCCAAGCCGACGGGCAGCGGCGGCGAGGCTGCCCATGCGTACGGCCTCGACGAGCACGGCAAGCCTTTCCAACTCCATTATATCTCCAATCGTTATGCCGATATATATCTTCGTATAACTACATCACACATGGATATTCATCTAGATGTCGGGCTCTGGAACTGATGCCCGTGGCGCTCTCGACCTGTCCCTTGCACCACGGCCTGACTCATCGGGAGATCCGTCATGTCGACATATGCGCCAACCGCCTCGCATCCACCTGCGACCGCGACACCCGGCACCAGAACACTCAGTCTGGGGACGACGCTTGCGATGTCGGTAGCAGCGGGCGTCGCCGTCGCGAACATCTATTACAACCAGCCGATGCTCGGCGTGATCGAACACGCGTTTCCCGGCGACATGGCGGGTCTGATCCCGACGGCCACGCAGTTCGGCTATGCGGTCGGCCTGTTCCTGCTTGTGCCGCTGGGCGACCTGATAGAGCGCAGGCGGTTGATTATCGTCCAGTTCGCCATCGTCGCGATGGCCCTGGCGGTGGCGGGGCTGGCGCCGAGTGCCGGGCTGCTGGTTCTGGCGTCGCTGCTGCTGGGCTTTTCGGCCACCGTCGCCCAGCAGATCGTGCCGTTCGCGGCGCATCTTTCGGCGCCCGAACGGCGCGGGGCCACCGTCGGCACCGTCATGTCGGGGGTGCTGGGCGGAATCCTGCTCAGCCGGACGCTGGCCGGCTTCGTCGCGACCCATTATGGCTGGCGCGCCATGTTCTGGCTGGGCGTGCCAATGGCGCTCGCGGCCGGGGCCCTGATGGCAGCCGGCCTGCCCCGCAGCCATCCTCCGCAGCCGGGCCTCCGCTATGGCGCCCTGATGCGGTCGCTCGTCCATATCTGGCGCGAATTCGGCGCGTTGCGACTGGCGGCCGTCACCCAGGCGCTGCTGTTCGCCGCCTTCACGATCTTCTGGACGATCCTGGCCTACCGGTTGCAGGAACCGCGCTTCGGCCTGGGGGCGGACGTCGCCGGCCTCTTCGGTATTGTGGGCGCGGTCGGCATCTTCGCCGCACCCGTGGCGGGACGTGTGGCGGATCGCTACGGCCCGCACCGGGTCATCGCGCTGGGCGCCGTGCTGACCTTGGCGTCATGGGTGGTGTTCGGGCTATGGACCTCGATCGCCGGCTTGGTAGCGGGCGTCATCCTGCTCGATTTCGCTGTGCAGAGCGCGCTGGTCTCGAACCAGCATGTGATCTACGCCCTGCGGCCGGAGGCCCGCGCGCGGCTCAATACCATCTTCATGGGGGCCATGTTCCTGGGCGGGGCCGCAGGCTCGGCCGTGGCGACCACGGCATGGACCATGGCGGGATGGACCGCGGTCTCCCTGCTGGGCGGCGGGCTGGCGGCGATCGCCGTGATCCTCCAGCTTGCTGGCCTGAGACGCGAGGACTGATCATGCGCGTAGCGATCGTCGGAGGCTCCCTTGGGGGCCTTTTCGCAGCCGTGCTGCTGCGCCAGGCCGGGCACGCGGTGAGGATCTACGAGCGTTCCCACTCTGGGCTGGAAGGGCGCGGCGCCGGTCTCGTGGTCCAGGAGCAGCTTTCCTCCCTCCTGCGCCGCATCGGCCTCTCGCACGCCATGCAGGTCGGCGTCATGGCGAACGAGCGCATCTTTCTCGACCGCGCGGGCATGATCGTCGCGCGCCGGACGATGCCGCAGATGCAGATCTCCTGGGACTATCTTTACCGCGGCGTGCGCGCCCGTCTTGAAGACGGCGACTATGCGGTCGGGCGACCGGTCGTCGCGGTCGGGCAGGCGGCGGATATGGCGTGGCTGGAGTTCAGCGACGGCAGCCGGGTCTCCGCCGATCTGGTGATCGGTGCCGACGGGATCGGGTCAATCGTCCGGCCCGCCGTAATCGAGGCGGATACCCCGCGCTATGCGGGCTATGTCGCCTGGCGCGGATTGATCCCGGAGACCACCCTGCCCCAAGCGGCGGCGGCAACATTGCTCGACCGCTTCGCCTTCTACACCATCCCTCGGTCACAGGCGCTGGGCTATCTCGTGCCCGGCCCCGACGGAGAGACCGATCCTGGTCACCGGCGCTATAACTGGGTCTGGTATCGGCGGGCCGAGGACCTCGCGTCGGTGCTGACCGACAGGGATGGCCGGATCCATCCCTATTCGTTGTCGCGGGGGCGTATCAGCGACGCTGCCCGCGCGGCGCTCGTCGCGGCCGGGCGGCAGCAACTCCCGCCGCAGTTTCTGGGGGCCATGCTGGCGGAACCGGCGCCCTTCATTCAGGCGATCTTCGATTTCGAGACCCCGAGAATGGTGCGAGACCGCCTGCTGCTGCTGGGGGATGCCGCGTTCGTCGTCCGGCCCCATACCGCGATGGGGGTGGCAAAGGCCGCCGGAGACGCCCTTGCGTTGGTCGACGCCCTGGCCGGCGCACCGTTGGATCAGGCCTTGATCAGATATGAACGCGAGCGCCTCGAAGCCGGCCGTGCGATCGCCGCATACGGCCGAAGACTGGGCGCATCGATGGGCTGACGGACAATCGACAGACCACCGCCCAATGCCCCCGTGTTTTTTAGCACGGGGGCTCGCGGGCGATGGTCCAGTCGCACGGATCAGGCGGCATCCACCAGGACGATCTCGGAATCTTCCAGCGCCTTGACCCGCAAGGTTGCCGTTTCCGAAATCGCGGCGCCGTCACGGGTGTTGACCCGCACACCGTCGATCTCCACAGCCCCGGTCGAGGGCACCAGATAGGCCTGGCGTTCGGTGCCGAGCGCATATTCCGCGATCTGCCCGGCCTTCAGCGTCGCGCCCAGGACGCGGGCATCGGCGCGGATCGGCAATGCATCGGCATCGCTCTCATACCCCGACGCCAGGGTGACGAAATGACCGGCCCGGTTCTCCTTGGGGAACGGACGGGCACCCCAGCTTGGCGCCTTGCCTTGTGCGGTGGGGATGATCCAGATCTGGAAGATCTGGGTCTCGCCGGATTCCAGGTTGTATTCGCTGTGTGTGATGCCGGTGCCAGCGGACATCACCTGCACATCGCCGGCCTCGGTGCGGCCCTTGTTGCCCAGATTATCCTGGTGGGTGATCGCCCCCTTGCGGACATAGGTGATGATTTCCATGTCGCGGTGCGGATGGGCGGGGAAGCCCGTGCCCGGCGCGATGGTGTCATCGTTCCACACTCGCAGGTCTCCCCAATGCACGCGCTCCGGATCGTGATATCCCGCGAAAGAGAAATGATGTTTCGCCTTCAGCCAGCCATGATCGGCTCCGCCCAGGCTTGCGAATGATCTGACGTCTATCATCTGATACCTCCCGGCCCGTATTGGCCTGCTACAGGGGAAGAGATACGCCGTCGTCATCCGCATTTAAATGGAAATGAAAGAAATTCATTGGTTCCAATAATTACATTAAGCCAGGCACACGCAGCGATGACCCTTACGCATTAAAATGGCGACCATACTGTCTGCGGATACGGTGTGCGTATGGGCCGCGTCTGCGTCAAACGTTCAAACAACCATCAAAATCGACAAGAATGGGTCCGAAAACGCGTGGTAGAGATGCGCTGCGGCGCCCAACACCCATGACCTTACGGGAAAAGCTCCATCTTCATGTTGCTCGATTGTCGATCTGACTGGCGGCTATGGCCGCGCGGGCCGGTCGTCATGCTTCCATGGCACGCGCGGCTTCCGATTGTATACGAATCCTATGCCGCTCCGACTATCCAGGTGCCGGTTTCGTCAGTCATCTGGGAGAAACAAGTCTCCTGGATGGAGAGGCGAGAACGGAAGGAGTTTCTGGAGATCCTCCGTTGGCGCGCGGGCATCGAGCAGCTGGTCCTCATCCTCGGGTCCCCAAGGTAATGGCGCACGGCAAGGACGGTCGTCCTTTCGTGAATCCATCACGCGCAATCGTCCGGAAGGCTGGGCCGTCGTCGGGCACCTGTCTCTGCCGTTCCAACGCCCTTCCAGGAGCCCGTCGCCATGGTCCAGTCCGCCGCCCCTAGCAGCCCTACATCCCATCAGGAACGCATGCTGCTGCTCGGGCTGGGTCTGGCGACGGGCATGGAGTTCTATGTCGCCGATAGCATGAACCTCGTTCTGGTGGACCTGACGGGAACGCTGGGCGTCTCGCTGGACCAGGCGAGCTGGATCCTGACCACCTACAGTCTGGCGCTGTTCCTGGGCGTGCCAGTATCTGGTTGGATGGCGGGTCATTTCGGCCCCAAGCGCTATCTGATCGGCAGCGTAGCACTCTTCGCCATGGCCTCTGTCGGCTGCATGATTTCGCCGGGACTGGAGACGTTGCTGATCTGCCGGGTGGTGCAGGGGTTCGCGGCCAGCGCGCTGATCACCTGGTGGCGCAGCACGATCTATATCGTCCTGCCCAGGCCGCATCGCAGCGGCAACATGATGCGGGCATCGATCCTGTTGTCCCTGTCCAGCGCTACCGGGCTGATCGTCAGCGGGTTGATCGCCGAATATTTGAATTGGCGCTTGATCTTCGTCCCCGCTCTGCTGTTTGCGCTCGGCGCGATCTGGCTGCTGGCGCGCTATTATCCGCCCTGCCCGCCCTTCACGTCCGAGCGACTCAGAACCAGCGACTGGCAGGGCATGATTCTGCTGATGGTCGCCGTTGCGTCCTTGCAGATCCTGTTAAGCCGTGGGGAAATCGACGACTGGTTCGCATCGTCGCATATCCGGACGTTGGCATTGCTGGGCGTCGGTGCGCTGGTTCTGTTCCTGCTATGGCAGTTGCACCCCAGGAACAGGAACCCGCTCCTCCTGTTGACGGTGCTGCGGGACCGGCTGGTCTTGTCTGCGGCGGCGCTGGGTATTTTCACCGGCATGATCTTGTCCGGCAGCCTGTTCGTGCTGCCCGAATTCCTGCGCGGTGCGGCCTCCCAGACCCTCAGCGCGTCACAGGCGGGCCGGCTGATGGCTGCATATGCCGTGGCGGCAGCGGTCGTGCGCTCGGTGAGCGGCCAGCTTCTCAGCCGGACCGGCCAGCGTAAGGCGCTGGCGATCGCCATGATACTGCTGTCGGTCTCCATGCTGCTTCTGAACCGGCTGATGACGGCCGATACGCCCGCCGCCTATTACATGCCTGCCCTGATTTTGTATGGCGCCTGTCAGGCGATCTTCCTGCCCAGCGTCGGCAGCGGCACGATGTCGCGTGTCAGCGACGAGAAATTTCTCGATGGTGTTACGCTCTATATGACATTCCGGCAGTTCGGTGCGTCGCTGGGCGTGGCGCTGCTGACGATCCTGCTGGAGCGGCGAGAGACGCTGCATTCCTCACGCCTGTATGAAGCCCTGCGCGCCGGCCAGGGAACGACGGAGCAGTGGATGCGCGTGGGCGCGCAGACGCTGGCCGGCCGTGACGGCTTTACCCCGCACCGGGCGCAGGAGGGCGCGCTGGATCTGCTGGCGCATGCCGGCTGGCAGCAGGTGGAAACGCTCAGCTACGCCGACGCCTTCACGTTCATGGCGGTCATCGCCGTCATCACGCTGTTCGTCATTCCGCTGATGCCGCCGACGCCGGTGGTCAAAAAATAGCGTGGCCGCGCCCATGCGCTTTACATCTCCTTGAGGAAATCGATGAACGCCCAGGTTGCCGCTCCCGCGACGCAAGCTCCCAGCCCCCAGCCCGCCACACGCCCGAAAATGCTCGTCCTCGCGGCTGTGATCGGTGTTCTGGTGCTTGCCGGCGCGATCTACGTCTTCGTGCCAAGCTATTTCGAGGAAGAAACGGACGACGCCTATGTCGAGGCGCATATCCAGTCGGTCATTCCCAAGGTGCCCGCCTATGCGGCGCATCTCTATATCGATGACAACAGCCGGGTACATGCGGGCGACCTGTTGCTGCAACTCGATCCCCGCGATTATGAGACGCAGGTCGCCGTATCGCAGGCCGATGTCGCGGCCGCCGAGGGACGTCTGAAAGAAGCGCGTGACGAGGGCGAGGTGGCCACGACCGCCGTCCACCAGCGCCAGGCCGACCTGGAAGTCGCGCAGGCCCACGAATCCCTCGCCGACATCACGCTGAAGCGCCTGCGCAGCGTGACCGACGTGCGCGCCGTCTCTACCCAGCGCGTCGATGACGCCACCGCGCAACGACAGGCGACGCAGGCCGAGGTGCTGGCGGATCAGGTCGCGATCCAGGCCGCGCAGGCGCAGCTTGTGCTGGCGCGGAGCCACATCGTGACGGCGCAGGCGACTGTGCTGCAGGCGAAGACCCACCTCGCACAGGCGCAGTTGAACCTGTCCTATACGAGGATTTATGCCGACCGCGATGCAACTGTGGCCAACAAGCTCGTCGAGCCCGGCAATTTCGTGCAACCTGGGCAGCTTCTGTTCGTCCTGGTCCCGGACGCGCCCTATGTGGTGGCAAATTATCGCGAAACCCAGGTCACACGCATGCGTCCTGGCCAGAAAGTCCTGGTGCGGGTCGATGCGTTTCCCAAACGGTATCTCCACGGCCATGTCGATAGCCTACAGCCGGGTACCGGCTCACGCTTCGCACTGTTGCCGCCGCAGAATGCCACTGGCAATTTCATCAAGGTAGTACAGCGCGTTCCGGTGAAGATCGTCTTCGATGAACAACCCGAAATCCTGCGCCGGATTTCTCCCGGCATGTCGGTGGAGACCGAAGTGTTTTTCGGGCAGCACCCACATTGGCTCGGCCTGTTCGAATAAGAGGGCACGATGAACGCGCTGTCGTCTGGCTCAATCTCTCGCGCCCTTCTGTCCGCCTGCCTGCTGGTCGTTACCGGTGCCTGCACGGTGGGCCCCGATTATCACCCCCCACGGTCGTCATTGCCCACCCGCTTCGCCGAAAGCACGGAGAGCCGCGCCCGCCCGCTGCCCGACGATGGTGCTGCCTGGTGGACCAGCTTCCACGATCCGGTGCTGAATCGTCTGATCGACGCGGCCCTGCAGTCCGCGCCCACGATCGCGCAAGCCAATGCCCGCGTGCGCGAGGCCCGTGCCATGGTGGGTATTTCCGGCACCGCGCTACTGCCAAATGCGAGTGCGGATGCCGCGTTCAAACGCAATCTGGGCAGCCAGAACCTGCCGGTCGGCGTGCCGCCGGGCGGCCTGGGGCGCGGCGTTCACAGCAATCTGTTCCAGGCCGGGTTCGATGCGTCGTGGGAAATCGACGTGTTCGGCGGCATACGGCGCGGCATCGAATCCAGCGACGCGGGCTATGAAGCCGCGATCGAGGATCGGCGCGACGCGATCCTGACCCTGGCCGCCGAAATCGCCCGCACCTACATGGACCTGCGCGGAATGCAGGAACAGCTGGATGTCGCGCGGCGTAACCTGGTGATCCAGCAGGACGCGCTGGCGATCACCACGGTCCAGCTCAAGGCGGGATTGGCGCCGGTACTCGATCCCCTGCGCGCGAACGCGGAGGTCGAAGGCACGCAGGCCGATATTCCAGTCTTGCAGGCGGACATTCGCGGCGCGATCTACCGGATCGGCGCGTTGGTGGGCCGCACGCCGGAAGACCTTCTGACCCAGCTTGAACAGCCACGGCCGTTACCGGCGCTGGACCCGGATCCGCCGCTTGGCCTGCCGTCGGACCTGTTGCTGCGGCGCCCGGATGTAAGTGCTGCGGAACGGCGAATTCAGCAGGAAAATGCGAAGATCGGCGTGGCGACGGCGGATTATTATCCGCATTTCTCGCTGACCGGCGTCACCGGAATCGAAAGCCTGGACGCGTCGAAATTCCTGACCGGCGCAAGCCTGTATTATCAGGTCGGTCCCTCCATGAACTGGCTGATCTTCGACGCGGGTCGCACCAGGTTCCGGATCCAGGCCGAGCAGGCTAGGACGGATCGGGCCCAGGCGACTTACCAGCAGGATGTGCTGAACGCGCTGCGTGACGTCGAGGCGGCGATGGTGACCTACGCCAAGGCCCAGATCCGCTATCGCCATCTTAAGCAGGAGCGGGAGCAGGAAGCGCGGGCACTCTCGGTCGCACGCCGCCTCTATGCCAGCGGAAACGAGAATTTCCTGACCGTACTGGATGCGCAAAGGACGCTCTATCTCGTCGAGGATCAACTCGCCAAGAGCGATCGCGACTGTGCGACGGACCTGGTCGCCCTATTCAAGGCCCTTGGCGGCGGGTGGCAGGGTACGGACCGTGGCTGAAAACCGCGCGATACGGTGACGCCCGTCCAGGCACGGCTCATGTTCTTTTCTGTCGGCGCCATGAAGCGGGACTGATGCCGACATGTTTGGAAAAGACGCGCGTCAGATGGCTTTGATCGGCAAAGCCGCAATCCAGGGCGATATGACTGATCGGCATCGTGCTCCGATGCAGCATGTCCTGTGCCTGCTTGACACGTGCGGCCAGCAGCCAACGGTGAGGCGGCAGCCCGGTACTCTCTCTGAACGCGCGCGTGAAATGGCTGACCGACAGGCCGCAACTGGCGGCGAGTTCCTGAAGCGTCGGCGGGTCCTTGATGTCCTGTCGCAGCCATTCCTGAATGCGTCGCGCCTGGCGTGGAGGCAGGGCGCCGTTATCGGGCTGGCATGGGCGTTGTAGACGACCGTACGAATGACCGATGTGCAGACAGATCGCCGCGAAGATATGTTCGAGAAAATACGCGTTCGCTTCCTCGGGGCGGGCCAGCGCAGCATCCAGGATCTGTGCCATATGGTACATGATCGGATCCACGCAGTTGACGTCCGACAGACTGTCGATTTGGTCGATCCGCGGGACGCAGAGTTCATCCGCCAGGGCGGACAGGGCCGCGATCGGAACAAAGATCATCGTGGAATTCAGGCTGTGGCCGCGCAGATCGGCATAGCAGCACGCCCGAAAATCCAAAATGCCCAGCGACCCTGCGTCAGTTGGCGGCCGCCGGCCATGTCTTTCATCGATGAAGAAGTCGAATGGCTTTCTGGGCGCGCCACTGACATTGATCACAAACATCTCCTGAATCACGTTGGGCGTGGTCCAGCCAATGTCCGCTCGCTCCGAAACGTAGCGCGCTGCCAGGGGTTGCGGCGCACCGTCCCGCATGATCGCAAGATGCTGATACGTATCAACCTTGTCTTCGACACACAGCCAAGGCTTGTCAAAATCGATCGACTTCAATGCACTTCGGTTGCAGATCAACATCGATCATTCTCCGCTCGAACGTCCATCACCACGCGCTGTGTGATACCGGAACAATTCTTATTCGCAGTTGAAGCACACAATGCACCCTGGGAATATGAAAGATTGCAGATCCTGAACTCCTAGCAATGGATAAGGAGATCACGCACCCGAGCATCAAACGAGGCTTTTGTTTTGCACCATCATGCACCCGTTAAATAAAAAACTTTATAAATATAGATATTCCATATTTTAATTGTCGCTTTTGTGCAGAATGTCGTATAGTTTCATTTGTTGCAGAGCCGGGCCAATACCCCGCATATCAAAGGTCACAATCCTGGCCACTGCATGTTACCGTAGCTATGCAAGGCAGTCTCATCGCTGTTGTGGCTCCGGAATTGGAAACCTACCAAGGTACCATTATAAGCATCATCCCGATACGAGGCAACATAGCCATAATATGCAGTTCACCTCGATGGCTTATCCAGGCGACAAATTTACGTCAGACGTGGTGCCTACAAAACTGCTGCATGCCAAGAATGACAGCAAGACATTGGGCGGGAATTCATCGGATGTGTAGCATTGATGGCGCAGAGTTGCGAGTCCCGTATGATTTTCGTCAAGGGGACATGGCCGATGCGCCAGTCCTCCTGCCATTGCCCGATGCAAATGGTCATATCCACACCATGATGCAATTCTGCCGGCGTATCTGTCCAGGCGCCCCCATCCTGGCTCCTCGATTGGACCGACTACACGCAGGGGGGGAGCCGAGACCGGATGCGACCACCGACGTCTGGGCGGATCACATCGCAGCGCTGATCGTCCGCGCCGTATCGGACCACGGCCTTGCCCTGGTTCCTATCGTCTCCGTCGGACATCGCGATAGTGCCGATCTTGGCATGTGTCTTACATTGCGGCACGGAGCCTTGTTGGCGGCAAGCATCATGCTTTCGCCTTCGACCCACCCAGCACCAGCCGGACACCACGTGTGCGACGGACTTCATGTCCTGCTGGCGCTGCCCGCCACAGAGCAGGAACACGGAAAGGTAGGGTGGCAGATTCGCAATGCCATGCTGAAAGCTGGAGCGGACGTCATTTGCGAGACCATTCCGCGACGTCGTATCCTCGGACCGTTTGAGACCGCCGTCGCCAGAGTCTTCATTGCCGCACTCTTTGGCGACAATCGCTCAAAACATGATCCTAATCGTCAATCCATGTCCTTATAGACGTCCTGCGAGGACGGTGACGCCGCGTTCACGGCCGCATGGCTATCTACCGCACTCGCTCCTCTTGCAGTTCCCCAACCGCCGAGATGACAGAGGTGGCCCCGGAAAATCGGACAGGATGATAGGCTATCCCGGACCTGGATAGGGACAGGGACTGATGGGCAAGGTTACGAGGAAACGGTATTCGGGCGAGTTCAAGTCGCGGGTGGCTCTTGAGGCGATCCGTGGCGAGCAGACGCTGGGGGAACTGGCGTCGAAGCACGGTGTGCATCAGACGATGATCGCCCAGTGGAAGCGCCAGGCGATCGAGGGCATGGCCGCGACCTTTTCGGGCAAGGCCGTTGCGGAGCCTGCGACGAGTGCAGCCGAGGTCGAAAAGCTTCATGCGAAGATCGGCCAGCTTTTGGTGGAACGGGATTTTTGCGGGATGCCTCTGTTCGCTTGGGCGTGACCAGAGGCGGGAAATGATCGACCCGCAGCTTCCTCGCCTGTCGGTCGTCCGGCAATGTGCCCTTCTGAGGCTCAATCGATCGGGCGTGTATTATCAGTCTGCGCCAGAAAGCGCGTTCAACCTGATGCTGATGCGGCTGATCGACGAGCAGTTCATGGAAACGCCGTATTATGGCACCCGGCAGATGGCGCGGCACGTTCGTCGTTTGGGCCATGAGGTGGGTCGCAAGCGGATCGGACGGCTGATGGCCCGGATGGGGCTGGTTGCGATCTACCAGAAACCGCGCACGACGGTGCCCCACCCGGAGCATCGCACGTATCCCTATCTCCTACGGGACCTGACGATCGACCGACCCAATCAGGTCTGGTGTTCGGATATCACCTACATTCCGATGCGCCGGGGTTTTCTGTATCTGACGGCGATCATGGACTGGACGACGCGCAAGGTTCTGGCCTGGCGCCTGTCCAATACCATGGATGCGGACTTCTGCGTTGAGGCCCTGAAGGAGGCGTTGGCCCGCTACGGAAAGCCGGAGATTTTCAACACGGATCAGGGCAGCCAATTCACCACGCCGCGCTTCACTGAAGTGCTGCAGGAGCGGCAGATCCGCATCAGCATGGACGGGCGCGGCCGCTGGATGGACAACGTCTTCATCGAACGGCTCTGGCGGTCATTGAAATATGAATGCGTGTATCTCCACGCTTTCGAGACCGGCTCGGAACTCCGGGCCGGCCTGGCGAAATGGATTGGTCATTATAATGCCCAGCGCCCACACTCGGCGCTCACTGGATGCACGCCCGATGAGGCGTATCATGGATCCGCTCCGACACCGTTGCCGGGGTTAACCCCGGCAACGGTGTCGGTCAGCAACAGCGAGAAATTGGCAGCATAGCAACAACGGGCAATAGCTTATTTTACCTCACAATCTGTCCGAACGAATGGGGCCACCTCTGACATCTGTGGCGGCAGCCTGGAGAACCGACTGCGTTTCCCGCTGTCAGGGTAAGCGAGCAACCACCCACACGAGACGCAGCCGAAACCGCGCACCGCTGGTTGACCCTGCCCCGAACGTGCCCTCAGTTTTGAGTTAGGGTCTGTGGGTTGTTAAAGTGCTCCCCGATCTTAGGCCAGGGCGAGCTGGAAATTCTCGGGGTTAGGGCTCGACCGGCAAGCACGCCGGCAAGCTATTGAGCAGCGATATCGGCGGTTTATTGCCGATGGCACTGTGTGGGCGGACCTCGTTGTAGTCCTGACGCCAAGCCTCCATTTTTGCCCGGGCGTCGTCAAGGCTCATGAACCAGTGCGTGTTCAGGCACTCAGCCCGGAATTTCCCGTTGAAGGACTCGATAAAGCTGTTGTCGGTCGGTTTGCCGGGGCGGGAGAAGTCGAGCACGACCCCCTTCTGATACGCCCAGAGATCCAGATCCCGGCTGACGAACTCCGTGCCCTGGTCGACCCGGATGCTTTTTGGGTAACCCATCTGCGCACAGATCCGCTCCAGCGTCTGGACGACATCCTCGCCACGATAGCTGAACCGTGGATCGGTCGCCGGCGAGAAGCGGGAGAAAGTGTCGATCGCCGTCAGGATCCTGATCTTGCGGCCCGTCGCTAGCTGGTCGTGCACGAAATCCATGGCCCAGGTGTCGTTATTATGGGCGGCCGGACGGCGATCCTCGCGCACCTTCGCCTTGACCCGGCGCCTGGGCACCTTGTTGCGTAACTGCAAGCCCAACTCCTTGTAAAGCCGATAGATCCGCTTCGGATTGACCGCCCAGCCATCGCGTTTCAACAGGACATGAACGCGCCGATAGCCATAGCGAACGCGCGTTTCACAGATCTCGCGGATCTTCTGTGTCAGTTCGGCCTGCGTGCCACGCTTCGACTTGTAGACATAGAGCGAGCGGTCGATCCGCAGCACCGCGCAGGCGCGTCGTGTCGAGACTTTCCAGTCGCCCTGCAGCATGTCCACGAGTTCGCGTTTGCGCGCAGGCCTTAAAGCTTTTTTGACAGCACGTCCTGCAGCATCGCCTTATCAAGCGACAGGTCCGCCACGATCCGCTTCAGCTTGGCGTTTTCCTCTTCAAGCACCCGCAGCCGCTTCATCTCGGACGGCATCAGACCCGCATATTTCTTCCGCCAATTGTAGAACGTCGCATCCGAAATACCCGCCTTGCGGCAGACCTCGGCGACCGACGCTCCCCCTTCGGCCTGCTTCAGAACAAACGCGATCTGCGCCTCGGTGAACTTCGATGCCTTCATGGAACTCTCCTCATCCCGAGCACGGGATCATAAGTGGAAAATTCCAACTCGAACTGGTCCAATTTTCGGGGAGCACGTCACTGAATACCTTTTCGCGTGTTTCCTATGTGTTTCCTGCGTGGGGATTTTGGGCAACAAAAAAGCCACCCTTATGGGTGGCTTTTCCTGTGTCTTTTCAGACGGTTAGTTTATGGTTGCGGGGGCACGGTCTGGCCGATACCAACATTCGTTGGAGATTGCGATCTGATACCTACTCCAGTTTAATTATCGACGAACGGATCGCTTGCCTGAATGTCAGCCATAATATTCTTTCCAAATATTTCGACCATTTGTTCTGACCGACCCGCCTAAAACCCCTTTCCCACCATACGACCGACAGGGGCAAGGTGAGAGCCTGCGATCAATCGCAGGGACCCATCGAATGCCGATTGATGCCGCAAGGCGCCATATCGTGCATCCCAAACACCGTCCTCTAGATCACACGTCAGGCGTGCAACGAACGCCGCTTCGGCATCCGGTGCGACGAAACTCCACGCCGAATTGGCCCGGCGCGCACCAGGATCGAGCAGCATCTCCGGCCGGCCATAATACGCTTCGCTAAATCCATCCGTGCAATCGAACGGGATCGGCACGGAGATGATCTGTGTATTCGGCCCTAGCCCGGCCGCGAGCATGTCTATATTCGGGTAACGTCGGGCTTCGACCGCGATCATGTCCGGTGCATACGCCGCCAGCCAGGACCGATGCAGCACGGCCGGGTCGCAGGTCAGGATCATCGCCGGTCCACACGTGACACGCCGCATTTCCGCGAGCCCGGCGCGCAGATCCCGCCATTGATGCACGGTGAAGGTCGCTATGCTGGCGTCGAACGTGCCATCGGCAAAGGGCAGCGCCTCGGCCACAGCGTCGATTGCGACTGGCAGGTCGGCCGGCCGCTGTGCGCGCATGGCGGCGGACGGTTCCACCGCCGTCACGGATCGATCCCGCGGCTCGTAAGAGCCGGCGCCCGCACCGATATTCAGGACGGTCCGCGCATCGCCCAATGCCCGTTCGATATAGGCCGCGATACGCGGGTCCGGCTGGCGATAGGCCGTATAGTGCGTCCCGATGACACCGTAATTCGCATCCCCCGCGCTGCCGTCTTCATGCCGACCCGACATCCTTTTCCCTCCCACACTATCTGATGCACAGGATGTGACTTACATTTGTGAGCAAGGATCGATTAGATGGAAAGTGTTCACAGGATCTGTCAACTTTTCTCACAGGACGATGCGCAAACTTCCTCCTCTCTCCGCCCTTCGGGTCTTCGAGGTCGCCGCCCGCACACGCAGCTATGTCGAAGCCGGCGCGGAACTCGGCCTGACGCACGGCGCGGTCAGCCGACAGGTCGCGGCGCTGGAAACGTGGCTCGGTCAGCGCCTGTTCGTGCGGGTCGGTCGGCGGATGGTGGCCACGCAGGCGGCCCGGGCGTTCGCTACCGAGATCAGCCGGTCGTTCGACCGTGTCATGACGGCCGCCGAGGCGTGCGGTCGTCCATCGGGCCGCCGGGTGTTGCGCGTCAGTGCGCCAACGACCTTCGCCATGCGTCGGTTGATCCCCCGCCTCGATCACTTCCACGCTGCATGGCCCGATATCGAGATCAGCGTCACGACCGTCACCACATTGCATGAAGAACTCCGAGCCGGCTTCGATGTCGCCATCCGGCGCGGCTCCGGTGCTTTGGGCGAGGAAGCGTGGCCGCAGCATCATGCCGTTCCGATCCTGGCCGAATATGACACGCTGATCGCAAGTCCTGCGTTCCTCGCGGAGCACGCCATCCGCGTGCCCCACGATATTCTGGACAAACCGCTGATTGCCACGGAAACGCGCCCACGCGACTGGGCGGACTGGCTGAGCGCCGCCGGTCTGCCACATCCGGTCGGCCGGCGGCGCGTGTTTGATCATTTCTTCATCTCGCTTCAGTCCGTCACGGACGGCCTTGGCCTGGGTATGGGCGCGTTTCCGCTGATCGCGCGTGAGGTGGCATTGGGGCGGCTGGCGACGCCATTTCCCGATATCAGGGTGCCGAGACGCGGCTATGTGGCGCTCGTACCTTTCGATGCTGACAAATCCCCCGCCCTAACGGGTTTCGTCGACTGGCTTGTCGCGGAGGGGGGCGCGCCATACGGTACGTGATGTCAGGCCAAACGGAGAACCACGGCGCCCGCGACAATGCATCCCGTTGCAATCACGCGGCGAGGACTAACGCGCTCGCCAAGGAACAGGATGGCGATCAGCGTCCCGAAAGCGATCGAGCATTCCCGTGCGGCCGACACGACGGCAATCGGCACGCGCGTTATGGCCCACAGCGCGATACCGTAGGACAGTGCGCTGCCCGCGCCGCCGAACACACCGCGCCAGAAACTTTGAGCCAGGCGCTTCGCGAAAAGACGGCCTCGGTTTGCAACATTCCAGCCTAGTAGCGCCACACCAGTCAGCAGGAAGACCCAGAGCGCATAGCCGGCGGGCGCATGGGACAGGCGGACGCCCGCCCCGTCGGTAGCAGAATAAAAGGCGATCGCCAGGGCGTTGGCCAAGGCGTAAGCTAGCCCCCTGCCACTCCAACCGTGATGGCGCGCAAGGACAAGGCTCCCAACGCCGAAACTGATGATGGCCATCCCCACCCATGCGAAGGGCGGTACCGGATCGTGCAGCCAGACGATCGCTACCAGAGCGGTCAAGAGGGGCGCTGCTCCCCGCATCAAGGGATAGACCTGCGTCATGTCCGCTTCGTGATAGGCACGCGCGGTCAGCATGTAGGAGACGATATGAATGACCATCGACACCACGAGGAACGGCCAGCTTGCCACCTGGGGCTGGACCAGGAACGGCAACACACAGGCCGCCACCAACGCCGCACCGCCTGAGACGGCGATCGTGGTAATGATGCGGTCGCCCGCACCACGGATCAGGGCGTTCCATGTCGCGTGCAGTGCCGCACCGCACATCAGCAGAAAGAACACGTAAGACGGCATCGAAGTTGATCTATCCTTTCGATGCATGGTCTTAGGGCACCGCGCGGCACTCACCCTCAACCCTACGAAAAAAGACGCGCATTGCCGCCTGAGCTGCGCTAGGCAAATATCATGCCATAAGGAGGGTGAGACTCCACCACATCATTTTCTTACCGCGCACCCCCTGCAAAGTGCCATTCAGATGCCAGCAGACGTCGCTTACCCCCTAACCCGCCGCCCCATTTATGTCCCCGTATCCGCGTCCCTCCGCCCTACGACATCTCTTACCCGCTCATTGAGAAACCGGTGTCCCTTCGCCAGCCGCCGGACCAGCACCTTGTTGAATTGGGCATACATATCTGCCGCCCGGTCCCTGGCGGCTTCGTTCTCGTTCGCCGGGATGGGAAGCTGGCGCATCATCCAGGCATGGGTATAGAGCGCGAACGCCTCGCCCAGCACGGCAACGGCCTCGTCCACATCGTCGATCCGCCGCCCGAGCCGGTCCAGACGCTTCGACAGTGCCGCATCCCGGCGTCCATCGTCCTCGCCGGACACGAGCGACAGCACCGCCGCCTCGATCACCGCCGATTTCGACACCTTCCGGCGCTCGGCCAGCGCCTCGACCTGCTTCAGCAGGCCCGGCTCGAAATACACGTTCATCCGCTGCCGTCTGGTCATCGCCGTGCTCCTCGTTTTTGGAGGTCCGATGACAGAGTGCGCTGAAATTTTCGCGGCGCAAGTCCCTGATTGGTCAGCATAGTACAGGGGCGTAGCCTGGCGTAGAATTGGCGGTTCCTGTCGGTTTTTGTCTGCATTCCGCAACGACTCGTGATGGTTTCCCGCTACAAGCCAAGTCCCCTGCCCCGACCCAGTTCCCAGGAGATGCCGCCATGCTCGTCCATGGAGATCGCCATCTCCTTCTGGCGCTGTCTGCCGATCTCCGGTCGCCAGGGCACCAGCGAGAATTCATGGCCGCTCTCCAGCACCGCGAAGCGCCCGCTGGCCAGATCGATCGGACCTTTCATCGTGCCCTGGATGGTCTCGAAGCGATCGAGGGGGCGCCACAGCTTCTCCCGCTTTTCGGCCATGGCCTGCCCGACCCGTTCCACCTCCCGCCCTTCCAGCGTCACCAGCAGGTTCTTCCGATAGCGCACCATGCCCTCCGGGGTCAGGCTGGCGTCCCCACGGTCGATCAGGGCCTTTTGCCGTCTGGCCAGGGCATCACCGACCTCGCCCCCGAACCCGGCCTCCACCCGATCGCCGTCGCGACCGGCCCCGGCCACCAGACGCCGGTCGAGCCAGGTCGCGCCATCGGAGCCGATCTGCGCCTCCAGATCGAAGGCGGACAGCAGCCGCACCGTCGCCTTCGGGGCACGCGCGGCATCATAGGCGAGAACCTTCTGCTGGAAATCTTCCGGAATGCGCCAGCGGTCGGCCTCCAGCCGCTCCACGATCCCCGCCCGGCGTAACGCCTCCAGACGGCGGACATAGCCTTTGATCAGGTCTTCCGGCGTGCCTTTGAGGCTCCAGCGGTCGAGCTGCATCTGCTCCAGATGGGCGGAAGGGCGATAGATCCCGTTCTCGGTATGCGCGAGGATCGCCCGATCGGACGGGCGCGGCTTGTCGGGGACCGGAGCGGCGGCGATCTCCACGATCGCGCCAGCGGGGATGTCCTCCATCTGGGCCGGATCGAAGCCGCGCAGGTGATGCACCCGCCCGTCGAGGCCATCGACCACCAGCGACAGGTTTTCCCCGAGTTCATCGGTCAGGTGCCGGTCCACCAACCTCCCCGCCACCGGCCGCTCCGGGGCCTCGCTATGGAAGCGGAAATGCCCAGGATCGCGTGTCGGCGCTGTTCCGTTGTCGCGCGCCTTCAGGGCACGGTGCATCTGCTTCGTGATGTCGTCGCGCTCGCCCAAATTCCCCAGACGCTCTTCCAGCCGCTCCTCGAGCGTCCACCGCCCCGGCGCTGTCTGGTTCGCCAGCCCCATGCGTTCCAGCTTCGCGAGGCGCGACAGGCGCAGCCGCCGATCAACCAGATCGGAGGCTGGCGTCTCGATACCGGGGCGCATGTCGAGGCTTCCATCCCGCGCCTGCGCCAGCAGGGCACGGTCGATGCGGGTGAAGCGGTCACGGTCGATCTCGCTCTCCAGCTTCTGCCGCTGCTCGATCTCGGACACGGGGCCGAGTTCCAGCGTCACGAACTCGGAGGCGCGTTCGCGGAGGCCGTGGGTGATGTAGCTGCCATCGATGACAAGGTCTTTGCCCTGGTCGTCGCGGCCATTGACCACGACATGGACATGGGGATGGGCGGTGTTGAAATGGTTCACCGCCACCCAGTCCAGCCGTGTGCCGAGATCGGCTTCCATCTGCGTCATCAGGTCGCGCGTGAAGTCCGTGAGGTCATCCATCCGTTCGGCGTCTTCCGGTGAGACGATGAACCTGAACTGATGCCGGTCGTCCGCGCCGCGTTCGAGGAAGGCTTTCGCATCGGTGTGGTCGGTTTCCGGGCCATACAGGACGCCACGCTCGCCGTCGCGGGACGTGCCATCGCGCTGGATGTAGCGCAGGTGGGCGGCGGCCCCGCCTCCCTTTCCGGCCTGACGCGCGACACGCGCCTTCACGGTCACACGCCGGGCACCAGACACCTGATGCCGCCAACCCACGATCCCGCGTGCCCTGACGAAGGACGCACCCCGCCCGCGACCGACGCCACGGTAGGACGCGGAACGCGACGCGCTCCTCGCGCAAGAGGACGCGCCAGAGCCGGAAGATGAGCGGCGGCCATTGCCGCCGCTCGACCCGCTGCCTCCCCTCTTAGCGGGGGACGGGGATTGCCTGCGGACCTGCGTACGAACCGCAGCCAGGAAGTCGGCGCGACCGCGCGCGGCCCCGCCCTTCGAGCGGATGCGTCCAACTCTGGGACGGAACGCGGTGTCGTCATCCTGCGCCATGGCCAGACCTCGCGAAAATCGAGCTTTTCCGGGGACAGTGCCGTCAGAAAGGGCGGGAAACCCTCACTCCTGAAAAATGAAGTCTCAGACGATAGAAATCCATAGCTCCACTTAAACTTTCCCTAACCCCATGTGCAGACAGAGAAAACCGCAGGTCAGGACCGGCAGGAGTGCCGGTCCCTTTAATCTTGCCCTCACGTTTTTTCCTCTTTCCGGCCTATAAACAGGATGTTTCCGTATTTCCTGCCCGTTCTGGAACTAGTGCTAGCCATTAGCAAAAACTACCACAGACTGCCTCCCGACACCACGCAAACGGGATGACGCAACGCTGCTTCGCACCCGGCGTTCGACATGCCCAAGAGCCGTCGGCCCCATGCACCGGACACGATCAAAATCGACATTCGCACACGACATCGGACCGTCAAACTGGCGACGTTCTCGGCGACGATGACCAATCGGTCAGCCTGCGTTCGTCGTGCGTCTGGGCTGCCTGTTTCTCGCATGCGGAGGCTGTTCAGACTGCGGGAAAGTTCGTGTCACTCAACGCCGGAATCGTTCGTCGGAACGTGTCCCGAACACGTCCGAGAGCGATCCAGGATACACGCAGCGGCGCGAAGCGCCGCGTTGTCCCGGCACAAAACGGACGCAATAGGAGGGTGGGAAGGCGGGCCGGAAAGAGAAGGAAAAGGCACGGGCAAACGTCGGTAGGTTAGACGCGGACGGCGCCCTCACTGCAACGCGCGACGACGCAGCCATGCCCGATGCCGCGCTTTGGTGTAGGCAACGGGCTGTTGCCGCGCCTCCATGCGGTGATGCACGTGCCGCCAGTAATCAGGACTGACCTCGGTCGGGTCGATGTCCAACGCCTCCACCGCGTCGATCGCTTCCAGCACACGCTGGACGCGCGACCATGAACTCTGGAGCAGCAACACCTCGCCACCCGGCTGCACGCAGGGGACGGTCTGGTAGTCTTCGCTGGAGCCGACCGTGCGCACGATGTCGATGTGTGATTCAACCGTCCCGTAATCGTTGGCGGCCCAGCGGACGAAGGCGAATACGCTGCCGGAGCCAAAGCTGAGCAGGCGTCGCTGACGGTCGAGGATCGTGTCCGTGACCGGGCGGCCGAAGCGCAGCCAGCGTTCCAACCGCTTCTCGATCCAGGTCAGTTCGATCGTCGTGATCAGGCCGGACGGATCGTCGGTCATTACGTCTGTTTCCTCTTCACGACTGCTCTCCGCCAGCACGGCCGTTGCCGGTAGGATGACGGCATCAGACTTCACTTTCACGCGCCAGCCTGCTGGCGCGTTCCGCTCGCGGCGCGGAGTGCTGCATCGTCTCGCTGTGAACGGAAACAGCAATAATGGTCGTCGCAATGGCGTCATAACAGACAGGAAGCCTACTCGATCCGACGAAAGCTTTCCCGCGCCCTCGGCTATCGCGTAGAGTGCGTTTCGGCGAAAAGCAATGACGGATCACGATAACGATGCCACAGCGGAAAGACGATGCGTCAACGGACCTGGCCGGGCGTCAGGGCGACATCGACGAAGTGCTGGCCTCAGCAACGCGCTGCCTCGCGCCTGGAAAGATCGACGCGCTGATCCGGCACTGGCTTCGCGACGAGCTACCGGCTGACGACCTGTCGGCGGACGTCATGTTGACACGTATGGCACTCGGGCTCGCCATCGGCACGACACTGGCCGTCTTCACGCCCTCTCCCAGTGGCCAGACGGCGTTTGATCGTCTGGCCCGTCAACGCCGTGTCGCTCCCCCGCTTGTGCCAGTGCTGGACTGCTTGCGACGGACCCGGTTTCGTGTGGTCGTCGCCGAGTCCCTGCGGGGTGACGGTCTCGCCGACGTCCGGGACGTGGCGTCAGGCGATCGCCTGCGCGTCGCGGATGATGGCTTCCGGTCGGAGGTAATGGGTGTCCGGCTTGCGGTCTGGGTCGTTCCGGGCGATGACGACCGGCATGTGTTCGTCGGTCCCGTCGTGCCGCTGGACGACCCTGCCTTTGCCGTCGTCGAAGCCTTCCTGCGGACCGGACATCGCGGACTTGTCAATCCGCTGCGCTGTGCCGACGCTGTGTATCAGCATGTTGTGCATCACGGTCCGATGCGCCTCCCCGCATGGGACGACAACGATCTCGATCCATTCGATGACGATGATCCGCTCGCGCTGCTGGCGCGCAAATGGGCGCGGACGCCGGCCCCCCGTTCATCCGACGATATCCAGTTGGTGCGGGCGCAGAGCGACATCGAGACCGTTGTCTGTGTGCTGATCGCCATCGGCAGCGCCCGTGCGACGCGACAGGACGCGCTGGCGGCCGCTTGGACGGAAATCGGGCAGGTGCAGAGCGAGACGATCGACCGTCGCGCCGCGATTTCGCCGTCGGCGGCCGGACTGGACGACCTCGAGCATCTGATCGGGCGGCTGATCGCGACGAAAGAGGTTCCCTCCTCCGTCAGGGAGATCCTTCGCGAGATCCGGCAAGCGGTCGCAGGGAGACGAAAAAAGACCGCATCCGATCGCCGGGACGATCTTGACGACGTGATCGCCCGCATCCAGGCGCTTCGCGTCCGAACCGTGGAACGGGGCTGCACCGAACAGGAGGTTCTGGCCGCCGCCGAGAAGGCGGCGGAGTTGCTGGATCGCCACGGTCTCAGCCTGAGCGATCTGGATATCCGCAATCAGACATGCGAGGCGATCATCGTCGAGACATCCCGCAAACGGGCGGGGGCACTGGACGATTGTGTGCCGACCATCGCCGCTATCTTCGATACGCGTGTCTGGGGGGAGACCGGTGAACAGGGCCTGTTACGTCATGTCTTCTTCGGCCTTCCCGCCGATGTGCAGGCCGCCCGCTATCTCTATGAACTCGTGGAACGGACCTTCGAGACAGAGGGCGCGGGATTCAGGACAAGCACCGCCTATCTGGACACGGCCGCCAAGCTGCGCCGGACGGCCACGAACTCCTTTCAACATGGTCTGGCGCACGGGATCATCGACAAGCTCAGAACGCTTCGGGAGACGCGTGAAAGCGTATTGCGGGCGTCCTCCGGCCGCGATCTGGTGACGGTCAAGGCCGACGTCGTGGACGAGGAAATGGCCGCGCTCGGCCTTCGCCTTTATACCCGGACGCGCTCGGGTCGCCGCCGCATGCTGCGCGACGTTTATGACCAAGGGCGCCAGACCGGGCTGGATTTCGACTACCGGCCCGGCATCGGACAACAGGGCTAGATCAGCGGTAGGTCTGTTCGCTGCCCGGGCCCTTTGCATATCGTCGGCGTTGCCGTGGCTCAGGTGTTGGTGATCTCACCGGTGTCAGGATCGATGATCCCGGCGGCCTGGTTTTGCTCCACCCCGGCGGCGCAGCGGCGGCGGGCGGATTGCCTGAGCCGGTAGCTGTCGCCATTCATGGTCAAGATGCTGACGTGATGCGTGAGCCGGTCAAGCAGCGCACCGGTCAGGCGTTCGGATCCCAGAAGCTGGGTCCAGTCCTCGAACGGCAAGTTGGAGGTCATGACCGTCGAGCCGGAGCAACAGTCCTGCAGGCTCTCGACGACAGCCCGATGGTGACGCTCCATACCCTCGCGCACATGACCCGTTGCCCAAATAGCTGCTGGAGGAGCGGGCTCGTCAGCACCAACACCACCGCCGCCGACGGCAACGCGTCGCTGATGACGCTGGACGCCTCCTGACGCCAGCCACGCCCCCCGCCCGCCCCGGGGATCTGAGGCGGGGATGCGCGGTCAGAACTCCGCACGCACGGTTCCAAAAAACTGGCGCGGAGCGCCGATCAGCATTGACTGGTAATCGCCGCTGATAGGATTGCCCTGCTCACCCACAGTCGCGATGTAGCTCTTGTTCAGCAGGTTGTAGACATTGAATTCCAACGTGACGTGCTGAAGGATGCCATAGCCGCCGAACCGGTAGCGCGCACCGAGATTCATGATGAAATTCGACGGTACCCACGTATCGTTCATGTAGCTGAGGTAACGGCGCGACATATAGGTCGCGTCCAGATTGGCGCTGACATGACCGTAGCGATAGACGAGCGACGATTTCCACATGAAGGACGGATAGTTCGGAACCTGCTTGCCCTTGATCCGTTCGAGCCCGTTCGAATCCGTGAAGTTATTGTCGAAAGTCGAGCGATTCCAGCTGACGCTGTTGTACCACGACAACCCTTGCAGAAACCGATGATTGACGAACGGATGCAGTGTCAGGCTGGCCTCGGCACCGTCGGTGGTAACGCCGCCCACATTGTTGAGCGCGCCAACCAACTGGATGATCGGCCCAGAACTGACAACCTGCTGCCGGTTCTGGAAATTGACGCGGTAGCCGGTCAACAAGGCCGACAGATACCGGTCGTCATGACGATAGCCGACTTCATAAACATTGGATTCTTCCGGCTTCAGCTTCATCGATTGCTGGAAAACCGTTTGATCACCGACCGACCAGGCAGATGCCGAAGCCCCCCCGCTCAGCCCGAACTGACTGAACGAACGCATGTTGCGGGCGAAATCGAAGAACAGTTCGTCATTATGGGTAAAGCGCCAGTTCGCGCTCACCTGGGGCAGGAACGGACTGTATGCCGTCTTGGTCCCCGAAGGCAGCGTGTCGTATCCGGTATAGGACGGATCGTTGGCGGTGATCCCGTCATGGGTGGTGACGAGCATCGACTTGAATCCCGCATTCACATGCAGGTTCGACGTAACATCGTACGTATCCTGGAAATAAGTCTGGAACGTATTGGTGTTAAACACATACCCATAGGCATGATCGAAGGAATCACGGGGGTTGAGCCATGTGGTCGGGTCGGGCGGCAGTCCCTGTCCCAGCAGCGGCTCCTGGTACAGACGCAGATCGTTTCTGAACTGGTTGTTCTCGTACCAGATGCCCGCACTCAGGTGATTATGGGCGATATGGTATTTTGCCGACGTCAGGAAACCGAAGCGCTGCACGTCCAGAGAATACCCCTGAAGCTGAAGCGGCGCACCGTTCGGTGACGAACCATAGGGCGACGTAAACGTACTCAGCCCCGGATCGTAATCGCCATAGACCGAGGCCTGGACGCTCAACCGACTGGTGATATCCGACTTGAAGGTCAGGTAGCCAAAATAATCCCGTCGCATTCCCGATGATTCGTAATAGCTGACGTCCAGCGGGTCATTGGTCAGGTTTTCGCCATGGGTAAATGTGCCCTTCGCCGCGAGGTAGGCCGCCTTGTAATTCGGATAGTAATTATCCACCCGCGTTCCCAGCGTATGGATATAGTTCAGCGACAGGTCCTGGTTATCCACTTCCTGGCGATTGGCCCAGTCGAAATAAGCTGTCAGCGAACTGCGAGTGCCGATCGGCTGGACGAGCTTGAAATTGACCTGCTGATATTTGTTCGCCCCATAACCTTTCCATTTGTCGATCGTGGAATCGGCGAACGAGGCGGAAAATTTTGTGCCGGTCGCGTTGAGAACACCGCTGTCCACACGGGCGAAGGTTCGAAACGCCGCATTGCTGCCGAATGTCTGCTCGACGAGCCCGCCCGCCTTGTCCGCCGGATCGAGTGTATGAAAGCTGATCGCAGCACCCAGATCGCTGGTCGACGCCACGTCGACGGCACCGGCCCCCTGCGAGATCGAGGCGTCATGCAGGTTTTCGGTCAGGACGGCCCGCGTCGAACTCAACCCATTATAGGTGTTATAGCCTTGTTCGCCGAGCGGTATGCCGTCGAGCGTGAAACCCAGCTGGTTTTCACTGAACCCGCGGGAATAGATCCGGGCCGACCATTCATAGGCCCCCATCGGGTCGGCTGAGGTAAAGACGACGCCCGGCAAGTGGCCAAGGACCTTCAACGGACTGGTGCCCGGCACATAATTGGCGATCATCGTGCGCGTCGCCGCCTGAAGCTGACGGGTGGAGCCGCGCCCGTTGGCGACGACGTTGAGCGTCTCGGGCACCATCGCAGCCGCCGCAGCACGACCCGCCGGGGCCGAAGAGGCTGTCGCACCAGAGGCTGCCGACGGCCGCACGGCTTTCTGCGCGGAGGCCGGCTGGGCCGCAGGGGGGGAAAGCTGTGTCTGGGCCTGGGCAGACGCCATCAAGGCCATTCCCGATGCCGAAAGCATGAGAAGCCGGGCTAGACGTGAGGCCTGCAAATGGAATGAGGACATGGGGCACCAACCTTCAACGGACAATGCTATCTTATGTATATTGTCATACCTATAATACTTTAACGTCCAACACCCTTGCGTCAACGTACCAATCCGATTCCGGAATATAAATTTTGGTCCTGGATCGAAAAAAAGAAATTACGCTTCGTTTCCGGCTCCATATCGTTCCTCAAGGGCATCCGTCGTCAGCAGGGAGCGCTCCAGCGCCTGCATCGCGGGGAACCCCATCAGCGACCAGATATCGTCTATCCCGACCAGCAGATCCGGCCGCTCGACCGTCTCTCCCGTGTCGACGGACTGCTTCATGGCGGCCAGTGCCGAGCGCATGCCCATGATCGCGGCCGCAGGCAACATACGCGGCAGGCTGATCCGGCGTACCCCCAGTTCCTTCAGGCGTCGCGGCGAAATCAGCGGCGTCGTGGGCCGCGCACGAATGCCGAAACCCATATTGATCGACACCGGCACCCCGGCCGTCTCGACGATGCGCGCGATCACGTCCTCCGATCCCACGGCATCGGGAAAGATCATGTCCGCTCCGGCCGCGACATAAGCCCGCACACGTTCGAGCGTGGCATCCAGCCCCTCGACGGCCAGAGCATCGGTGCGGGCGATGACGACAAAATCGTCATCGCGCCGGGCCATGCAGGCAGCCTCGATCTTCTTGACCATCTCCGCCTTGCCGACCAACGCCTTGCCGGGCATGTGGCCGCACCGCTTGGGGCTGGCCTGATCCTCGATATTCATCCCCGCCAGGCCGGCATCCTCGAACATACGTGTCGTGTACCAGGCATTCATCGGATTGCCGTAGCCGTTATCGGCATCAGCCGTCACCGGGATTGACACCGCCCGCGCAATGGCGCGGCATTGCGCCACATTTTCTGCCAGCCCCATCAGGCCCACATCCTCGATGCCCAGCACGGCGTTCGCAATCGCGGCCCCACTGGTCGCGGCGCAGCAAAACCCCGCCGCCTCGGTCAACCGCACGCTGTAGCCATCATAGACTCCGGGCGCGACGAGAAACGTACCGGAAGAGATCAGCTCCCGCAGGCGCGCGGCGGCGGAGGGAAGAGCCGTGGAACGGGTCATCGGAGTCCTTCTTGTCGAATGTTCGGACTCGAAATAAGTCACCCCCCAACAAACTGTCAACACTTATGCCGGACAGAACGCTTGATCTTGAGCCGTATCTTAAAATAGTGTCGACACATGCAGCGATCATATTGGACAGACACCTCGCCCCGCCAGATCGATCTGGCAGTGGTCACCGCCCGAATGGGCACCAGCCTCGGCACGCTTCCATTCTGTGTGCGAATCCTGCTGGAAAATGTCGCGCGCCAGGCCCTGCAGGCCAATGGCGACCATCTGTCGGATCCGACCCTGGCCGATCTCGCTGCGGTCATCCGCCGCACCCCCGCCGATCGCGGCCATGGGGTGGCGCTCGCCGTCTCCCGCGTGATCCTGCCCGATTCCAGTGGCGTTCCCGTCCTGCAGAATCTCGCCGGCATGCGCGACGTCGTCGCGGCCCGCAGCGGAGATGCCCGGGCAGTATCGCCCTGCGTCCCGCTCGATCTGATCGTCGATCATTCCCTGCAGGTCGATGTCTCCGGCACCCCCGATGCCCTGATCCGGAACCTCGCCTGCGAATACGAGCGCAATACCGAACGATACGCCTTTCTCAAATGGGCCCAGCAGGCCATGCCGGGGCTGACGCTGCATCCGCCGGGCAGCGGCATCATCCATCAGATCAATCTGGAACGCCTGGCCCGCGTCATGGTCGAAACCCCGGTGCCAGACGGCATGATCGTCCATCCCGAATTCGTCCTGGGCGGCGATTCCCATACCCCGATGGTCAACGCACTGGGCGTTCTGGGCTGGGGCGTCGGCGGACTGGATATCGAGGCCGCCCTGCTCGGCCAGCCCTATGTCGTGCCGGTGCCCGAAATCGTGGGCGCGTTGCTCGACGGCATCCCGCCCCCCGGCGTGATGACGACCGACCTCGCATTCCTAGTGACTGAGACGCTGCGCCGAGCCAACGTCACCGGTGCCTTCGTCGAGTTCTTCGGCCCCGCCATACGCCACCTGCGGCTGGAAGAACGCGCCACCCTCGCCAACATGGCACCCGAATACGGCGCAACCTGCGGCTTCTTCGCCGTCGACGAGGAAACCTGCCGCTACATGGCTGCAACACGCGGCGCAGCAGCGGATCTGGAAACATGGACCCGGCGCGGCGGCCTCTTCCGACCTCTGGCGCTCCCCTCTCCCGATCCCATCTATGATCGGGTCATCCGGATCGACCTGTCGACACTGGGCCTGTCCGTCGCAGGTCCACGCCGCCCGGAACAGCGCCTGCCCCTCGCGGAGGCCGCACGCTCCTTCCGCACGCTGCAGAACGAGGAAGACGGCACCCTTCGCCAGGTGGACGGCATCGCCGACGGCGCAGTCGCCATCGCGGCCATCGCCTCCTGCACCAATACCGCCAATCCCTCTGTCATGCTGGCGGCCGGTCTGGTCGCCGCCAAAGCCGTCGCACGCGGCATGCGCGTGCCCCCGTGGGTCAAGACATCCATGACCCCCGGTTCGCCGTCGGTGAAAACATTGCTGGAACGCACCGGCCTGCTCGCTTCGTTGGAGGCACTGGGCTTCGCGATTGCCGGCTACGGCTGCACCACCTGCGGTGGCAAATCGGGGCCATTGCTGCCGGTGATGGAACAGGCGATCGAACGGCATGGCGTGCGGGCCGTCGCCGTGCTGTCGGGCAACCGGAACTTCGAGGGCCGCATCCACCGCCTGCTGCCGGCAAACTACCTGGCCTCGCCTCCCCTGGTGGTCCTCTTCGCCCTGGCGGGACGCGTGGATCTCGATCTGCAATCGGACCCTGTCGGCCACGATTCCACCGGCGCGGCCGTCCATCTGCGCGACCTCTGGCCCACGTCAGAAGAATTGTCCGCGGCCCTCGGCGACAATGCGGGCCGAGGCGGCCCAGGTGAAGCGCCCGAGGAAAGCCGACACCTCTGGCGCACTCTCGCGGCACCCGGTGGCGATACCTATCCCTGGCAGCCAGACTCCGCCTATCTCTGCCGCCCCCGCCTCGGCGCCCAGAATGGCGCAGACTGGTCGCTGGACGATATCGACGGCGCAAGAGTGCTGGCGGCATTCGGCGATTCCCTGACAACCGATCACATCTCGCCCAGTGGCGAAATTCCGCCAGACAGTCCGGCCGGACTCTACCTCTCCGGCCTGGGCATCGCACGTCCGGCGTTCAACACCTACGTCGCCCGCCGCGGCAACCCGGAGGTGATGACACGCGCGACCTTCGCCAATATTCGTATCCGCAATGCGCTGGCCGGCGACGGCAGGGGGTGGGAAACACCCGGCCCCGACGGCACGCGCCAGACCATCCATGACGCTGCCATGGCATGGCGCGCCCGCGACGTGCCCCTGATCGTGCTGGGCGGCCATCGCTACGGCACCGGCAGCAGCCGCGACTGGGCGGCCCGCGGCACGGCCATGCTGGGCGTACGAATCGTGATCGCCCGCGATTTCGAGCGGATTCACCGCGCCAATCTGGTCGGGATGGGCGTCCTTCCCCTGCTGTTCGCGGACGGCGAAAGCTGGCCGGAACTCGGGCTGACCGGCCTCGAGACCTTCTCCTTTCACGGGTTGCGGGCCGGCATCGCCGATGGCGCCCCAATCACCGTCGAAGCCGCAGGAGACACCGGCATCCGCCGTTTCGTCACCCATGCGGCATTGCTGACGAACAGCGAACGCGCCCTCCTGCGGCAGGGCGGCATACACGAGGCCCTGCTGGCGGCGGTTGCCCCGGACCTGCGGCCGCAACACGGAGCAGATGACAATGAAGGCTGACCTCTTGCTCAAGGACGGGCAGATCGTCTGGCCCGGCCTCGGAACGGGCCGGGGCTCCGTCGCCGTCCGCGACGGAAAGATCGCCGCCATCCTCGCCCCGGGCGAAGACATTCCCGCCCATCGTGTGATTCCCTGTCACGGTACCTGGATCATGCCGGGGCTGATCGACCCGCACACCCATTTCGGTTTTGGAGCGGGCGACGACGATTTCCGCACGGAATCCCGCTCGGCGGCGCTGGGTGGCGTCACGTCCTATCTCAGTTTCCACCGCTCCGCCGACCTCGCGGATTCCACCCCCCGCTGGATCGCCGCCGGCGAACGGCTTTCCTGTCTCGATTTCGGCTGCCATTTCGGCCTGACCAGCCTGCGCCACGTCGCCCAGTTGCCCGAGGTCATGGAGCGTTTCGGCGTCAATTCAGCGAAACTCTACCTGATGTACAAAGGCGCTTCCGGTGCCGCGAAGGGCTTCACCGAAATCGACGACGGGCTACTGTTCGCGGCAATGCGCCAACTGGCATCCCTGTCCGGCTCGGTGCTGGGTGTGCATTGCGAGAATGTCGAAGTCATTCCCGGCCTGCGTACTCCGCTGCGCGAAGCCGGCCGCGACGATCTGGCGGCCTGGGACGAACAGAGCCCCGATTTCCTCGAAGCCGAGAACGTGTTCCGCGTCGGCTATTTCAGCGAAAAGACACGCTGCCGGGTCAACATCGTACACCTGTCGGCCGGCGAGGGGCTCGATATCGTCCAGATGCTGCGCGCTCGCAGCCATCCCGCCCCGATAGAGGTCGAGACCTGCGCCCACTACCTGTCCCTGTCGACCGACAGCACCGCCGGCCTGCTGGGCAAGGTCAATCCCCCGCTGCGCGGCCGGCGCGATGTCGACGCCTTGTGGAACGGCATTGCAAAAGGGCAGATTCTCACCGTCGGTTCCGATCACGTCCCACGCAAGCGCGCGACCAAGGGCCCCGACATATGGCAGGCATCGGCGGGGTTTCCCGGCATCGCGACCCTGCTGCCGGTGCTGATCACCGAAGGATGGCACCAGCGCGGCATCCCGCCCGAACGCCTGGCGGCCGTCACATCGGCAAACGTCGCGGCTCTGTATCGCATTCCCGGCAAAGGCTCCATGCGGGTCGGCGACGACGCCGACCTGGTGGTCGTCGATCCCGATTGCGAAAGGGTGGTGCAGGCGGCGACGCTGGAATCGCACTCCGACTATTCGCCGTACGAGGGGATGACATTGCGTGGCTGGCCGTCCCTGACAGTTGCCGGAGGCCGCGTCATGATGGAAAACGGCACCCTGACGGACGAAGCGGAGACACGTCGCGGCCGCTATCTCCACCGTACGTCCGGCGCGGGGTGACAACAGGATCAAGGAGAATGTCATGGACGGTCAGGAGGAAGACGACAGCGCCCGCTCGCTGGGCGAAGCGCTGTTTCGTGACATCCTGGCCCTGATCCATTCGGGCGGGATCGCCCCCGGCGCCACGCTGGGCGAAGCGACCCTGGCCCGTCAGTTCGGCGTCAGCCGCGGCCCGGTGCGCGAGGCGATACGCCGCCTGCAGGGCATCGGCCTGGTCACCCGCGAGCCTTTCGCCCGCGCACGCGTGGCATTGCTGGACAGGGCAGCGGTAGACGACCTGTTCGACATGCGCGTCGCACTGGAAGGCCGCGCCTGCGCCCTGGCCGCCACCCGCATGGACGAGTCCGCGATCACCTGCCTGCTGGCCGCGCTCGAGCAGGCGCGTCGCCGCGACCTGGGCGATCCCGACATCCCCCCCGACGATTTCGACTTTCACCTCCAGTTGATCGAGCATGCGAGCAGCCCGCGCATCTCGGCGGTCTTGGGCGGCGATCTCTATCCGCTGCTCCGGCTCTATCGCCGCTGGTCCGGCGCCCGGCCGGAACGCAAGAGCGTCGCATACCAGGAACATTGGCAGATCCTGCGCGCAATCCGCTCGCGCGACGCTGACCTGGCCCGCTCGCTGATGGAACAGCATATCGAAAAGGCGCGCGCCAACCTCATGACCGCGCTGGACGCATCGCCCACCATCCGACCAGCGCCAGCAGTGCAATCACCAGCGGCACCAGCCGCTCCGATCCTTCCAGCAGACCAAGCGTAACCCCGATCACCGCCAGGGTCGCGAGCGTGCCGGTCGCCGCGCAGAACCGCATCTCGCTACCTCCCCCGGGTAGCCGCCCCATCACGAATCCGCCGATGCAGGTCGCACACCAGGCGATCAGCAGGTTCAGGCTGGCAAATGTGCCGATCCAGATGAACCACCCCATATAGGATTCCTGTCCCGGTACCGGCCCCGTCGCAATGCGGATCGCGGCCACCAGCGCCGCCGTTCCGCCCAGCAAGACCAGATTGGGCAGCACCGGCACCCCGCGCCCGTTGCTGGTGCGGGCAAAGGCGGCGGGCAGCACCCCGTCACGCGCCAGACACAGCAACCCGCGCGCGATGGCGATGCTGCCGGCCGTAATCATCGCCAGTACGTCGGCAAGGGTCATCGTCATCAGAATGCCCTCGATCGCCGGCCCGCCGTAGCGTGGGTCCGCCGCCAGGGCCAGCAGCGGCATCTCCTGTCCGCCCAGGCGCCCCGCGTCGGCACCGAACCCGGCCAGGGCCGCAAAGGCCGTCAGCAGGTAGAAGGCCGCATTGACCCAGATCGTCAGGATCATGGCGCACGGAATGGCCCGCGTCGGGTTGCGGCATTCCTCGGCCAGACTCGCCGCCCCCTCGAAACCGCCATACATGAAAAAGGCGAAGCTCAGCCCCATCATGACACCGGCCAGCCCGTGCCCCTGCGCCGCCGGCAGCAGACCCGCCTGCGCCACCGCCGGAAGATGCGGCGACTGCACCAGAACCCAGGCGGAGAACAGCCCGACGGCACCGATCGACACGACGCTGATGGCAAGCTGCAGATGCACCGCCATCGTGATGCCGCGGGAAACCGACAGCGCCACCAGTGCCAGTCCACCCAGCGCCCCCAGCCACCATGGCAGCACATGGCCGGTCAGATGGTCGGCCATCGTGGCCGCCAGCCCGCCGAAAGTCAGCGTACCGTTGACGAAGGCCGCAATCGCACAGGCATAGAACAGCAGCCCGAACACGGTGCCCGCCCGACGCCCGAGAGAAAGCTTGAGGTAATCGTACAACGATCCCGGCGTGCGGACCTGCCGCGCGAAACCCGCAAAGACACGGGCAACGGCCATCAGCAGAAACGCGGCGATCAGAATGCACAGCGGCACCGCCCCGCCCGCGCCGAAGCCCGAAGCCCCCACCGTCACCAGCGGCACGAAGACGATCGCCGAATAGATCGGCCCGACGCCCGAGGCGGCCTGGGCCACCACGTCGGCCAGGCCGAGTTCGCCGCGCAGACGGCCGGAAGGCGCGGCGGTCATTCCGTTCCCGCTGCGGGCGGGGCCAGATCGCGCACGCTCAGATGCAGGGCATGCTCGCCATGCCGCAGGCTTTCCGCCGAATAGGAAAGGAAATATTCGTACCGGTCCGGGCGGTACATCACCATCAGCCGCTCCACGACGCGCCCGGCGGCATCCCGCGCGATTCGCAGCATGGACAGCAGCGGCGTGCCGATATCCACTCCCAGCGCCTCGGCCGCCGTCGCATCGGCCGCACAGGCGTTGAGGTGCTCGTCGAAATCGTGCAGTTCCACGCCCGCGGCTTCCAGCGCGGCGGAAACCGGCAGCGTCCCCAATTGCCGGCGCGGCAGGAAACGGGCGAACTCCGCAGGCAGCAGACAGACGGAATGCGATATCGCGGAGCGCGTGTCCGAGCGCACGCGTTCGATCCGCAGCAACGGCGCATCGACCGGCACGCCCAGCTGTTCAGCCATGACCGGCGACGCATCGACGGTTTCATAACCGACGATCCGCACCTGGGTCTTGAAGGCCAGCGAGACCTGATTACGCCGTACCGCAGTCGACTGCATGGCCGCCCGGATCGGGGCCGCGAGCGGAAAGGTCCCGCGCCCACGCAGGCGACGGATCAGCCCCTCGCTTTCCAGCCGCTTCATCGCCGTGCGCAGCGTAATGCGCGACACGCCGAAGACCTCGGACAGCTCCGCCTCCGTCGGCATGGGCTCATCCGGCTGGAAACTGCCCTCCATGAGCTTGCGATACAGCACGACGTAGACACGATGATGCAGGGGAATCAGCGATTGTTGCGACAGGGGCTCGATATCGCGCAGGGCGGTCTGGACAGTCGGTTTCTTGGCAGCCATGAAAATTCTGGGAACTCGCGTCGGTTTGCCCCGCAATGAAGCACGGAACGACACGCGTGATCCATCCATCCTCCACGCCCACCGCCCCTCCGGGGGCACGATTGCGGCCGCGGTCACGCCACCTCCGGCAGAACGGCCTCCAGCACCGGCGCGGACACGCGCACGCCGGCCGCCCGGCGCAGCCACCACGCGCAGGCGATGTTCGACGACAGGATCGGCACGAACCCCGCCTGCCGCGCCGCCAGAATCGCCGGCAACGTCAGCAGGCCGGTCCCGCTGATGGCCACCGCCTGCGCATCGCCCGAAATGCCATCCAGCCCCCGCTGAACGTCCGCCGTACCCATCTCGTAGGCACGGAATGTGTCCGACAGGCTCACCACCTGCACCACGTCATGGCCGGCCGCCTCCCAATAGGCCACGGCCTGCGCCGTCAACGCCTTCTGGTAAGGCGAGACCAGGGCCAGCCGCCGCACGCCCAGCGCCTCCAGCAGGCAACCGATGGCGTGACTGGCCGTCGCCACCTTCATCGCCTCCGTCCCCAGACGCTCCGACAATGCCCGGTCCCCGTCCGGCAGCAGGCGATAGCTCGGCCCGGTCAGCCCCACCACCGCCGCGTTCAGCGACAGCCCCGCCATCTGTCCCAGCATCGGGCCGTACAGGTCGATATAGCGCGCGTTACGCTCGTCCAGCGTAGTATCCGGCATCACCGGAAAGCGCGCCGCGTACAGCTTGCCGGCAGGCAGCAGAAGGCGCGCCAGTTCGGGCTCGACCGTCGGATTGGCCGGGGGCACGAGAACGCCCAGCCGCGGCATCCCCTCCAGATCGGTCAGCCCCGCGCACTGCGCGGCAGCCAGTGTCTCAGATCGCATCGATATCCTCCCGGTCGATCATGTCGAGCATCGAGGTCTCGACGAGGAATGCCCGCGCCTCCCACGGGTCGGCCGCGATCGCGCGCACGCACTCGGCCCAGTGCGACAGGTCACCCACGCTGCGGTCGGTCCGTTCCGCCAGCAGCGTGCTGCCTACCCTGTGCCGCCGTTCGGCTGCCGCCAAAACCGGCGCCACGTCGCCGCTCTCCAGTGCACGCAGGACCGCATTGGCAATCACGCACCCGTCATGCATGCCGCAATTCATGTTCATCCCGCCGCGCGTATTCGTCACATGGGCCGCATCCCCGATCAGGACGGCACGATCCACCGCATAGCGCGAGGCAATGCGCCGCGATGCGCGATAGAGGTCCCAGCCATCGACCGGCGGCGCCGCGATGGCCGCCGGCAGCACATCGCGCAGCACGGCTTCGACCCAGGCCCGATCACGCCGCGTCTCATCCAGCGCCGCATCGGACGGACGCAGGATGACGCGCCAGCAATCATGCATTTCAAGCAGGCTGATCGAACGATTGCCGTCGAACAGATAGGTCACGCCGTCCAGACCAGGAATGAAATCGGCCATCGGCGCACGAGTGATTACACGCAGCACTTCGCCGGGATAGACCTTGCCATCGAAACCGATGCCCATCTGCTCGCGCAGGGCGCTGCCCGCCCCGTTGGCCACCAGCACGAAATCCGCCTCCAGCGCCTGCTCGCGGCCATCATGCCAGAACCGCACGCAAGCGGCGCCATCCGCGCTCTCGCCCGACAGCACGTCGGCACCGAACAGCAGGCGCACATGGGGCAGCCTCTCCAGCGCATCCAGCGCCGCCCGCGCGATTTCGGCCTGTTCGACATGCACGCGATACGGATGTTCGGTCAGGTCAGCAAGCATCTCGAACGGAAAGCGCGCGAACGGCCCCGCGACCGTGCGATACTGGGCGGCCCGCACCACGCGCGTCCGCCCGCGCACCGGTTCGAGCAACCCCAGCCGGTCAAGGATATCAAGAGTCGGCGGATGGAATGTCGACGCCTTGGACGCGACATTGATCGTCTCCCGCTTTTCGAGAACGCAGACCGAAACGCCTGCGCGGGCCAGACGCAGCGCCGTGACGAGACCCACCGGTCCCGCGCCGCAGATGATGACCTTACCGTTCATCGAGCGGTGTTTCCTGTCATGGCGTCTCTTTTCATGCTCCATGGGTGCCGCAACCGAAACGATGTCGCTTGCGGTTCATGACTTAATGTCATACACATAATACATATGAAGTCAAACACCCTGAACGGAGCAGGAAAAACCAGCATGAGCGCGCTGCTTGTCGATGTCACTCCGACCGATTCCCGCCTGGCGCCCACCCCTCGCGCCGAGGATGGGTGCTTCGTCTATCGCCAGTATATCGACGGCGCGTTCGTCGATTCCGACGGCGAGGGCTGGATCGATTCCGACAACCCGGTCACGGGCACCGTCTGGGCACGCGTGCCCGACGGCACCGCATCGGATGTCGACCGCGCGGTCCGCGCGGCCACGGCCGCCTTCGCCACCGGCCCCTGGGCCACCACGCGGCCGACCGCGCGCGGCGCCCTGCTGCGCCGGCTGGGCGACCTGATCGAACAGAACGCCGACTGGCTGGCCAGGGTCGAACTCCAGGACAACGGCAAGCTGATTGCCGAACTCTCCATGCAGATGCGCTACATGGCGCAATATTACTATTATTACGGCGGACTGGCAGACAAGGTCGGCGGTTCCGTGATTCCATCGGACAAGCCCGGCATCTTCAATTTCACGACATACGCACCCTGCGGCGTGGTCGCCTGCATCATGCCGTGGAACTCGCCCCTGCCGCTGACCAGCCTCAAGCTGGCGCCGGCCCTGGCGGCGGGCGCGACGGTGGTTCTCAAGCCGTCCGAATTCACGTCGGCCTCGCTGCTGGAATTCGTCAAGCTTGTTGAACTGGCAGGCTTCCCGCCCGGCGTGGTCAATGTGGTCACCGGCCGCGGTGCCGTGACGGGCGACGCCCTGGTCTGCCATCCCGGCATCCAGCGCATCGCCGTCACCGGCGGCCCGGAGGCCGGTCGCATCATCGCCGAGAAGGCGGCACGGCACATGAAGCGCGTCACGCTCGAACTGGGCGGCAAATCTCCCAATATCGTCTTCGCCGACGCGGATATGGACCAGGCGGTCAAGGGGGCGGTTGCTGGCATTTTCGCCGCCTCCGGCCAGACCTGCGTGGCAGGCTCGCGCCTGCTGCTGCAGGACAGCATCCACGATGCGTTTCTGGCACGCCTGGTCGATTTCATCCGCGATGTCCGTTTCGGCTCCCCCGCCGACCCGGCGACCCAGATCGCGCCCATCTCCACCCGGCCGCAGTTCGAGAAAGTCCGTTCCTATGTCGACATCGCGCAGCAGGACGGCGCGCGCCTGGTCGCCGGCGGCAAACCCCGCGCGGTTCCCGGCTTCCCCAACGGACTGTTCTTCGAACCCACGATCTTTGCAGACGTAACTAATGACATGCGCATCGCGCGCGAGGAAGTCTTCGGCCCCGTCCTCAGCGTGCTGCGCTTCCGCGACGAGGAAGATGCCATCAGAATCGCGAACGATACCGAATTCGGCCTGGCGGCAGGTGTATGGACCGAATCCCTACGACGCGGAATTCTGATGTCCGAACGGCTGCGGGCGGGAACGGTGTGGGTGAACAATTACCGCTCCACCAGCACCACCTCGCCGTTCGGCGGCTTCGGCATGAGCGGCGTCGGACGCGAGGGCGGTATCGCAGGCATGATGGAATATCTCGAAACCAAGAGCGTGTGGATCTCCACCACCGCCGAAATCCCCAATCCTTTCGTGCGGCGCTGACGCGGCACGCATCGCAACGATCACGGAGTACCCGCCATGGATGAGAGACCACGCCTATGGGACCGGTTCCTAACGGAACGGGACCGCCAGGTCTATGCCGCCTCGGGCTATGGAAAACGCGGGGGCTTCGGCTCCCGCCCGGCCCTGTTCATCATCGACGTGCAGTATAATTTCTGCGGCGACGGGCCGGAGGACATCCTGGACGGACTCAGGACCTATCGCACCCATTGCGGGCCGGAAGCCTGGGCGGCGGTGGCGCACATCGAACGCCTCCTGCTGCTGGCGCGCGAGAAGAACCTGCCGATCTTCTATACCGAAAGCGCGCGCCGTGCCGACCTGCGCGATTCCGGGGTACAGGTCGGCAAGAACCATCGCGGGCACGAAAAGACGGTCATCGAGGGCACCCATGCCACGCGCGTCGTCGCTCCCCTGGCTCCCCGCCCCCAGGATTATCTGATCGGCAAGCGCAAGCCGTCCTGCTTCTTCGGCACGCTGTTCATGAGCCAGCTCAATTTCCTCGACGTCGATACGCTGATCCTGACCGGCTGCACGACGTCGGGATGCCTGCGCGCCACGGCTGTCGATGCCTATTCCTACAATTTCAAGACCATCATCCCCGAAGAAACCGCCTTCGATAGGTTCGAGGCCAGCCACGCGATCAACCTGTTCGACCTCAACTGCAAATATGCCGACGTCATCCCCACCGACGACGTCGCCGCTTACCTCAGCGCCTGCCCCGTGCGGGCGGAGACCCCCTGATGCCCGTCCCCGACTACACCCGTTCGCGCGCCTATCGCGCGGCCGCGTGCACGCACCTGCCTTTCGGCGTCTCTTCCACTCCACGCGGACGGCAGAGCCCGGTGCCGGTAGTGATCGAGGAGGCACAGGGCGTTCACCTGACCGATCTGGACGGCAACCGCTATATCGACTTCACCCTCGGCTACGGCCCGCTCCTGCTGGGTCATACACCCGATTGCGTGCAAGCAGCGGTCACGCGGGAGATGGCCCGCGGCCTGCGTACGGCAACGGTCCACCGGGGCGAGGCCGCGCTGGCGGACCTGCTGGCCGAGTGCGTGCCCACGGCCGAACAAACGGCCTTCGTCACGACCGGCACCGAGGCCGTGCAGCTTGCACTGCGCATCGCCCGCGCCGCGACCGGGCGGCTCAAGATCGCGAAGTTCCGCGCCAATTACCATGGCTGGATCGACAACCTGCATGTCGCCGGCACGCCGGGCAATGACGGCGCCTGTACGAGCGGCCAGGACCCGGCCGCCTCGGCCGATGTGGTGCTGTTCGACTGGGGCGATGCCGCGCAGGTAGGCGCGCTCGACAGCAGCTTCGCCGCCGTGATCCTGGAGCCCGCGGCGATCAATCCCGGCTGCTTCGCACCGCCGCCGGGCTTTCTCGAAGCCGTCCGGGTTATCACGCGCAAGCACGGGATCGTACTGATCTTCGACGAGGTGATCACCGGTTTCCGTCTCGGTCTCGGCGGCGCCCAGCAACGCTACGGCGTGCTGCCTGACCTGACGGTACTGGGAAAGGTGCTAGGCGGTGGCCTGCCGATCGGCGCGGTAGCGGGGCGCCGCGACATCATGCACGACGTCGCGACCGGGCGGCTGCTGCATCGTGGCACCTTCAACGGCAATCCGCTGTCCCTGGCGGCGGGCTTCGCGGCCATATCCCACCTGCGCACGTACGCTTCAACGCTCTACCCGAGGCTGGATGTCATGGCCGCCGGACTGTCTGCCCATGTCAACGCGCAGGCCATGCGGGCAGGAGTCGCGGCGTGCGCCCAGGTTGTCGGCTCGGCCGTGCAACTCTTTGTCGGAACAAAGGGGCTGACCTGCATCGACGACCTGACGCAGGTGGACCGGGCAGAGACTGCCCGCCTGACGGACGCCCTGCTCCAACGCGGCATCTACGCCCTACCGCGCGGCCTGATGTATCTGGGCGCGCCGCATGACGACACCGACATGGCCGCGACCTACCACGCCCTGTCGGAAGCCCTCGAAACCTTACGGACCCCACCCATACAGCAAGGGTCGTAACGTTTTTTCAGTCAGTCGCCGTACAGCACGATTGTTCGGCGCATCAGCACAGCGCCGGCACCGTCAAGAAGGGGCACGAATCAGGCCATCGGACGGTCCCGGGATGGTCTGACCACAAAGATCCACGCCATCTGCGGTGCTCTGGGTAACCCGGTGGAACTCGATATCACACCGGGTCAGGATGCCGATATCATTCAGGCAGAACCGCTTCTGGCGAACATCGACCCGGATGCTTTTCTGGCCGATAAGGCATATGATGCAAACAGGCTGATTGACCATTTGACAGAGCGCGGGATTACCCCGGTCATCCCGCCCAAAAGCGACAGGACAACACAACGGGAAACGGACTTCGCTCTTTATAGGGAACGAAACCTTGCCGAACAGTTCTTAAAAAACCTGAAACAGTTCCGCGTCATCGCAATCCGTTACGACAAGCCCAGCCCGTCATCGATCATGGCTATACGCCCCGAAGCCAGAGCAAAACGCTGGCGATAGGTACCCGTTACATATTCACCCTGGGCTGAGGGCTGATGCGGCAGCCCGCTCTGTGTCTCCAGACGCCCGGCCAGGTCAGCGACCTCACGCTCCCGCAGGGTGGCCACCATGCCACGCGGATAGCGCACCTGCTCCCATCCCGCGGCGACTCCCTCTTCGACCAGATGCTCAGACCGCCGGGCCAGCGCGTCCCGCACCTCGGCGCCGTATCCCCCTTCCCCCAGGGTCGGCTCCGCCGTCTCGTCCAGCCGCCATCGTCCACCCCCGGATGCGGACAGCACTCTCACTGCAACGCGCGACGACGCAGCCATGCCCGATGCCTTGCCCTGTTGTGGGCGTCGGGCTGTTGCCGTGCCTCCAGCCGATGGTGAAGGTGACGCCAGCAATCGGGACTGGCCTCTCTCGGATCGATGCCCTGCGCCTCGACCGCGTCGATCGCTTCCAGTACACGCTGGACGCGCGGCCATGAACTCTGGTGCAGCAACACCTCGCCACCGGGCCGCACTGTCCGGCCGTCGCGCCCCTGATAGCCGACCAGATATGGCGGGTCCGTGAGGATGAAATCCACGCTCCCGCGCGGCATGGCCCGCATGAGGGAAACGCTGTCGCCGTGGCGGATCATATTACGGAAAGCCCCATTCGCGTTGTCGATCATGTCCCTGTCTCCTGCTGGTAAAATCGCAGGGGAAGCAGCCCTGCGTGCTTCCCGGAGGCGGGCGACCGCGCGGAAAGGATGGGGACAAATGACGGCGGGAGTGGCCGGGTTGCGCGCCAGCGGGGCGAAGCCCTGCGCCGTCGCGCGGCCCTGCCGCTCTGTAGGCGGCGTTTGGGGGAAGGAAAACCAAGGGTTTGCCTTCCCCTCTTACCCGCCGGTCCAATATTGCGAATGACTACGAAAGCGAAAGATCAGCTTTCAATTTGACGATTTTTGATCCGCCTTATCCTTGAACGGCTATTTCGTATCGTAACTTGACTGTGAGCTTCTAACTGTTTCCCAGTTTTCTTTGGCCCAATCGACCAATCCTTGCGTGGGGCGCAGCAGGCTCCTTCCGAGCGTCGTCATCTCGTATTCAACGCGCGGCGGCACCTCGGGAAACACTTCCCGGATCACCATCCCGTCACGTTCGAGATTTTTCAGGGTCGAAGAGAGCATTCGTTGCGAAATGCCTGGAACCGCACGTTCGAGTTCGGAGAAACGGGCACGACCGCCAAGAAGGTCAAGTGAGAGTACGACGAAGATCGTCCACTTGTCACCAATCTTCGTCAACAGTTCCCGCACCGCCATAGGATCTGAACTCCGGCAGATCGCCGCAGGGTCCAACTGTCTAGGGTCTGTGGGGATTTAGCGTGAGTTGATGACACCTGCGGCGAGATATATCATCGCCTCGAAGCTCCGGTCGGTTTTGCAGGCTCGCATGGCGATGCGCTTGAACTCCTTGAGTTTGCAGAAGAAGTTCTCGATCAGGTGACGCCATTTGTATATCTCTTCGTCAATGGCGCGCGGGTTCTTGCGCTGTGACCGTTGTGAGATGACGACTTTCGCGCCTCGCTGGTCGAGTTCTTCGATGATCCAGTTGGCATCAAAGGCCTTGTCGCCCAGCAGGGCTTCGAAGTTGATGCCATCGATCAAAGGGGCGACGCCGATCGTGTCGTAGCGGTTCCCCGGTAGCAGTTTGAAGCGAACAAGGTTGCCCAAGGCATCGGTCAGGGCCAGGATCTTGGTCGTTATCCCGCCTTTGGAACGACCAATGGCCTGGCTCTGAGTCCCCCTTTTGCGCCTTGGCCGTGCCGGTGGACCTTGACGATAGTGGCATCAACCATGGCGTATTCCATGTCGGGGTCTCCCGACAAGGCATCAAAAATCCGCTTGAAAACATCGGCTTCGCGCCAATCACGAAACCGGCGGAATGCCGTATTCCAGTTGCCGAATGTGGCAGGAAGGTCCCGCCATGGGCTGCCTGTTCGGACAATCCAAAGAACCGCCTCAATGAATAGCCGGTTGTCGCGGCCACTGCGTCCGGGATCAGACAGCTTACCCAGGCAATGCGGTTCTATCTTCGCCCATTGGGCATCGGTCAGTACTAAGCGATCCATCCAGAGGGTGAATCACATCTCCGCTAAAATAGGAATCCCAAATCCCCACAGACCCTAGTCCGGCTTGGTTTTTCCATAACTGACCTCAATGTAAGTGACTGATCTCAAAGTGCCTTCTTCCTGGCAATGGGCTTCCGATTTATATGTAGCTCTCATTCGGTAAGCAACATCGCGAACTACGGAGTGAACCAGATGCCAAATCCGAGATACGCTGCCTACAAGCCCGCTGCTCCTTACTTCGATCTGGTTCGAAGAGCACTCGGTAACCTTGTTGACGGCGAACATTTCTTCGACGCCGTGACCGATGAGACCATCTACGAGGTTCTCTACGACGTACCCGGATGGCCGCGCGTCATCAAAGGGCGGCTCGATCTGATGGCTGCGTTCCGGGGCTATGTCGGCGCGATCAGGCTTCAGTCCGCTGACAAACTGGTCGTCCACCGGACAGACGAAGGAGCCGTCGTCGTCATCGAATACGAGGTCCATGGGACAATTCTCGCAACCGGGGTGGAATACGACAATCGATTCTGCTCGATCGTCAGGATCGAAAACCGCAAAATCCTACACTGGCGGGACTATATGGATTCTCTCGCGGCCTGGAATGCCCTGACGGCGCTTGCTCAAGGGGCCACGCCATGAACCGGATTCTCATGATTGAGGTCAGCCCGAGGGGGCAGGATTCGGCGAGCCGAGCGGTCGCCGGCACACTCGCCACACGGCTTGCCAGTCTCTGCCCGTCAGCGCAGTTCGTACGCCGGGATCTGGCGAGCGAACGCCTGCCCCATCTGGACGATGTCACGCTCCGGGCTATTTCGACGAAAGACCCGGCCGAAGCAATACGGTTGAAGGAAGCTGCCTACCAGTCAGACCGACTGACTGATGAGCTTCTGGCTTCCGATCTTCTCGTCATCGCGACGCCAATGTGGAATTTCGGTATTCCGTCGGCCCTTAAAGCCTGGATTGATCTGGTCGTTCGACCGGGCCGGACGTTTCACTATACCGATGGCGGCGTCGTTGGTCTGGCAAAGAACAAGAAGGCGATTCTGGTTCTCGCTTCGGGTGGCGTCTTCACGGAAGGCCCATGGCGACCATGGGATTTTGTCGAACCCTATCTGCGTCAAATCCTCGGCTTTAGCGGCATTGAGGATGTGCGGTGTGTCCGGGTCGAGGGCATGAATATTCCCGACCTGGCGGCCGGGGCTGTGGAGAAAGCGAACAAAATTGTGGAGTCTTTGATTCTGTAGCCACCACTCCCCCGCTCCAATCACCCACTTGTGATATCTTCCGTCTGGGCTGAAATACCGCCAAATGTACGCCTGACTACGCCCCAGTACGCAGCGACCGACACACACCGACAACCCATTGGAATGGCTCTATTTTTCCGGTTGCACGGCGTTTCTTAGCACGTGATGCTGCTGTCCTCTCCAGACGGAAAGGGCAGGACGATGACGGACGAAAACCGCATATCGAACGCCGGACCGAATTCTCCGGTCAACGATAACGAACCCGGCAGCAATATCCAATCCATTCCTCCCAATCCGGCCATGAAGGCGCGAACGGACGCACTGATCCTCGTCCTGGCGCGCCTGCTGGGACGGCAAATCGCCCGCGAGGAATTCGAGCGTCGGCTGGAGCAGATCGCCAACGACAACGATCCGGCCGATACAGCAGCGTCGGAGCACGAGGAATGAGATTATCCTTGAGAAAGAGATATTATACGTATAATATGGGCATCACCATTTCCTCAGCAGGATGCCCCGCCCATGCCCACTGTCGGCGCCCTCGAATTCCAGCGCAAATTCGGCGAATTCCAGCATCAGGCCCAGCGTGAGCCGGTTGAGATCACCCGTCACGGACGCCGTGAATATGTGCTGATGTCCGCCGATCATTATGACTGGCTCCGCGCGGCGGCCCAGCGAAGCCACCGGACGGAGGATGTGTCCGACGTGGTGCTGGCCGCTGTGGAGCGCGCGGAAATGGACCTGGACCATGCCCATCTCGACGAGTTGCTGAAGTAAAGGCCGTCCGTGTCGTTTCCCGAACCCAAACCGGGCCTCGTGGTCCGTTACGATTATCTGTGGACGCA